>NZ_BNTL01000008.1:42873-181293 GCF_022179005.1 Pseudomonas sp. PAGU 2196 | reverse complement strand
CCGCCGCCACCGCCGCCACCATGGCCGCCGCCACCTCCACCACCGCCATCCTTCGCATACGCGCTGGACGCACCGCCAATGGAGTCAGGCACCAACACGGCCGACGCTGACAAAACCGCGCCGATTGCCAAAGCCAACAAGCATTTTTTGAGCATGTAGAGCCTCCGCTTGGAGTAGCACGGGGCTTGCACATTGACACCCCGTGAGTTCCGGCCCCCCATGGGGCGACCTGCAAACCAGTGCGGCCTTCCATCTGCAGCGGGTGAGCGAGATCCATCAGGGCCAACTGGCCAGTTGTTGCAGAATGTGTCTTACGTCCTGAGCGTAGTCATGCGCTAGCGCTTGTCACGACCAGTCATCCGAATGGCGCTTGAACAGGCGCTGTCCGCGGCATCAGGTCATAGGGGTGTTTCCAGCCTGGCGTGCCCTTGATCCGCGCTTTCCAGGCCTCGATATGAACGAATTCGTCCAGCGCGATACCCGTGTCTTCAGGCATGAACACATAACCCGCCAACGACAGGTCGGCGATGGTCAAGCGCCCGCCGACCATGAACGGCGTCTTCGCCAAATGCGCATCAACGATGCGATAGGCCGCCGTGGCGCGATCACGCAAAAACTTGGTCACATCGGTTTCGCCCATCTGTTTCAGGCAATAGATAAACCGCAGCGCCGCGTAGTAGCTGGTGAACTTGTGGTTGTCGAACAGCATCCAGCGCCAGATCTCGCGCTTTTCGTCCTCATCGCGTGGGCCAAACTGGCCGGTTTGCTCAGCGAGGTATTCCAGGATCAAGGCCGATTGGGTGAACGACTTGCCCGCGTGTTCGAGCACCGGCACCTCGCCCTGCTCGTTCACTTCATCGCGCCAGGCCTGCTCGCGGGTCTGGCCGTTGAAAAAGTCGACGAACACCGGCTGCCAAGGCTGGCCGGTGAGTTCGAGCATAAGGGCGGCTTTGTAGGCATTGCCGGATTCGGCGAAGCAGTGGAGCGTGTATTCGGACATGGCAGACCTTCAGTTTCCTTTGAATGATCGTTGAGTGCCGGGGCCTTTGCGCGGGCCAGTCACCGGCAAACCGAGCAAATCACGCAGGGCTTGTCGCGGTCAATTCAAAACCTCCCACGACCCGTCATTCCCGTTATATGCCCCGCGCCCGGGCCATGCGACAGTGAAGAAAACAACACGGATAAAACCCATGTACAGAAACACCTCTACCCCCGCGGACGACAACGGTTGCGGCTGGTTCCACCTCAGCCCCCTGCGCCAGCCACGTGCCGCGCACCGGGGGCGGAGCGAAGCGCGCTGGGTGGTGCTCGGCGCTGGCTTCACCGGCCTTGCCGCCGCGCGGCAGCTGGCGCTGCATCACCCGGATGATGAGGTGATGCTGCTCGAAGCCCAGGAAGTCGGCTTTGGCGCCTCGGGGCGCAACTCGGGCTTTGCCATCGACCTGCCCCATGACATCGGCGCACCGGACTACATCGGTGAACTGGCCACCGCGCGGATGAACCTCAAGCTCAACCTGCGCGCTCAGTCGATACTGCACACGCTGATCCAGCAGCATGGTATCGACTGCCAGATCCGCCCAGACGGCAAGTACCAGGCGGCGGTCGAAGACAAGGGGTTGGCGGTGCTCGAAGCGTACCGCAGCGGCCTGGAGAAACTCGGCCAGCCCTACCAGATGATCGATGCCCGTGACCTGCCCGAGCACTTCGGCACCGCGTTCTACCGCAAAGCGTTGTACACCCCAGGTACCCAGTTACTGCAGCCGGCCGCCTTGGCCAAAGGCCTGGCAGACAGCCTGCCCAGCAACGTGACGCTGTACGAACACACCACCATCACTCGCATCGAACAGGGCACGCGCATCACCCTCGCGCATGCCCATGGCGAGATCGTTGCCGAGCAGTTGCTGCTGACCAACAACGCCTTCGCCTCGTACTTCGGCTTCCTGCCGGGGCGGCTGCTGCCGATTTTCACCTACGCCAGCATGACCCGGCCCCTGAGCGAAGACGAACAAGCACGCCTGGGTGGCAAGGCGACCTGGGGCATCATCCCCGCTGACCCGTTTGGCAGCACCCTGCGACGCACCCCGGACCAGCGCCTGCTGGTGCGCAACAGCTTCAGTTTCAACGCCGATGGGCGCGCCAACCAGCGCCACCTGCAACGCGCTGGGCGACAGCACCGGGCGTCGTTCGAGCGGCGCTTCCCGATGCTCGCGGGTACGCCGTTCGAATTCACCTGGGGCGGTTCGATGTGCCTGTCGCGCAACCACCAATCGCACTTCGGCACGCTGGCACCCAATGTCCATGCGGCGCTGTGCTGCAACGGCCTGGGGATTACCCGTGGCACTGCCACCGGGACCCTGTTGGCCGACTGGCTGAGTGGCGAGCGTGACGAGCTGATCGACTTCCTGCTGGGCTCGGCCGGGCCCAACCGCAACCCGCCGGAGCCGCTGCTGAGCCTGGGCGTCAACCTGAACCTGCACTGGGGCCAGCGCCGCGCCGGCCTGGAAAGCTGACAAGGAGGCATCATGCGTAGCCTGGGCATCCTCGGGGTCGGCGAGCTGACCGAAAAAGTCGTTATCGGCCTGCGCCGCGGTGGTTTCGACGGCGCGATCCTGCTGTCGCCACGCAACGCCCAGCGCGCCGAAACTCTGGCCCACGCACACGGTTGCCAGGTACTGCCGAGCAATCAGGCGGTAGTCGATCAGGCCGAGGTGCTGATGCTGGGCGTGCGCCCAGAATCACTGGCACACCTGGCCGGCGAGGTACATCTGCACCCCGGGCAACGCCTGCTGTCGTTGGCAGCAGGTGTGAACCTGCAACAGCTGCAAGCCGCCTTCCCCGCCGCTCACTGCGTGCGCGTGATGCTGTCTTATGCCGCGCAACACAACCAGTCCACGGTAGTCGTCTACCCCCCGGATGCCCCCACTGAGCAATGCCTGGCCGCGCTGGGCAACCTGGTGGTATTGCAGGATGAAGCCGCATTCGAGCTGGCCACGGTGGCCGCGTGCATGAATGGCTGGTTCTACTTCCTTTTGCACGACCTGCAGCACTGGCTGGCTGACAAAGGCCTGCCCGCAACCGAGGCACGCGCCTTGGTGCTGGGCAACCTGCACGACTGTGTGAGCAGTGCCCAGCGCCAACCCGAACACACGCTCAAGGCCCTGGGGCAAGCGATTGCCACGCCGGGCACCTTTACCGCCGATGGGCTGGCCGTGTTGATGCATCAACCGGTAAGTGCCAGCTGGGGTGCGGCCTGCGAAGTGGTGCTGGATGCGCTGTTGACTCGGTCGCGGTAAGCGCAGCTTTGTGCTGCAAAGAGGCCGGTGACAACGCCGTAAATCTTGGCTGATGTCGCCGGCCTCTTCGCAGCACAAGGCTGCTCCTACAGTGCCATTCACACCTCGCAATGCCATCCCACGACCCGTCCGAACCGTTATAGGGAACCCCTGCAACCCGGTGCCATAGTGCCGCCACGCAAGTGCGTCAAATAACAACAAGAGGTAAGTCCAATGTCTGTCCCCAAACGCTCCGTCGAAGATGCGCCACTCAATGCGTTCCACCGCAAACTGACGGTCTATTCCGCCGGTGGCCCGTTCCTCGACGGCTATGTGCTGAGCATCATCGGCGTGGCCATGCTGCAGATCACCCAGGCCCTGCAACTGTCGGCCTTCTGGGAGGGGCTGATTGCGGCTTCGGCGCTGATCGGGGTGTTCCTCGGCGGCTTCCTGGGTGGCTGGTTCACCGACAAGTACGGGCGCAAGGTGCTGTACCTGGTCGACCTGATCGCCATTGTCGGTTTTTCGGTAGCGCAGTTCTGGGTCGAGTCGGCCTGGGCGTTGTTCGCCTGGCGGTTGTTGATCGGTATCGCGGTCGGCGCCGACTACCCGATCGCTACCTCGCTGCTGGCCGAGTTCCTGCCACGCAAGCAACGCGGGCCGCTGCTGGCGGCGATGGTACTGATGTGGTTCGCCGGGGCCGCTGTGGCCTATGTGGTCGGTGAACTGTTGCTGCGCGTCGGCGGCGATGACGGCTGGCGCTGGGTATTGGCCAGTGCGTTGGTCCCGGGTGCGTTGTTCCTGATTGCCCGTAGCGGTACGCCAGAATCGCCACGTTGGCTACTGAGCAAGGGGCGTACTGCCGAGGCGGATGCCGTGATCAAACGCGTCTATGGCCCGGATTACTCCATCGCCGACCTGCCCGAACACGTCAGCGGCAAACCGGTGTCGGTGTGGTCGCTGTTCCACTCCGGCTACGGCAAACGCATGGCCTTCGTCACCCTGTTCTGGACCTGCGCCATCGTCCCGCTGTTCGCCATCTACGCGTTCGCCCCAAAGGTGCTGCAGGCGCTGAAGCTCACCGGCGACTGGGCCGCCTACGGCTCGATCGCCATCACCCTGCTGTTCACCCTTGGCTGCCTGCTGGCAACCAAGCTGATCAACCGCCTGGGGCGGCGCAAGATGCTGATCCACAGCTTCCTCTGGTCGGGCATGTCGCTGGTGCTGCTGGGCGTGTTCCCCGACGCATCGCCCACCACCGTGCTGGTGCTGTTTGGCGCCTACGCGGTGTTGATTGGCGGCGCTCAGGTGCTGGAATACGTCTACCCCAACGAGTTGTTCCCCACCGAGATCCGCGCGTCTGCCGTTGGCCTGGCCACTTCGCTGTCGCGTATCGGCGCGGCCGTGGGCACCTACCTGGTGCCTATTTCCCTGGCCACCTATGGCATTGCCAACACCATGTTCGCCGCCGCGTTGATCTCACTGTTCGGTGCACTGATCTCGTGGTGGCTCGCCCCAGAGACCAGCAAGCTCGACCTGCAGCAAGCCGCCGCGTTGGGCGGGGCCGCCCCTGCACCGTCACCGTCCTACAAAACCGTTGCCCGTAAAGCCTGAAGGAGCCACACCATGAGCCACGTGCTTACCGTTGTCCGCAATGCCGCTGCCTCGCCCCTGGGCACGCCAGCCCCTGCCCGGCTGCCGATCGGCGAACCGATCGCCCACGCCGCCAGCGCCCAGGACCAGACCGATGAAGCGGTGGGCGCCAGCATCGGCGTCTGGGAAAGCAGCCCCGGGGTGTTCCGCCGCTTCCTGAAAAACCGCGAGTTCAGCCATATCGTCAGCGGCAGCTGCACCTTTACCCCCGACGGTGGCGAGCCGGTCGAGCTGCGGGCGGGCGATGCGGTGCTGTTCCCAGAGAACTGCGAAGGCGTGTGGGAGATCCACGAGACCCTGCGCAAGACCTACGTACTGTTCTGAGGAGCGCGCTGATGATCGAACGTATCAACCCCGGCAAACGGGCGAGCCAGATGGTTCTGGTGGATGGCCGCCTGGAAACCTCCGGGATCGTCGCCCTTGCACCGGGCGATATCGCTGCGCAGACGCGGTGCGTGCTGGCGCAGCTGGAGCAGTGGCTGGCACAGGTTGGCGCAGGTAAGGGCAACCTCACCCGCGTGCAGATCTGGCTGGCTGACATGGGGGAGTTTGCGGCGATGAATGAGGTGTATGACGCCTGGGTCGGGCAGCAGCCACCGGTGCGGGCGTGTGTGGGGGCTGCGCTGGCGGCGCCTGAGTATCGGATCGAGATTCAGGCTTTTGGTCAGCTTTGATAGCGCCGGGGCCGCTTTGCGGCCCATTCGCAGGCAAGCCAGCGCCTACACGGGTAGCGCTGGAGATGGCTACACAGCTACAGCTCCGGGTCCAAGCCTACTTTGTCCCCATGCCAGTCAAACCGCTCCACTTCATGCCGCCGTTTGCGGAAGCTGTAAGGCGTTTCGCCGTACTGCTTGCGGAACCACAAGATGAAGTGCGATGCATCGGAAAACCCACACGCCAAGGCAATGGTGGTGATGTTCTGGCTGGTATTCACCAGCAAGCGCCGGGCGTGGTCCAGGCGCAGCTTGCGCCAGTAGTTGGCCGGTGGCTCTTGTGTATTGGCAACGAACTCGCGGTGCAACTGCCGCGGGTGCGTGCCCACTGCCTCAGCCACGGCCTTGAGGGTCATCGAGGCATCCAGGTTGGCGCGCATGAAGGCAATGGCCCGCTGCACACGGTCGTTCTGGTAAACGCTTTCGCTGGCGGCCTTGTCCTCTTGCGCGTCGGCACGCTCGTCCACCAGCAGGTACTCCAAGCCCTTCTGCGCCCGCACCGCACCACAGTGCCGGCGAATCAGGCTGGCCGCCAGGTCGATGGCCGTGCCGCCCGGGCAGGTGATGATGCCGCGGTCATCCACATAGCTCTTGTCGATCACGGCGGTGGACAGCGGGAAGCGCTCCTTGAACTCATCGCGCAAGGTGAAATGCAACGCGCACCGCCGGCCATCGAGCAGGCCGGCCTTACCCAGCACGAACGAACCTGAACACAGGGCAATGATCGGGATATTGGCCGCATGCACCTCACGCAGCGCATCGAGTAGCCAGTCTGGGGGATTACGCGTTTCGCCCAGCAGCCCGCCCGCCAGCACGATGTAGTCGTACTGGGCAAACAGGTTGAGCGGTTTGGTCGGCGAAATGGGCATGCCGCAACTGGCGGTGATCGGCTGGTCGTCCAGGGTCATCCAGTCCCATTGGCAATACACTTGCTGGCTGCGGAACGACTTGTCGGCGGCGAAGCGCAACGAGTCGACCAGGCCGGCGACCGGGACCAAGGTGAACTGGTTGAGGAGCACGAAGCCAACCCGCAGTTCAGGTTTGATCTGCGAGGCGGCTTCGGGGGGCGGTGGTTGTTGTTGATCTTGTAGGGCGACCATGGACGCTGCTCACATGACATCCGAAGTGGGTGTCATTCTAGGCGTCTTCAGGCGTCCGTCCTATCATATTTGGCGCCAAAAATAGAAGATATCCGACATGAAATATCCCATCAGCTAGCGTTTAGGCGACTGCGCCCAGTTCATTCTCTCTTGGTAACTGACGCCGAGCTCCTTAGGATTGGCGCCCAACACACTATTTTCATTTGTGAGCTGAACCGCGAGGAGGTGCTTTTTCCCTTTGAAATCGAACTCATAAATCGGTCGACCGTCTTTGCCAGCCCTTAAACCTTGGATGCCGACGATTTTGCCATGGATCAAGGCCGTCATCACCGCCTTGATGATATCTGATCTTGTTTCAATGCCTACGTTTCTGAGGTGGGCTCGGTGTTCACCGGTGACATGCCTTAAACCCTCTTTGTTTACACCGTTTTCCATGAAAACAACCTGTCGTAAACCCTTCTCGGGGTCGGGGTTTATCCTTTGGCCTATTGCCAAAATGCTGCTCAGATTTCCTTGTCTATTCGTAGGGAGCTCCGACTTCAGATAGTTAAACAGTTTGCTGTCAGGAAGACCGAACCCACTCTCGAAATTGACTTCTTGTTCAGTACTCTCCTTCTTTTTTTCCGCCTTTCTTTCCTGTTTATCCTTACGAGTAGGTACGACATCCCATACGTCCTCATCCGGAATATCTGCAGCAGGTGGCTCTGGGCGAGAAGATGAGGCCACCGCACCAGCAGCGTCACGGCTCGGCCCTGCTGAAGCAGAGGTTGACGCGACCGGCTCCTTTACAGCGTCACCACTTCCGCTGGCAACCGGCGTGCCTTGTGCTCCGGAACTGTTCCCCCCGCCCTTGTTCTTGTTCCCTTTGCCCCTCAACCCCAATTCATCAACCAATGTCATCGGGTTGTTACGCACCATCGCGTACAGGTTCAAGCCATCCACCGTGCCTGCCGGGTCCGCACTCAACCACCGCCCCAACCAGGGCTGGTAATAGCGATACCCGTAGTAGTACAGCCCCGTCGCATCGCGCTCCTTGCCCGAATAACGAACGCACTTATAGCGCCCCTGCATTTCGCTGCGAGCGGCCCATACCGCAGTGCCGCCGTACGGGTAGTACTCCTCTCGGCTGATCACCGCACCACTGCCATCGACCTCCAGGCAACCGCTGCCCAGCTGGTCGGCGTAGCTGTAACGCAGTTGCGCGTCGGCAAGTTCTGGCGGTTTACCTGCAGCCCAGTGCAAGGCCCGCACCTGGGCGTGACCGGCTTCGCCCACCAGCACCGCCTGCAACTGCTCGGTCAGCGTGCCGCCCTGAGTTGTACTGCGCAGCTCCAGGCCTGGCAGGTACTGCACACGTTGCGTGCGCATGTGGGTCGCGGTCTTTTGGGTACTGACCTTGAGCACGCGTTGGTTACCGATGTCATAGCGGTAACTTTCGCCATCGTCCTCCGCCCCTTCGCGCATGACCTGGGTAACGGCGTGCAACTCACCGCGCGGTGTCCAGTTCAATTGCTGCCCCGGCAACAACGCCTTTTGCTGGCCACTGGCATTGAACAACGCGTCGACGGCGGCCGGGTCCTGGGTGAGCGCACTGTGCACCGCCCGGTTGCTGCGGTCGCTGACGGTGATATCGGTGGTGTAGCTATGGTTTGTGGCAGGCGCGCTGTGGCGGATGCGGGTCAGGTTGCCCGCCATGTCGTAGGTATAGGTGCGGTTGTAGCGGCTGTAGGTGACGTTATCGAGGAGCGCCATATCCGGCAGGTTGGCGCCCTGCTGGCCGGCATTGGCCATCTCGCGCCCGGTGGCGCTGGCCAGCTGGTACAGGCTGTCATAGACATAGGTGCTTAGCGGTTCGACTTTCTGATTGCGCCAGAAGCGGGTTTCTTCGGCGTCGTTGCGCACGCTGAGCACATTGCCCACCGGGTCGTAGGCGTAGCGCAGGTCTTGCAGCACCTTGGCCCCTTGCGCGTGCCCTGTCGGGCGCTCGGTACGGACTTCGGCCAGCCGCTGTGTGCGCGGTTCGTAGCAGTATTGGATGACCAAGCCGTTACCGTGCTCCTCGCGCAGCTTTTGCCCGGCAGCCGAATAGCTCAGGGCATTGAGGATGGCTTGCTCAGGGCAGCCCTTGAGCGTCAGCCAACGCTGCGTGAGTAGGCCAGCCACATCGTAAGCCTGGCGACGCAGATGGCCTGCGGCATCACGCGTGGTCAAGGGTGCACCGGTCGCATCCACCGTAGTCAGCGTGGTGCTGGCTTCGCTTTCCGGCTGCAGTTGGGCCTCCCAATCGGCAGGCTGTTCACTTTGCCAGTCCGCCCCCACCTGCGGGTTATCGGCATCCGCCAGCAAGCGCTGTGTGGTCGCTAGCGGGACGCCGGTCATGCCAACGCCATGGGTCTGCAGCAAACCGGCGGTGTGGTAGTGCTGACTAGCCTGGCCCGCCAGATTGTGGGCTTTTTCTGCGGCGCTGTTGCCGGCATAAATCAGCCGCTCCAGCCGACACACCACGTCGCCGTTGACCTGTTCGCTGATCCCCAGTAGGCGCCCAGGCAGGTTGGCGTTCTCGTAATGCCAGGTGCGGGTGACCGCTTCACTGCGCAGGTGCTCGCCGTGTTCATCGAGCGCGATTCGCGATACGGCCAGCAACGGGCGCCCTGCTGCGTCGCTCAGGTTGATCGACACGCCGGCGTCGGCGCTTTGGGTGCACACCGGGGTACCGACCAGGTCGGTCAGCCAGGCAAAGTTACCCCGGCCGCTGGCGTGCAGGCGCGGGTCGCTGCTGTGGGTCATGAAACCCTTGGCGTCATACTGCTGGCGTGTAATCCGAGGTTGCGTCAGGGTCGGTGTGTCCGGGTGGCGGTGGTAGTGGATGGTCCGGGCCACCAGGCCGCGGTTGTCCACGACCGTGACGGTAGGGGTATTGCGATGGACAGCATTGTCCGAAAGAGCAAGCATCGCGTGCCTCCTGTTCTTGAATTCTGCATGGGGTTGAGTGGCATGGCGTGCGCCAGGTAGCGCGCGCCATCAAGGTCGCGTTCAGGCCGTGTCGTTTTCGTCTTGCGCTACCGTGAACCAGGGGTAGTACTCGGTACGCCGTTCCCAGCCCGCGGCGGTGAGGACGCGGTAAACGCGCCCCATGGCGTCATACAGCTGGGTATCGGCATACAGCCCGGGGTGGCCGCTGTCATCGCTTACAGGGCGCCAGTCATCGAGGTAGTACGGCAACCAGGTGCGCACGGGCTGGCCTTTGTTGTCGTACTCGGTCTTGCCTGTCACCGCCCAACGTCGCGCTGCCGGCTGCACGCGTGCAGCACCGTTGGCATCGCGCTCGAGGCTGCCTGCGACGGTGCGCACCCACGCATCGCCAGGCGCATTCAGCACGGCGGTCTGCAACAGGCGGCCGGCACCATCGCTGTGCGTCACGTTTACCCGCAGCTGCTGCGCGGGGTCGCCGTCGTAGCGGTCGGTCTGCAGGCTGATGATATGTGGCGGCTGGCGGCTTTCGCCGTCGTCCCCAGCGGGCAGGCCATTGGCCTTGAGCAGGCGACGCAGCCCCAGCTCGCCCATACGGGTAACCACAAGGCGCCCTTGGCTGTCACGTGCCAAGGGCATCCAGCTGTCGGTCACCACCCGGTGCGCCGTGGCCACGGGTACCTCGCCTCCTTCGAGCGCCAGGATGCCCTCTACCGTTGCCGGCAGCGTGAATGCCTTGCTGCTATAGCCGGCCAACTGGCCCTGTTCCGTGCCGTGGAAGCGGGTTTGTGTCACTCGCCCCAAGGCATCGAGGCTGACCTGGTGCTGGTTGTCGTTGGCATCGGTCATGGCTACGGGCGTGAGGAAACGCCAGTCATACTCGAAGCCGGTTTCCAGGCCAGCGGCGTCGGTTATCTTCAACACTTGCAGGGCGTGTGGGCTCCAGTCAACTCGCTGTTCGCCAAGCAGCTCGCTGGCACGCAGCGTGGCCAGTCGATAGAACAGAGGCGCACCCTGGTGCCTGCTCAAGTCGTGGCGGCTGACGTACACCCGCTTGCCGTCCTCGGCCAAGGCGATGAGGTGATAGCCGCCGTTGGCCTGCCACTGTGCCAGCTCGTGCGGCAAAAGCGTTGTCTCGAGCGCAGCCAAGGTGGCGTGTTCGAGCATGGCGGTTTCGCGGTAGGCCACCAGCGCCTGGCGGATTGGCGCCGCGGTCAGTTGCCCCTGGGCATCGCACCATTGCTTGCGCTGGTAGCCCGACAGCGTGGCAGCGTCCAGGCCCTGCAACGGGCTGTCGGGTGCCAGCAGGTGCTCCACGCTGAAGCCGCCCTGTGGCAGCGCGTGCGTTGGCAGCGCAAGCACATCGGTACGGGTCGCTTCGATCAACCCGGACACGTAATCATGGCCGTCCTCCAGGCTACGTACCCGATGGCGCGCGTGCTCAAGCCAGGCTACGTCCTGCTGAGGGTCGCGGGCATCGTCCAGCAAACCGGCTGGCAGCGAAGCTGGATAAGGCGATGGGGAGACTGCGACCCGGCGCGGGTAATGCACCTGCACCTGCTGCAGGACATGGCCGTACTTGTCCTGGCCAATCACCAGTTTCTGCGTGATAACCGGGTCCTGGACAATGCGCTCGGTAGTGAAGGCCAGGGTCTCTACTGGCGTTACCAAGGCTGCGGGCCGGTCGGCGTGCGCGGTCTCGTAAACCCGCACTTGCCAGCGCTTACGGGTGATGCTGTACGGCAGCCCAGCGTGTTCAGTGCCGTCAAGGCCGTAGGTTTCACTGCGTACTTGGGCCCCCTTCAAGGCACAAAGCAGCCACTGCCGGGCCGCACCTTGCGGCACGTAAGGCACATCGTGATCAGCTTCAAGGCGGGTGAAGCGCACCGGTTGCAAGGGAAAGTCCGCCTCTGCGCTGCGCTGCGCATCAAAGCCCTGTGGCGCGATGCTATCTAGGTCTTCGATGCCGCTGAAGAACCACTGGCGTACTTGCGCCGGCGGCGAACGCTCGGCGGCCGTGCCCTGGGCGTCGCTCAGGGTGTCGGTCTGGATCAACTGCCTGAAACCGCGAAACTCGCGCTCGACAGGGTCCCAGACCGGGCTCTGATAGCGCATGCCACTGACGGTACGCAGGCCACTGATGTCGTCCACAAGGGTCACCTGGGCCAAGGTGTGAACCGGGAACGGCAAGCGACTGATCGCTGCCTTGCCCTGCCCCTGCAGGGCACGCTTTTCATCCAGCCAGCTCTGCGCCGAACTGCGGTAGTCGAACAGCGTACGGCCACCGGTGTTGCTGCACACCTCAGCCAGCAACCAGGGGCGTCGGTCGTTGAAGCGGTACACCCAGCTGCGTGGAGAGAGGTGCGGCACAGTCAACACCAGCTCTGCACAACCCTGCCCGCGCAAATCGACCAGTTGCAGTTTACAGCTGGCATCGAGCACGACCCCCTCAGGCGCCGGCACGCAATAGCCTTCGACAAACCGATTGCCGTTATGGCTGACGAATACCCGGATGCGGTCAGCGTCCACATAAAGGATATCGGTAGTACCACTGCCATCGGTATCGCCAAGCAATACCCGCGCGGCGTTGAAGTGTTCGATGGCAAAACCCGTCATCTGCACAGGGTTGGCAAAATGACCGTGGCCAAGCATCGGCCAATAGGTGACGCCCTCGGCCGTGACCTCGATCAATTGCTGCAACCCTGTACCCGCCAGGTCGGCAAATGCCACCAGCCGGTGCTCGCCGCCAGGCAATGGCAGCGTGGGGCCTGCCACGATGTCGCTGGCCGGCTGCCAGCCGGCACCACGCACCCTGGCAGACAAGCGCACGCTACGTGGCCCGATCATCACCAGGTCCTGCTGCCCGCCCCCGCTGAAATCGACCAGTTGCGCATCCCCATGGGCCAGTTCGCTGGGCATGGCGTCGGCGGCAATGAAGTCACGCCATTGCCCATCCGGCGTCAGGGTGAAGCTGCCGCGAACACCCGGCAGGTTGACCAGCCATTGCGGCTGGCCGTCACCCTCAAGGTCGGCCAGCATCCCGGTGCCGGGGCGGGGTGCTCCCGGTAATACCTGTGACTCGCCCCACCTGATGGCATCGCCACCCAGGTCACTGTTGCGTTCTGGCGCGCGATACCACCAGGCACCTGCATCCTGGAACAGCAAACCCGGCAGCCCCTCGCCGTAAAGATCCACCATCTGCCAGTGCGGCGCGCAGAAGCCATCGAGGTCGGGCAATGCCTCCCAGCACGAGTACTCACGCCCTGGGCGACTCGGCTCGAATTCCACCGGCGGCAGCAACAACGGCGTGCCATCCGTTTCGTACGCGACCTGTTGCGCGGCGACCAGCACCGAGGCGACGCCCGATGCGTCATACCCCAGGTGCAAGCGCGAAACCAATTGCGGGCTTGGGTCAGCCTCCCCGGCCATCATTCGCGTACGGTGCCACAGCAGCACCTCGTGGCAAAGCCGCCGCACCCGTTTATCGAAGCCCAAGCGCCAGTACGAAAAGCAGTCCTCGCGCACCGGCCAGGGTGACTTCACCTCGAACGCCGGTGGGGTGTTCACATCCACGCCCCGCTCGCCGTAGTCGAACTGCATCACGGTCATGAAATCGTCCGGGCGAAAGGCCTGCTGCGGTATCAGCAGCGCTGCGCTTGGGGTTGCATTCATGGCGTGGACGGCGACCAGGTAGGTGTTGGCAACCTGCGAGTGCATGGCCTGTTCGTGCGCATCGCAGCCCGCCTGGTCTTCGCTGCGGTAGGTGTAGACCACATGCTCCCCCGTGGCACTGACGGTCTCTTCGGCATACCAGCACGCGACCTCTGCCGGTTTGCCGGGCTTGGCCAGGCGTGCGGAGGCCGACCAGCCAAACAGCGTAATGCTGCCGTCGGCATGGTATTGCAGCCAAAAGCCCGGCGAGTCAGGGCTCGCTTGCGCTTGCCAATGCTCCAGGCGCTGGTCGCGGCCGCCACTGCGCTGCACCCAAGCGGTTACCGTGTGAGCAGCGGGGGTATCGGAAAACGGCAAACTGGCGACAGTGCGCGGCGCCCCGCGGTCGAGCAGGATTTCTTCACCGTCGGGGCCCTGCCAACGGTCACTGCGGGTGTAACGGGGGACCCCCAGGCGGTCCAGGCGGCAGACTGTGGGCGGGCTACACTGCCAGCCAGCACCGAATGCGCCATTACCTGCCGAAGAACGGTAGGCCAGGCTCAACGACGGCGACAACGCGCGGCCGACCGGCAATGGTAATGGCAGCGACCAACCTGCGGCGCCGTCGGCGCTGCCCACTGACAGCATGCCTCCGCCCGCCGAAACCGTACCGCCGCCCTTGGGCAGCGAGGGGGGGCTGAACACAGGTTCACCGCCGGCACCCGAAGGGGTGACAGACATATCATTCATGATGTTGCTCCTTGACGACCCCCGCGCCTTGGCGCAAGGGTCAGGAAATAGGAAGTTGGCCTCAGCGGGAGGGCACCGGGGTACCCTCCCCTGCTCCTTAGCGAACGGTGAACTGCACGTGCAAAATGATGTCGCTGAGGCGTTCCAGCAGTGCCCGCTGATCGCCCTGGGGCTGGGCGAAGTTCAACGTCATCTGGGTCTGGTCTTGGTCATCATCCCCCTTGGCGATGTGCAACCCTTCGAACGGCAGCAACTGGTTACCTGGGCGAAATGCCGGGTAACCATTGAGCTGGCTGAACTGGCCGTTGTCCTGCATGGCATGGGAGATGTTCATCTCATCACAGCCCGCAGGCAGGCCTTGGGCATTGGTCAGCAGCCGTGCATGCACATCCTGGTAGGGGCCCAGCAAGGCTGGCAGCGAGACGGCAATGCTGCGGATGCGTCGCGAAGCTGCAGTTTCGAAGCCTGCTGCCAGGTTCAACGTTTTAAGGCCGAACTGGATCGATAGCATGCCGTTCGCAGCCAGTGCAAAGCTGCTGTTTTCAAGCGTGTCATCGACCTCAACTGTCTTACCGTCAAGCAGCGCCTTGACCGCCTCACCCAGGGTTACGGCTTTGTCTTGCGAGCTGAGCTTGCCGTCGAAAAGCCTGGCCAATGACACTGTGCGCGTCACCTCAAGCTCGCGCTTCTGCCATTTCACCCAGGCCGTTTCCATCTGCCCCAGTGCCAACATCAGCCCCTCACCACACAGCAAACCCGCCCAGGCGCTGTTCCAGGTGCCGGTGCGCAGGTACATATCCGTGTCGCCTTTTTCCCACTGCAGGGCCTTTTGTGCCATCAGGCAGCGCGACACGGTGAGATCGTAATAGGTGTAGAAAATGCTCGCCAGGCGTGCGCGCAGCCAGCTGTACATGGCCTTGCCAGTGAACTTGCCTTGGAACAAGGCAAGCTGGGCCTGTGAATGGGCAGCTTGGGTGTTCAAGTGGGCAATCTGCATGTGGGCGGAGGTTTCACGTACTGCCAGGGCATCGAGTTGAGCCTGTACGGTCGCCATCTGTTTCTCTGCCGACTCATACTGGAACTTCCAGTCAGCACGACGGCGTGCGAAGACCTCCTCTTGGCTAAGGCGCGATGCCTTGATGCCATACACTTTCGAGCGCGCGCCAAAGCCGTAGGCAACGGCCTTCAATATGTCTTCCGGTTTACCGCCACCGTTAGCGAAACCAAAGATCTTGGGGAAGGCGGCAATGACCGAAGCACCTGCCATAATGGCAGATTCAGCCGCACCTGCCTGTTCAGACTCGGTTCGCAACTTCAGCGCAAGGCGCTCGCGATCAGAGATGTTCCTTTGGTAAAGGTTCAGGTAGTGATTGCGACTGGCCGTGGCCGCCACCAGCGAGCTTTGCAAGGTCACGCGGTCGGCTGCCAGCTCCTTGAGGGTGTGCTTGAACAGCGCCACATTGCTCTCGGCAAGCTCCGCACCCTGGCTGGCCAGCATGCCTGCCAACGCCTCGGCATCCTGGCGCTCAAGAATCCATTGCATCTCGCTGCCAAAATGAATCAGCTGGGCGGCCATGCTGCGGGCACCGTCGAGCAACACGGTGAAGCGCAGCGCCGGCACGTCGTTGACTTCCGTCAGGCCACGTTCGCCACTCGCCTCTGCCGCCACTGCAGCGGCCAGCAACGCCTTGGGGTCGGCCGGTGTGGCGTATAGCGGCAAGCTTAGCGGCTGGCCATCAAGGGTCAGGTTGTGGCGCAGGTTGTACTGTCGAATGCGCAACGCCTCCCAGTAACCGAGCAGGGTGCGGTTGACCTCTGGCAGAAACGGGCTTTCGCCGGGCACTGCGGCCTGCCCCAACACGGGTTCGTTCCATCCCGTTGCCGGCGGTGCCCAGGGGGCGTCGCCCAGCAGGCTCGCCGCGCGCTGGTACCAGACACTGGCTTCGCTGAGGGTGTCGCGCTGCAGCTTGCGGTAGGCGGCATCGCCGCGGCCGATGCATATGTCCAGCAGGCGCATGAAGACGTTGTACTTGTAGTGCATCGGGTCGTTCTGCGCCACGGCATCCGGGTCGAGCGACTTCAGAGGGTCGTCGTTCCAGCTGCTGTCTTCTTCCAGCGGCCGTACATTCCACATCCGCTGTGTGCCTACGCCGGATATTGAGTAGCCAGCCGGGTTGAACACGTACTTCAGCCACTGTTCGGCAAGGTCAAAGCGTTCTTCCTGAAGGAAGCGCTGCATGACCAACATTGGGGTGTAGTAGAACAACTCCCAGAAATACAGGGCATTGGCGCCGGTGAAATCCATGCTATCAGTGTCGTTCCTGCCAAATACCTGCACACTGTCCACATTGTCCTTGAGCAGCACTTGGCCGGTAGATGCCGCATCAGAGTCACGCTGAATTGCCAGGGTCTCGCTTGAGATCATGATGCTAAGGCCTGATATGGCCTTGTTGTGTTTAGCGCTGTATTTCGTCTCCAAGTGGTAGAACTGTTGCCCGACATACCGCTGATCCGACTCGAACATCATGCTGGCGAGCACCTTGGCGTTGCTGAGCTGGCCCCTCCAAAGCAAGGTGCGCTCCTCTTTGTCGGTAGCAAGCCAGACTTCGGCCCAGCGCTCTGGGCCGTGATACGAAGCCTTGTACACCGGAAGTGTCAGACGCACGACGACGCCAAGTTTCGGCTCGGCCATGAGCTGGGTGTCGTAGTTCAGGATTGCGTCGATCCCTGAGACCGCCTTTACCGTCAGCTCCCGGGCGAACAGGGTGTTAAGACGGGTTACCTGCCCTCTGTGCGCCAGATACTGAGCGCCTTGATCAGTGGCACCGATGATGGCGGTCTTGAGTACATCGGCATCTTTGTAAACCTTAAGGGTGTAGTTGCGGGTGTTGCCGTTGCCAAACATGTACTCGACGCGGTGCAGGGCTTCGCTCGCCCCATCCCACTCGCTGATATCGCCCATTGGTGCGGTGGTGTTCAACCGTACCTGTGCCGGCCCTTGTGCCAGATCATACTCCTGGCTGGCCTGTGCGGTTTTAAAGCGCTTGCCATCGACGCTGTAGACGCGGCATAACACTTCATTAGCAGGCACTCTGCCAAGCAGGTTCAGGTAATCCTGAGGGTAGAGGGTGTCGTCAAAATGGCGCTGTGTGTAGCCCAAAACCCCAGGTATATTTCTTGGTGAAGGGTCTGAGCTCGAGTCCTCATTAAAGTAGAGACTCATGTGCCTTAACTGACCCTCTTGCTTAAAATGGGCGCGCGCGACCACTGCGTCCCCGGCAACGCTCTCAATCCTATGCAACACAGTCCAATAAGATAAGCGCGGCTCGTTAGCGACCCATGTAATAGAGCTACTGTTATGCCCGAAGTAGGTACTCATTTGTGACGCACTGATGACCAGATACCCCCAATAATCGTTGCCTTCTCGACGCAACAGCAATGCACCCTCATCACTGCGTAACAGGCCGCTTATTTTTCTTGTTTCTGTGGCCAATACAGGATAATGCGCAAGGAGGACCTCAACCCATTTATTTTCAATGGGTGGCCGCTGTTGCGCTACCGACAACTGGCTGCGAAAATACAGGCTGTAGGTGTTCCCAGCCTCCCCTACACCAGCGATAACCTTGGCTTCATCGAGGCTTGCATCAAACTGCGTAAAACCGCTGGGCGTACCATTCCCGGCAGTGACCGGCATGTGATTTTCCGCAGTTGGCAGCTCCTGCCATTCGAAAACCGCGCACATGCTGGTATCAATGGTGGTATCCAGCCAGTGCTGCACCGGCCCCAGGAACAGTTCGACACCGCCCAACGTGCGGCTGCTGAAGTTCTCGGAAATCTCCAAGCCGGCAACAATAGAAGCTTCGCTAACTTTCTCTGCAGCCCGATCATAGATGGCTGCCAGCAGCCCATCACGTTGCGGCCAGGCGGCAAGAAACAACGAGAGGTCTTCCAGAACTGTTTTATCGCCAATATTGACTGTCAACGGATATTCGATGGGCACGCTCCACTTGCCGTCATAGCGCAGCCAGGCCAGCTTGAACGTCCAGCTCCACTCACGCAGTTTCGGCTGCCCGTTGTCATCGCGGGTAATAATTTGCTCCTGGCGCTCTACCCAGCCCAGGTGCAGACGCCCGCGGAATACCACAGGCCGAATCAGGCGCCCTTGCACTTGCGGGGCCAGTTCGATTTTTGTCCAGGCGGTCCAGGCATTGGCTGGCAGCACGCCTTCGGGGGCACGCTTGGCTTCGTCCACAGTGCGCCACCAGTACTGGTGAAGCTGGCTACGGCTACGTCCGATAAACCAGGATTTGCCCGTGTCGGCTTCGCGGCTGTCGTGATAGCCACTGATAGTCTCTAGGTTGGCGACTTCCTCGAACGCACTCAGGTAGCCCTGGAAGGCATCGCCCACCGTATCGTCATTAATCTGCGCCTGCCCCAGCGTTTGCAGCATGTCGTCCATTGCCGGGGTTTGCCCCAGGCGCACTGTCGGGTCGATGTAGTTCTCCGGGTAGTACATCAGCATTTGCCCTGCAGCCCAGTTGGCATAGCTGGCGTTCCAACGCGTCCAGTCCTTGAAAAACTGGCGACCCAGGACAACATGGCGCACGTTGGCCGGGTCCTCTGGGGTCGACAGGGTGCAGTGGATGAACTGCTGCAGGGCCGACATCGCTTCGGCGATACGGCTGCTTATCACCTGTTCGGCGTTCAGGACGTCGATCAACAGGTGCTTGTTCAGCGCTTCGACAGTGAAGTGCTCTTTCGCGCCCAGCACGCCAGTCAGCGCCAGGCTGAGCGGCCGCTCCGTGGCGGCATGGGCCGCAGTGACCTGCGACGGTTTCAGGCCTGCCTGAAAAGCGTCTACCATCTGCCGCCATTCGGCCCAGTCGTCGTCCTGGGCCAGCAATTTTGCCAGCGTGTCCGGCATCACGGCATAGGCTTCGGTCAGTTTCGCCCATTGCATCAGCAGTTCGATTTCCTGCCAGCTGTGGACCTTTGTCGGCTCTTTCAGCTCGTCTTGGCCATGTGCATGCGCAGCCGCCTGCGCCAATGTCGCTTGAGCAACACCGGTCGTCAAAGAAAGCTGGGACAACGTTACGCCTGCACCTTCTCCAAGTGCCGCCAGCAGTGCGCCGCCTGCGCCTGACGGGTCCGCTAGCTTGCTTAGCCAGTCACTGAAGTTGCCGAGCGCCATGAGGGTCTGGACATTCCGCGGCAAGCCAGCGCTGCCACTGTGCCCGGCGTTGGCTGCCAGCAACTGCGGCTTTTCCACCAACAGGCGCAGCGCATCGCCTGTGACGCCGCATCCATGTGCGATGAGTGCCATTTGCGCGAGGGTGTAGGCAAAGTCGACCAAGGCACGTTCATGCGGGGCCGCTGGGTCGGCCTTGCGCAGGCGTTCGCAGGCCTGCTGCAGCGTAAGCCCACTCGGCTCGGCACCGTCTACCCAGTTCAACAATGCGTGCGCCAACGCATCACCACTGAGGTTGAACGTGGAGGCGATCAAGGGCGAAAGCACGCCTAGCAGATCCTGCACGGTCGGTGCTTCGGGGAGTTGCGCGGCGCTCAAGGCGGCCCGCATGTCGTTGAGTAGATTGCCGACTTCGGTACTGGCTGGGATGGCCTCGACAGCGCGGGTCATCAGTTGCAGATCGTGAACGGTCCAGCCACAGGCTGCCATCCAGTCGGTGGTACTGCGCACCTCCTGCAACAACAGCTGCCATCCGCTGTTGTCCAGCGAGTGCATCGGATGCGGCGCGCCCATCATCTGCAGCAGTTGGCGCAGCTCAGACAGCGTCAGACCGTGATGCCGAGCCCACAGGCTCAAGGTGTACAGCGCGGACAAATGGGACATGATGACATTCATGCCGACGTCAGCATCCGCAAGGCCACTGATAAGCCGGCCCAGCTCGAGCAGCCCTTCGTCATCGGTCTGGCAGGCACGCTTGAGGGTTGCCTTGATGTCGGCATGCTCGCTGGCATGGTCTGGGTGCAGGCGCAGCCGCGTATTGTCTCTGATCAAACCGCCTGCAACCAGTGGCGGATCATTGAACAGGCGGTCGAACTGGCTTTTTTCAATGCCGTCGGACGCTTCGGAGATAAACCCCCTGGCCATGAGCAGCGCGTCCTGGTGATCGATGCCGTAACGCTTTACTGAATGGGCGGTACGGAAAACAACGGCCAGCGTCTGGTCGGTGATCTGGCTTGGGTCGACACTGTTTATGATGTCTTGCAGTGCCCGTGGGGACAGCTGGGTCACTTTGTACAGGCGCACGATCTTGTTCAACTGAAGCAGGTACGCTGCGATCGACAACCGCGTGCAGGTAACATTTAACGTGCTTTCACGGCTCTCATGGTCAGCGCTAGCGGACCGCGTCCATTTAGCGGTGAGCGCGGCCTCGGCCGGCACGTCGGCCCATTCGAAACTGTGGCGATACTCGACATCTATCGCATAGTGGTCGAGCCCATAATCTGACGCTTTCAGTGCAAACTCAAAAGGACCACTGAGTTCAAATTTAACAACGCGATTGATCTGAAACTTGAACGCCAACTGCCAAGTGTCGTTATGCAATGGATACAACCGAACATAACGCATGTTGGGAGGCGTATCACTCAACGTCAACTGAATAATTTCGTCATCGGCACGTGTCGTCAGCGTGCGCCCAATGTATTCGGCTTTATCCATTTCTCCCATGAAGCCTTGCAGCTCAGCGTCTGTCAGGCCAAACCAACTGCGCAAGCGCGCGGGCTGCATCATGGAGGTTGGCGTCATGCCAGGGAAGTACTTGATAAACTGCGCCTCAGCATTCTCCTCGTTGATGTCGTCCGTCAATAAACAGCGCAACGCGGGCGAGATATCATAGTGAAGGCAAGCCAGTGCCGCGTCATCCAGATGGTTGGTGAAGTGGGGTGCCGCCAGCAGGTGCGACAGATCCGGATCGTTCTGGACAAACACCTGGCGCAGGCGGTTGTGATGATGATGGTACGGCGTCGTGCTGGTGCCGACATCAGTCGACAGGGCTTCAAGGAGCTGGTCATTATTCAACGCCGGGCTGCCCGGCTGGGTAAGCGCCGCAATCGCTCGGCTCAGCAATATCTCATTGGACAGGCTGAGCGCACTGATTGGCGTGTCCAGATTATTCTGGCTGAGTACCAATTGCCGCAGATCGGGGCGGCGTTCGTCGATATGCCAGGGGTTTTTCGCGGGATACAACTCCTTCGCCTGTTTATACAGCTCTGCCAGGTAAGCCGCCGGCGAAAACATCGAGGCCACATCTCCAGGGGCACAGTATCGTCCTGGGCGCTCGATCGGCCCATCGTTAACGTGCTGGAGGCTCTGCGGCACAAGCGGAGAATTACGGATGATGATACTTTTCTCATCGAGCAGGGTTTGGTTGCGTGCCCGGCGTACGTGGTCATGTAACTGGCGAGCCTCGTCCATATCAACCATCTCGCCCAATTGCTCACGCAGTTCTTCGGCAGATAGATCGCCCATAGACGCCAGCGAATCGACCTTCAACTTGCTCATGAGAGACTTACTCTGTTCAGAAAAATTTTGAATCATTAGATAACCTTGCCGCAATAAACCACTAGACAAGCCCACCCCAGGGTGAGCAACTTTTTAACTTGGCGAGCCAATTCAAACGCGGCAACACTAATGGATCACGCCTGAAAAAAGACCTCTCAGAACTGCTAGCTAGTAACTGTAACTCTCGAAAACATGCCGTCCGTTTTATTCCCTCAAGATGTAAGCGTTTTCAGAACGCCCCCTCCAGGCACGCGCCCACGTCCTATCAATTGTCATGACTGTAATATCGCGCCCCGGTCGCACTGAGCATCATGTGTACACAAGACAAACATGCTCAGAGGCACCCCTCATGTACCGTGGATTCTGGTATGCCCAGGCGCTGGACCTGGACAGCGACCTCGCCCCTGCCCTGCAGGACTCGATTCAAGCCGACGTGTGCATTGTCGGCGGTGGCTTCCTTGGCCTGTGGTCGGCCATCCGCCTGAAGCAGGCCCACCCGGAAAAAACCATCGTCATCGTCGAGCGCGACCGTTGTGGTTCAGGCGCAAGCGGCCGTAACGGCGGCGTTGCCACCAACTGGTGGGGCAAATACCTGTCGGTACGGACCATTTGCGGCGACGTCGAGGCGCGGCGCATCTGCGAGGCTGCAGAGTCGGCCATCGACGAGATCGGCAGCTTCTGCCAGGAACACGGCATCGACGCGCAGTACCGCAAGGATGGCTGGTTGTGGACGGCCACCAACCAACGCCAGATGAACTCCTGGCGGGTGCTGACCGATGGCCTGCAAAAGCTAGACGTCAACCCGTTCCAAGAGCTTGACCGCCAGACCATTCGCGGGCGGGTCGGCTCACCGCTGGTACTGGGTGGCATCTATGACCCCAACGCCGCCACCGTGCAGCCCGCCATGCTCGCGCGGGGCCTGCGCCGGGTGGCGCTGAAGCTTGGCGTGCAGATCTTCGAGAAATCGCCATTCACCCACCTGCAACGTGGCGCCAACCCGGTGGTGCACACCGCCAAGGGCCATGTGAAGGCCAAGCACGTGGTGCTGGCACTCAACGCTTGGGGCGCGCAGTTCCCGGAGTTGCGCCGGATGATCGCGATCATGTCCAGCGACATGGTGGCGACAGCACCCGTCAAGGCCAAGCTCGATGCCATCGGTTTCAGCCGCGGCGAATGCATGACCGACTCGCGCACCGTGCTCAACTACTGGCGCAACACCCCTGATGGCCGCGTAGTCTTCGGCAAGCCGCTGGGCCAGTTCGCTTATGCCGGACGCATCGGCAACCTCTACGAGAAGCCTTCCCCTGCTGCCGACAAGGTGGCTGCCGAGCTGCGCCGGCTGTACCCGCAACTCGCCGATGTACCGGTCGTCAGCAGCTGGACCGGCCCCATCGACCGGGCCATGAAAGGCTTGCCGAACTTCGGCTACCTCGATCACCACCAGAACATCAGTTACGGCATCGGTTTCTCTGGCAATGGCGTGGCCACCACCGTGTTTGCCAGCCGCATCATCAAGTCGCTGGTCGAGCATGCCAATGACGAATGGGCCAACTGCGGCCTGGTCAACCAGAAGATGAAAATGCTGCCGCCAGAGCCGTTCCGCTTCTTTGGCGCGCACATGGTGCGTGACGCCCTGGTCCGCAAGGAATCCCTCGAAGACCATGATCAGGACGCCGGTTTCCTCACCCGTCGCCTGGTGGCCATGGCCCCGGCCGGCTACGTGCCGGCCCAGAAAAAATAAGGAAACGGACCGTGAGCGAACATATCGTACTGCTCGACGACGAGGGCCTGGCGCCCTCCACCCGCCTCAAGCACCCGGCCTGCGAGCACACCTGGCAGCAGTTTGCCTACACCCACCCCGAGCAGGTGCTCGAACACCTCAAGGACGCAACCATCGCCTTTACCTGCAGCGTGCCGCTGCGTGAGGAACACCTGCGCCATTTGCCGAAACTGAAGATGATTTCGCTGGCCCTCACTGGCCGCGATATCGTCGATGTTGATTACTGCGATGCCCATGGCATCGAAGTGGCCAGTGTGCCGGGCTATGCCGCCAACACCGTGGCCGAGCACAGCCTGGCGATGATCCTCGAACTGTTCCGCCGCCCGGCCGCGTTCACGCGTTTGATGCGCCAGGTGCATGCCGGCGAGAAGCCGCAGCAGAACATCTACTTCAACCACCGCATCCGTGATGTGCGCGACAAGCAACTGGCAATCATCGGCAGCGGCCCGATCGCCCTGCGCCTGGCGCACCTGGCGCGGGCCTTTGGCATGCAGGTGCTGTTCGAAGACCGTCGCGGCAAGCGCCAAGGGCCGGACTGCCGACCGCTGGCCGAACTGCTGCGCAGCTGCGACGTGCTGTCGATCAACTGCCCGCTGACGCCCGACACCTACAACCTCATTGGTGCCGAACAACTGGCCCTGATGAAGCCCGACGCCCTGGTGGTCAACACCGGCCGTGGCGGCGTGGTCAACGAAGCCGCGCTGATCCAGGCGCTACGGGACGGCCGCCTGGGCGGTGTGGCGCTGGATGTGGTCGAGCACGAGCCGCTGCACCCGAGCAACCCGCTGTTCCAGCTGATCGAGCGCGATGATTTCTTGCTCAACCCGCACATCGCCTGGAGCAGTGAAGATGCCATGCAGCAATTGATGGACAGCGCCGTGGACAACATCAGCGACTTCGTCGCCCGCCAAGCCAACGTAAAAAGGAGCCGGATCGCATGACCCTGGTCACCAAGAGCAGCTATGTCGACGGCGCATTCGTCGCCCCAGGCGGCAGCGATGTGCTGGAAAACCGCAACCCGTCCAACCCGAGCGAAGTGGTCGAGCGCTTCGCCCGCGCCGATCAGGCACTGACCGAACAGGCCCTGCTTGCTGCCCGCCGCGCCGCTCCCGCTTGGGCGCGCAGCAACCCGCAGCAACGCGCCGATGCGCTGGACTTTATCGGCAGCGAAATCCTCGCACGCCGAGAAGAGCTGGCCACGCTGCTGGCCCGCGAAGAAGGCAAGGTGGTGCGTGAGGCTCTGGGCGAAGTCGAGCGTGCCGGCCGCTCGTTCAAGTTCTACGCCCAGGAAGCCCTGCGCGCCGAAGGCGAGAAATACCCGTCGGTGCGCCAGGACGTGGGCATCGACGTGTTCACTCAGCCGCTGGGCGTGGTCGCCATCATCGCGCCGTGGAACTTCCCGATCGCCATCCCGGCCTGGAAGATCGCCCCAGCCCTGTGTTTCGGCAACTGTGTGGTGTTCAAACCGGCCGAATTGGTGCCCTCCTCGGCCTGGGCGCTGGCCGAAATCATCTCGCGGGCCGGTTTGCCCGCCGGTGTGTTCAACCTGCTCATCGGGCCGGGCCGCAGCGTGGGTGACACCCTGATCCGCTCGCCGCTGGTGGATGGCATCAGCTTCACCGGCTCCGAGCACACCGGCCGGCAGATCGCCAGGCTGGCGGCCGATGGCATGAAGAAAGTGCAACTGGAGATGGGGGGCAAAAACCCATTGATCGTGCTGGACGATGCGAACCTGGAGCAGGCCGTGGAGGTTGCATTGAACGGCTCGTTCTACAGCACCGGCCAACGCTGCACGGCTAGCTCCCGGGTGATCGTCACCGCCGGCATTCATGACGCCTTCGTGGCGCGCTTGGCCGAGCGTACCCGGGCGCTGAACGTGGGCGACGCATTGCAGCCCACCACCGACATAGGCCCCGTGGTCGATAGCCGGCAGTTGGAGCAGAACCTGTCGTACGTGGCCTCAGGCCTTGAACAAGGCGCGAAGCTAGTGTGCGGCGGGGAGCGCATCGACAACAAGGACGGGGCATACCTGTTCACACCCGCGCTGTTCACCGATGTGTCGCCGCAGATGCGCATCTACCGCGAAGAAATCTTCGGCCCGGTGTTGAGTGTGCTCAAGGTGCGTGACTACGAGGAGGCGTTTGCGGCTGCCGAGGACACCGCGTTTGGTTTGTCGGCCGGGATCGTCACCACGTCGCTGCGCCATGCCGAGCATTTCAAACGCAACAGTTCGGCGGGAATGGTGATGGTCAACCTGCCCACGGCAGGGGTGGATTACCACGTGCCATTTGGTGGCAATGGTGCATCAAGCCTGGGCTCACGAGAGCAAGGCACCCATGCACGGCAGTTCTTCACCCGGGTGAAAACCACGTATCAGTTGGCCTGATCTTGCACGCTGTGTAGGAGCAGCCTTGTGCTGCGAATAGGCCGGTGAATGCAACACAAAAGTTGGTGTGGCATCACCGGCCTCTTCGCAGCACAAGGCTGCTCCTACCCACGACGCAAAACCGTGCATGTCCCGCGCGTGCGGCAGTCCCCAGGCAAGGATTGAACTACTCGCACAGACAAGCGCTCTTACTCAGTGAGTGGTTTATTTCCTTGGGCTTGACGCTACTGGAGAACACACTATGCGCCACCTATTCCTCGCCCCCGCGCTGCTGCTCCTGCTGCCTGCCGGTGCTGCCCTGGCCCGCGTCGATGCGGGCGACGTGGCCACCTCGGCCGGTGTTTCCGCTTCGCTGTATTCGACCTTCAAGGACGATAAACGGATCATCCCGGCCCGTGACGAGCTGTCTGCCTTCGTCGCTAGCGGTGGTGCTATCCGCGGCGCCTATGTGGAATCGGCGCTGGAACAGGCACGCAAGGACCACCCCGGCCTGCAGGCCAATGACGAAGAACTGGCCCGGGCCATTCTCTCCCAGGACGACCCTGTAGCAAATCATTGAAACCTTGCACTCAGCACACCCACGCCTGCTTCTCTTCGCAGATTTAGCAGGCGTGGGTGTGCTGCGGGCACACGCAGGCTGAAGGGGTGATACGCTTCCAACGACAATAACAATTGCCGCCGAGTGAGCCCCATGAACATCCTCTACGACGAGCGGGTCGATGGAGCGCTGCCTGACGTGGACCTGCCCGCCCTGCTCAAGGCCCTGCGCGATGCGCTGCCGGACCTGACGATTCTTCATCGCGCAGAAGACCTCAAACCCTACGAGTGTGACGGCCTCTCCGCCTACCGCACGGTGCCCCTGCTGGTGGTGCTGCCCGAACGCCTGGAACAGGTTCAGACCTTATTGCAGCTCTGCCACCAACGTGGCGTACCGGTGGTGGCGCGCGGTGCCGGCACCGGCCTGTCCGGGGGTGCCCTGCCATTGGCCAAAGGCATCCTGCTGGTAATGGCGCGCTTCAACCGCATTCTCGAGATAAACCGCGAGGGGCGCTTCGCCCGTGTTCAGCCCGGGGTACGCAACCTGGCCATCTCCCAGGCTGCCGCGCCCCATGGCCTGTACTACGCCCCCGACCCGTCTTCGCAAATCGCCTGCTCCATCGGCGGCAACGTGGCCGAAAATGCCGGGGGCGTGCATTGTCTCAAGTACGGTTTAACCGTGCACAACCTGCTCAAGGTGGACATGCTCACAGTCGAGGGGGAACGCCTGACACTGGGCAGCGACGCCCTCGACAGCCCCGGTTTCGACCTGCTAGCACTGTTCACCGGCTCCGAAGGCATGCTCGGCATCATCACCGAAGTGACCGTCAAGCTGCTGCCCAAGCCCCAGGTGGCGCGGGTGTTGCTCGCCAGCTTCGACTGCGTCGAGGACGCCGGCAGGGCAGTGGCCGAAATCATCGGCGCCGGGATCATCCCCGGCGGGCTGGAAATGATGGACAACCTGGCGATTCGCGCTGCCGAGGACTTCATCCACGCGGGCTACCCCGTGGATGCGGCGGCGATCCTGCTGTGCGAACTCGATGGTGTCGAAGCCGATGTGCATGACGACTGCGAGCGGGTCGCGGCCGTACTGACCCAAGTCGGCGCACGCGAGGTGCGGCTGGCCTGCGACGAGGCAGAACGCGCGCGCTTCTGGGCCGGGCGCAAGAACGCCTTCCCCGCGGTAGGGCGCATTTCACCGGACTACTATTGCATGGATGGCACCATCCCACGCCGCGAGTTGCCCCGCGTACTCAAGGGCATCAGCGCACTCTCCGAACAGTACGGTTTGCGCGTGGCCAATGTGTTCCATGCCGGCGATGGCAACATGCACCCGCTAATCCTGTTCGATGCCAACCTGCCCGGCGAACTGGAACGCGCCGAAGCCATTGGCGGCAAGATCCTCGAACTGTGCGTGGAGGTAGGCGGCAGCATCACCGGCGAGCACGGCGTCGGGCGGGAGAAGATCAACCAGATGTGCGCGCAGTTCAACAGCGACGAAATCACCCTGTTCCACGCCGTCAAGGCCGCCTTCGACCCGCAAGGGTTGCTCAACCCTGGCAAGAACATCCCCACCCTGCACCGCTGCGCTGAATTCGGCGCGATGCACGTGCACCACGGGCACTTGCCCTTCCCCGACCTGGAGCGTTTCTGATGGGCAAGGACTGCGACATCAGCCAGGCCCTGCTGGAGCAGGTCAACCAGGCTCTGAACCTGGGCACACCGCTGCGAATCCAGGGCGGCAACAGCAAGGCCATGCTCGGCTGCCCGGTCGCCGGAGAAGTCATCGATACCCGCGGCCATCGCGGTATCGTCAGCTACGACCCCACCGAACTGGTGCTGACCGCACGCGCCGGCACGCCGCTGCAGGAAGTCGAGGCAGCACTGCACGAGGCTGGCCAGATGCTGCCTTGCGAGCCCCCGCACCTCGGCCCCGAAGCGACCCTCGGCGGGGTCGTTGCGGCGGGGTTATCCGGGCCACGCCGGCCCTGGGCCGGGGCGGTGCGCGATCATGTGCTCGGCACCCGGGTGATCACTGGCCACGGCAAACTGCTGCGTTTTGGGGGTGAAGTCATGAAGAACGTCGCCGGGTATGACGTCTCGCGGCTAATGGTCGGCAGTTTCGGTTGCCTTGGCCTGCTGACCGAGGTGTCGCTGAAAGTACTGCCGCGCCCGCGCCAATGCCTAAGCCTATGCCTGCCGATGGACCGTCACCAGGCGCTGGCGGCGCTTACCGCCTGGGGCCAGCAGCCGCTGCCGATCAGCGCTGCCTGCCATGACGGCGAGGCGCTGTACCTGCGCCTGGAAGGGGGTGAAGGCTCGGTGCAGTCGGCACGCCAACGCCTGGGAGGTGACGTGCTCGACAGCTGTTTCTGGACCGACCTGCGCGAGCAGCGCCTGGCTTTTTTTGACGACCCGGCACCGCTGTGGCGGCTGTCCGTGCCCAACGCCACCGGTGAGCTGAACCTGCCCGGGCGGCAACTGATCGACTGGGGCGGCGCGCAGCGCTGGCTGAAGTCGAACGCGCCAGTGGAGTCGATTCGCGCAGCGGTTGCCAACGTCGGCGGCCATGCCACTTGCTACGCACCTGGCGAACAGAGCAGCGCACCATTGCCCGCCGCCCTGCTGCGCTACCACAAAGCCCTCAAGCAGCAGCTCGACCCCCGGGGCATCTTCAACCCGGGCCGCCTGTACCCAGACCTATGAGGGCATACCATGCAAACCAACCTGAGTGAAGCCGCCAAACGCCTGCCCCGCGCGAAAGAGGCCGAACGCATTCTGCGTAGCTGCGTGCACTGTGGTTTCTGCACGGCCACCTGCCCCACCTATCAGTTGCTCGGCGACGAGCTGGATGGCCCTCGCGGGCGCATCTACCTGATCAAACAAGTGCTCGAAGGCGCACCGATCACCGCCAGCACGCAACTGCACCTGGACCGCTGCCTGACCTGCCGCAATTGCGAAACCACCTGCCCTTCAGGCGTGAAATACCACGACTTGCTGGACATCGGCCGCGCCGTGGTCGAACAGCAAGTGCCACGCCCGCTTGGCCAGCGCCTGCTGCAGGGGGGGCTGCGGGCGGTGGTGCCGCGCCCTGCGCTGTTCAAGGCCCTGTGCCGCACTGGGCAAGCCTTGCGCCCGGTGCTGCCGGCAACCCTGAAAAGCAAGCTGCCCGCCCGGGTGACCGCACCCGGCGTACGGCCGGTGCCACGGCATGCGCGCCGGGTGCTGTTGCTCGAAGGCTGCGTGCAGCCAGCGCTGTCGCCCAATACCAACGCCGCTGCCGCGCGCGTGCTGGACCGGTTGGGGATCAGCGTCGAACCGATTCGCGAAGCCGGTTGCTGTGGTGCGGTCGATTACCACCTCAATGCCCAGGCCCAAGGCCTGGACCGCGCCCGGCGCAACATCGACGCCTGGTGGCCGGCCATCGAAGCGGGGGCTGAAGCCATCGTGCAAACGGCCAGCGGCTGCGGCGCGTTCGTGCGCGATTACGGCCACTTGCTGGAGGCGGACCCGCGGTATGCCGCCAAGGCGGCGCGGGTCAGTGCCTTGTCTCGCGACCTGGTGGAAGTGCTGTGCGAAGCGCCGGTCGAGCAGCTTGGGCTGTGCGCCGAGCAGCGTGTGGCCTTTCATTGTCCGTGCACCTTACAGCACGCACTCAAGCTTGGCGGCGCGGTCGAAGGCCTGCTGACTCGCCTCGGTTTTACCCTGACCGCGGTGCCGGATGGCCATTTGTGTTGTGGGTCGGCGGGGACCTATTCGCTGACCCAGCCTGAGCTGTCGCGGCAGTTGCGGGACAATCGATTGAAGGCCTTGGAGAGCGGCATGCCGCAGGTCATTGTTACCGCCAACATCGGTTGCCAGGCCCACCTTGCTGGGGCCGGGCGCACGCCGGTGCGGCATTGGGTTGAGATTGTTGATGCGGGTTTGGGAGCGGGATAGGTATGACGTTAGATGTGCAGCGCCTGGGAGACCGAGCGCCGCNNGCGGCGCTCGATCTCATAAGCGCAGAAAATCCCAAGGCTGAACACTTTCAGAAATCCCCCACAACCACGTCAGAAATGCCCTACTTGTCGCGCCTGCCAGCTGAAAACATGATCCCCTCTGGACGACCCAGAGGAGGCCCCCGCATGCACCAGTCCGCTCGCCCCACCGCCGAACTGCGCCACACCCTGCGTGAACTGCTGGCCCACAAGGTCAGCAACCCTGATGACGACCCGCACCTGTCGGGTGTGCTGTTCTTCTGTGCCACCGACGAGCGCACCCGCCAGTTGATCGAGCGCATCGAGCTGCTGGCCAGCGAAGCCTTCTTCGACGCCAGTGGCCGCGCCATCACCCACCGGATGCGAGCGGCTGCGGTTGACGGGGTGCGTATCAAGCAAAAGCACAAGGCACCGGCCGATGAAACGGTGATACGCATCGCCCTGCCCGACAAAGGCTACATCACGGTCAGCACGGCACGCTTGTAGGCGCAACGCGGTGCATTGGCACTGTACGTCGAAGTGCGATCCGCTATCCTCAGCACTCCCCTGCACCGGATCGTTTCATGGAACTGCACATCCGCCTGGAAGGCCGTAAAGGCCTCGCCGACCAGCTCTACCAGCAACTGCGCGCGGGCATCGACAGTGGCCACCTGGCAGCCGGCAGCCAATTGCCGCCCACCCGGCTGCTGGCCGAACAACTGGGCGTGTCGCGCAAGACCGTGGCCGAGGCCTACTCCAGGCTAACCTATGACAACCTGCTCAGCGGCGTGGTCGGCCGTGGCACGTTCATCACGCCGCGCCACCCCCTGCGTTCGAACGAGGCAACGGCCATCCCCTTGGCGGCTGCAGCCTCCCTCGAACGCTGGCAGCAACGCGCGACCGTGCTGGGCAGGCCGCAACTGCAAGCACCGTCGCGCTATGACTTCGTTGGCGGCGCCTCGAGCAAGACGCAGTTCCCGTTCGACCAATGGCGCAGCTGCCTGAACTACGCCCTGCGCCGCAGCCAGCGGCACCCCGAGCGGCAGTTCTCTGCCCAGGGGCTGCCTGAGCTGCGCGAAGCCATCGCCCACCACATCGCCTACGCCCGCGGCGTGCATTGCAACGCAGCGGACGTGCTGGTGTGCAATGGCGCGCAACAGGCGCTGGACCTAATCGCCCGGGTGCTGATCGAACCCGGCTGCCCGGTGGCCATGGAAGACCCAGGTTACCCGCCTGCACGTCAACTGTTCCTGGCCTTGGGCGCACGCCTGCAATCAGTACCGGTGGATGATGAAGGGATGTGTGTCGAGCAGATCGCCGACGGCACGCGGCTGATCTACGTGACCCCCTCGCACCAATTCCCCCTCGGTATGCCGATGAGCGAGCCGCGCAGGCGGGCGTTACTGGCACGCGCCGCCGAGCTTGGCGCGTTGATCATCGAGGACGACTACGACTGCGAATTCCGTTACCAGGGGCCACCCGCCGACGCCTTGCAGCGCCTCGACCGGCATGGCCTGGTGGCCTACGTCGGGACCTTCTCCAAGACCCTGCTGCAGGAGCTGCGCCTGGGCTACGCCGTGTTGCCGCCCGCGGTGCTGAAGGCCGCCTGCGTGGCCAAGCACCTGAGCGACTGGCACAGCCCGACCCTGCTGCAATGGGCGCTGGCGCGCTTCATCAGCGAGGGCCACCTGAACAAGCACATCCGCCGCTGTCACGATGTCTACAGTGCTCGCCGCGAGCGCATCCTCGCCCGCCTGGGCGGCGACCTGGCGCCTTGGTTCAGCGCCGTGCCGGCCAGCGCCGGTTTCCACCTGAGCGCATTGGCCAAGCCGGGGGTGGATGTCGAACTGCTGGCTAACCTCGCACGCAAGGTGGAGGTCGGCCTTTACTCGCTGGCACCCTTCTTCAGTGACGTGCCTGTGCGCCCTGGCCTGGTAATGGGCTTCGGCGCCATCGAACTGCTCGACATCGACCCTGCCATCGACCGTGTTCGCGATACCCTGCAGCGCCTTAGCTGACCGATGCGGCCTGGCCGTTTGGCGCCGAACGGGCAATGGCTGCCGCATAGCCGCGGGGCGCGAAACAGGCCGTCACCAGCAACATCGCCACCACGGTCACGGTCAACAGCACCCACGACGCTTGGAAGTCGCCACTGACGTCGCGTAACCAACCCGTGATGTACGGCACGATCCCGGTAATGATGAAGCCGATCCCTTGAACAAAGGCCGCCAGGCTCCCCGCTTCAGCGGGTGTTTTCAGGTGCTCCAGGGTCAGTGTCAGGCTCTGACTGAAACACGCCCCTAGGCCAAAGCCGATCATCGCCACCCACACGCCCATGCTCAGCGTGGGCGCCAGCAGCAGCCCAAGGAAGCCGGCCAGCTGAATCGAAAGCGCCAGCCACAACCCAGGCCGACGGTCGACCCAGCGGCGCAGCAACAACGGCAGCCCCAGCGCGCCGGCAACTTGGAAGATTGTCATCAGCCCCACCAGGTCACCACCGCCCTGGGCGGTCCCGCCGTGCTCCAGGTGATAGGCCGGTAGCCAGGCGACCATGCTGGTATAGCCACCATTGATCAGGCCGAAATACACCGCCAGCAACCAGGCACGGCGGGTGCCGAACCAATGCCCACCCGTGGCACCCGTCAGTGTCGGCGTAGCCTGCCGTGGCCGCAGCAACGCCCAGGCCAGCAGCGCCACAAGCGCCGGGATCGCCCACAGGCCCAGCCCGGCCTGCCAATGGCCGAAGTACCCACTGATATGCGGGCCAAGCACCGCCGCCAGGCCACCACCACTCATCAAGGCCGCGGAATACATGCCCATGGCCCCAGCCAGGCGGGTCGGGAACCAGCGATTGACCAACCCCGGCATCATGCCCTGGACCACCGCCACGCCGAGGCCCGCGACCACGGCGCTGGCAATCAATGCCCAGGCGCTGTCCAGTTGCAGGCGCCACCAGCACGCCAGCGCAATGGCCGACAAGCCGGCGAGCATGCCGCCATGTTCGCTGATCCAGCGCCGCAACCAAGGTTGCAACAACGGCACCAGGCCCATGCACAACACGGGCAGCGCGGTTAGCAGTGCGGCCTGCTGATAGCCCAGGCCGGTGCTGGCGCGCATGGGTTCGAGCAGCGGCCCGATGCTGGTGAGGATCGGGCGCAAGTTGAGCGCCAGCAGCACCACCAGCAACAGATTCAAGGCAGTTCTCATTGCGCGTTGGCCTGCTTCCACTCAAGGTACAGGCCGGCTTCGCCGCTGGGTTTCAGCGGCCGCAACGGCAGGCTCTGCTGTTGCGGTGGGCGAGCCATCTGCGCATACACCGCAGCCGTGGACAAGCCGAATGGCTCGCCTTCATCGTTGTCGTAAGCGAACCAGGCACGCTCGATGCCGCACAGGTGCATGGCCGCCAGGCACATCGGGCACGGGTGACCGCTGGCGTAAACCTCGGCACCGTCCAGACGAGCCTGGCCCAAGGCATGCGCAGCCTTGCGGATGGCCTGCATCTCGGCATGGGCGGTCGGGTCCTGGGTGCTGTGGATCTCGTTGACCGCGCGCGCCACCACCTGCCCCTGGTAGACCAGCACCGCAGCAAAGGGCCGGCCACCGGCCTGGATGTTGGTGCGGGCCAGTTCGAGTGCTTCGCGCATATAGCGTTCTTCGGACATGAGTCGGTACTCCTTCTGCAAGACCTGGCCATTATCCCGGCTTGCCGGCCTTGGCAGAAATGAAGAGATTGGATGCACCTCAGTGGCCACCTGAATGCCCAGATTGGCCTCCGGGCAAAGTGTGCGATTGGCTATCGGGCTGATCGCTGCGCAGCGCTAAGGTAGCGCCATGTCCACCCAACACCTTCTGGAGAACACCATGAACACACGTATTGAATGGGCCAAGCACGCACCGGAAGCCTACAAAGCCATGGTCGGCCTGGAACAGGCCCTGGCCAAGTGCGGCCTGGAGAATTCACTGCTCGAATTGGTGCGCCTGCGCGCTTCGCAGATCAACGGCTGCGCCTACTGCGTCAACATGCATGCCAATGACGCACGCCAGGCCGGCGAAACCGAAGCACGCCTGCAAACGCTGAGCGTGTGGCAGGAAACCGCCTACTTCACTGCGCGTGAACGTGCCGCACTGGCGTGGGTAGAGTGCCTGACCCGGCTGCCGGAGCGCGGTGCGCCACAACCGGAATACGAAGCGCTGCAAGCGCATTTCGAGCCGCAGGAAGTGGTCAACCTGACGCTGGCCATCGCCACCATCAATGCCTGGAACCGCTTCGGCGTCGGCTTTGCGATGGTGCCGGCCTGATGGTGTCGGCTTAGCCACTGCGCCCGGTCAACTTGGCTCGATAGCTGCCGGGGCTCTGCCCAGTCCACTTCTTGAATGCCCGGTGGAATGCACTGGGCTCCTGGAACCCGGCCTGCTCGGCAACCTCGGCGATGCTCAGCGCCCCTTCGCGCAAGTGCTCGAAGGCCATCGCCCGGCGTACTTCGTCCTTTATCTGCTGGTACGAACGCCCCTCCCGCTCCAGCTGACGGCGGAAGGTACTGGCGCTGACCCCCAGCACCTGCGCCAACGCGGCCAACGTCGGCCATTGCCCGTAGCGGCGTGCGCGTAGGTGGCGATAGACCTCGGCCACCAGGCCGTTCTGGTTGCGAAAGCGAATAACCAGGCCTTGGGGGGCGCTGCGCAAAAAGGTCTTCAAGGCTGGCAGGTCCTGCACCACCGGCAGGCGCAGGTAGGCACTGTCGAACTCCACTTCGGTACGCCCACTGCCCAGGCGCAGGTCAGGCCCCCACAACAGCAGGTCATCGTCCTGGGCAGGGCGCGATACCGCAAGCTCGGTGCGGTCGATGGCGATGCGCCGCCCTGCCAGCCAGCACAGCAAGCCGATCATCAGCACCAGGTAAGTTTCTTCGGCATACACACGGGTCAAGGGGTCGGCAATGCTCGACTGCACGCTGATCACCGCCCTGCCGCCGCGTAGCGTGAGGCTGCCGCGCAGGTCACGCAGAAACAGGCCAAAACCGCCCATGCACTGACGCAAGGCCTTTTCCAGGTTCGGCTCCTGAATCAGGCCACGGCAGATCAGGGCAAAGCTGCCCAGCGGCATGCCGTGGCTGTCGAGGCAGAAAAACTCGTCGTCCAATAGCTGAATCAGGGCCAGCCACAGCTGAGCGAATGCCTTGGCCGGCACGCGTGCCTGGGGCTGCTCGAGCAGTTGCGGGTCGATGCCGACCGCACGCAGGTGTGCATCGCGCACGTCCGGGCGTTCGCGCAGGGCATGAAGCATGGCTTCGAGGAAGTACACGGCGACCGTATCGCTATCGCGCATGGCGGATTTCGCTGTCTATGCTGAGTGGCAAAAAGTGCCAGGTTGATTGAACAGATCCGGCATAGGCTCTGGCAGAGCCTTTGCCTAGACTCGGATGAACGAAGGGATCGCCCGCCATTCTCGCAGAGCCAGGCCCGGTCCCGCCATGCCTTCGCAATCGGAGCCCCTATGAGCAGCGCAGAAATTTACGTCGTCAGTGCCGTCCGTTCAGCCATTGGTGGCTTTGGCGGTTCCCTCAAGGACCTGCCGCTGGCCGACCTCGCCACCGCCGTGACCCGTGCCGCCATCGAACGCGCGGGCGTGGACGCTGGGCAAATCGGCCATGTGGTGATGGGCAGCGTGATCCCCACCGAACCTCGTGATGCCTACCTGGCGCGGGTAGCAGCGATGAACGCTGGTATCCCCAAGGAAACCCCAGCCTTCAACGTCAACCGCCTGTGCGGCTCGGGCCTGCAGGCCATTGTCTCAGCGGCACAGTGCCTGCTGCTGGGCGACACCGATGTGGCCCTGGCGGCGGGCGCCGAGTCCATGAGCCGCGGCCCGTACCTGCTGCCACAAGCCCGCTGGGGCGCACGCATGGGCGACCTGCAAGGTATTGACTACACGGTCGGCGTGCTGCAAGACCCCTTCGAACACTTCCACATGGGCATCACGGCCGAAAACGTCTCGGCCAAACACGGCATCACCCGTGAAATGCAGGATGAACTGGCCCTGACCAGCCAGCGTCGCGCCGCGCGTGCCATTGCCGAAGGCCGCTTCACCAGCCAGATCGTCCCGCTGGAACTGAAAACCCGCAAAGGCAGCGTACAGTTCAGCGTCGACGAGCACGTGCGTGGCGATGTCACCGCTGAACAGTTGGCCGGCATGAAGACGGTATTCAAGAAAGACGGCACTGTCACCGCCGGCAATGCCAGTGGTATCAACGACGGCGCGGCCGGCCTGGTGTTGGCCAATGGTGACGCCGTGCGCCGCCTGGGCCTGAAACCGCTGGCACGCCTGGTGGGCTACGCCCATGCCGGCGTCGAGCCCGAGCTGATGGGCCTGGGCCCGATCCCGGCAACCCGCAAGGTGCTGGAAAAAACCGGCCTGAGCATCCAGGACTTGGACGTGATCGAGTCCAACGAAGCCTTCGCCGCCCAGGCCTGCGCTGTAGCCCGCGAGCTCGGCTTCGACCCGGAAAAGGTCAACCCGAACGGTTCAGGTATCTCCCTCGGCCACCCGGTCGGCGCCACCGGCGCGATCATCGCCACCAAGGCCATCCATGAACTGCACCGCATTCAGGGCCGCTACGCCCTGGCCACCATGTGCATTGGCGGCGGCCAAGGCATCGCCGTGGTCTTCGAGCGCGTCTGAGGAAACTGACACATGAACATCGAACAGATTGCCGTGATCGGCGCGGGCACCATGGGCAACGGCATTGCCCAGGTGTGCGCCGTGGCGGGCTATCACGTGCTGCTGGTGGACGTTGCCGATGCCGCGCTGGAGCGTGGCGTGGCTACCTTGCGCAAGAACCTCGAGCGCCAGGTCAGCAAAGGCACGCTCGACGCCGAAAAGGCCGAGGCAGCGAAAACCCGTATTCGCACCAGCACCGACTACGCGCAACTCAGTGGCGCGCAGTTGGTGATCGAGGCAGCCACCGAGAACCTGCAGCTCAAGCAGCGCATCCTTCAGCAAGTGGCTGCCAGCGTGGCCGCCGACTGCCTGATTGCCACCAACACCTCGTCGCTGTCGATCACGCAATTGGCCGCGAGCATCGAGCACCCCGAGCGGTTCATCGGTGTGCATTTCTTCAACCCGGTGCCGATGATGGCCCTGGTCGAGATCATCCGTGGCCTACAGACCAGCGACAGCACCTATGCCCAGGCCCTGCTGGTGACCGAGAAGGTTGGCAAGACCCCAATCAGCGCCGGCAATCGCCCAGGTTTTGTGGTCAACCGAATTCTGGTGCCAATGATCAACGAAGCGATCTTCGTACGCCAGGAAGGCCTGGCCAGTGCCGAGGACATCGACACCGGCATGCGCCTGGGCTGCAACCAGCCGATCGGCCCACTGGCACTGGCCGACCTGATCGGCCTGGATACCCTGCTGGCAATCATGGAGGCCTTCCATGAGGGCTTCAGTGACAGCAAGTACCGCCCAGCGCCGTTGCTCAAGGAAATGGTCGCGGCCGGTTGGCTGGGGCGCAAGAGCGGCCGCGGTTTCTTCACCTATTGAGGAGCAAGTGCCATGCCCCCGGTCAACGCTGCAATGCGCTGTGCCAATTTTGAAGAGCGACGTGACCGGGCCATGGCGCTGTTTGCCGAAAAGGGCTTCGGCCAGGTCAGCATGCGTGAGCTGGCGGCCCACGTCGGGCTGACTGCGGGCTCGCTGTATCACCACTTCCCCAGCAAGCAGGACCTACTGTACGACTTGATCGAAGAATTGTACGAGGAGCTGCAGGCAACCCTGGACCTTGGGCGCAGGGCCATGGCCCGTGGCGGTTCGGCGTTGTCGTGCCTGATTGCGGCACATTGGCAGTTGCATGCCGAGCGGCCGTTGCAGTTTCGCCTGGCCGAGCGGGATTTTTGCTGTTTGAGCGAGGCGCAACAGTCGCGCCTGATGCTACTGCGCAGGCGTTACGAAACCGGGGTGCTGCACCTGATTGCACCGCAGGCAAGCCTCAAAGGCGAAGCGCTGGCGGCGACCGCGCATGTGCTGGCGACGCTGCTCAACCAGTTGCCAGGGCTGCTGCAGGCGCGGCGCCTGCCGGAAGGCGAAGGGCTGGGCTTGATGGAAAGCCTGTTGCGGGGAGGCATTGAGCGAACCCTGCGCTAACGTTCACGCTGTTGTAGGAGCAGCCTTGCGCTGCGAAAGAGGCCGGCATGGGCACCTGCTTTTCTGTGGCTGCAATGGCCTCATCGCAGCACAAGGCCGCTCCTACATCCGGGTAGGCTCAGCGCAACAGGACCTGGATCTGCTCGTGCAGGGTATCCAGGTCGAAGGGCTTGGCCAGGATCGGCGCCTTGCGCGTGATCGGGCTGCCCGATTCGAGAATCTCGGCCGGGTAGCCACTGATGAAAATCACCTTCAGCTCCGGCCGCAATTTTACCGCGGGCTCGGCGATATCCACCCCAGAGATGCCCCCTGGCAATCGAAAATCGGTGACCATCAGGTCCAGGTGCGGCTTGCTCGCCAGGATCTTGAACGCCTGCTCGCCGTCTTCGGCCACCAGCACGTGATACCCCTCGCCGGCCAGGTAGTCGCGCAAAATCATCCGAATCGCCGGCTCGTCCTCGACCACCAGCACCACATCTTGTGCATCTTCACTCATGATAACGCCTTGAAATTCTTACAGTTGGCCATCTGACCCCAGGCTTACGCAGAGGTTGCCCGCGCCTGGTCGTTTTGTTCTTTGAACGTTGCCAGCGGCAATTGCAACGTGAATGTGGCGCCCTCGCCTTCCTCGCTGTCCACCAGAATCCGCCCGCCGTGGGCCTGGACGATCTGCTCGGAGATGTACAGCCCCAACCCCAGCCCGCCGCTGGCCTGGTGTGCTGCGACCCGCTCGAACTGCTGGAAAATGCGCTGCTGGTTGACGGCGCTGATGCCAATGCCGTGATCCTGCACCTGCACCCAGGCCATGCCGTCCTCAGCGAACACCCGCACCTGCACCGGTTTTCGTTCACCGTAACGCAAAGCATTGGACAACAGGTTGGCCACCACTTGTTCAATCCGAAATTCGTCCCACTCACCCTGCAACGTTTCACAACGTTGCAGCGCGATATGGGTTTCCAGCGCGGTGGCCTGGGCGCTGAAGTTTTCCACCAGGCCGCGCACCAGTTGGCCGATATCGAACACCCTGGGCCGCAGCGACAACTTGCCGGTGCGGATGCGCGAGACGTCCAGCATGTCTTCGATCAGGCGGATCAGGCTGTTGATCTGCCGCTCGTCACGCTCGACCATGGCCTGCAGCTTGTCTGCGCTGAAAGCCTCCAGGTTGCCCCGTGCCAGGTGCATCTTGCGCAGCTGAGTTTCCAGAATCAGGCCATTGAGTGGCGTACGCACCTCGTGGGAGACGATCGACATGAAGTCGTCGCGCATGCGCACCGCATGCTCCAGCTCGCACCGCGCCCGCTCCAGCTGGCCCAGCAGCACCTCCTGCTCCTGACGGCTACGCTCCAGGGCTTCCAGTTGCCGACCAAGCACCTTGCGCTGGCGGAACAGGTCGACGAACACCGAGACCTTGCTCTTCACTGCCAAGGTGTCGAGCGGCTTGTGCAAAAAGTCCACGGCTCCGCTTTCATAGCCCTTGAAGGCGTAATTCATCTCGCGCCCCGCCGCACTGACGAACACGATGGGGATGTTCTTGGTCTTTTCCGTGCCGCGCATCAACTCGGCCAGCTCGAAGCCATTCATGCCTGGCATCTGCACATCGAGGATGGCCAGCGCAAATTCGTGCTCCAGCAGCAGCGACAACGCCGCTTCCGCAGACTGGGCCTGGTGCACCTCGCGGTCTTCGCCCTGGATCAGGGCGTCGAGCGCCAGCAGGTTTTCCGGCAGGTCGTCGACGATCAGCAGTTTGGCGATGGTGTGGCTTAGCATGCGCTTGTTTCCAGGGTCGCGAGCAATTGCCCGATACCACTCAGAGTAAGGATATGGTCGGGCTGGTGCAGGGCCAAGGCGGCTTCCGGCATCAGCGCGACCTGTGCGTCGCGGGGGTCCTGAACAATCGTGCGGCCCCCGTTGTTGTTGATGTAGGCCAGGCCCGCGGCGCCATCCTCATTGGCACCGGTCAGCAGCACGCCAAGCAGGCTGGCGCCGTAGGCATCAGACGCCGACATGAACAGGAAGTCGATGGCCGGGCGCGAGAAGTGCACCGGCGCTTCCTGGCTCAACGACAGCGTCAGGTCACGCTCCACCGAGAGGTGGTACCCCGGCCCAGCAACGTAGATCATCCCAGCGCTGATCCGTTCCTTGTCACTGGCCTCGCGCACTGGGCGCTGCAGCCGCCGCTGCAGCACTTCGGCCAGCTGGCTGTGACGCCCGTCAGGTAAGTGCAGCACGCACAGCACCGGGATGGCGAAGGCCGACGGCAGCGCACCGAGCACCTGGAACAAGGCCGCCACACCGCCAGCTGAGGCCCCCATCACCACTGCCCGTGCGCCGTTCATGTCTTACGGTAGATCCGTTCCGGCTTCACCAGCGGCTCGAAGCGCTGGCTGTAGGCCGAAAAGTCTACCGACTCCTTGCTGCCCAACACCAGGAAGCCCCGGTGGCAGAGGGATTCATGAAACAGGCCCAAGGCCCGGTCTTGCAGGTCTTTGTTGAAGTAGATCAGCACATTGCGGCACGACACCAGCTGAGTCTCGGAGAACACGCTGTCGGTGGCCAGGCTGTGGTCGGCGAAGGTCACGTTGTCGCGCAGGCTGCTGTCCATGATGGCGTTGCCATAGGCGGCGGTGTAGTACTCGGCAAAGTCACGACGGCCACCGGCCAGGCGGTAGTTTTCTTCATACTCGCGCATGCTTTGCATCGAGTAGATACCCTGCTTGGCCCGATCCAGCGAATGCGGATTGATGTCGGTGGCATAAATGATGGTGCGCTCAAGCAGGCCTTCCTCACGCAGCAGGATGGCCATGGAGTACACCTCTTCACCGGTGCTGCAGCCCGCGACCCAGATCTTGATCGACGGCCAGGTCCGCAACAGCGGCACCACTTCGTTGCGCAGGGCCAGGAAATGGCTCGGGTCGCGGAACATCTCGCTGACCGGGATCGTCAGGAACTGCAGCAACTGCATGAACATGCCCGGGTCGTGCAGCACCCGCTCTTGCAACGCCGACACCGTCAGGCAGTCGAACTGGCGCAGGGCATGCAGGATCCGGCGCTTGATCGAAGCGCCAGAGTAGTTGCGGAAATCGTAGCTGTACTTGAGGTAGATCGCCTCGATCAGCAGCCGGATCTCGATGTCGGTGTTACGCTCGCTAGTCAAATTCGCTCCAGTTGCGGCAGCCATACACGGATCAACGAGAACAGACGGTCCAGGTCGATCGGTTTGGCCAGGTAATCATTGGCGCCAGCCTGCAGACAACGCTGCTGGTCATCCTTCATCGCCTTGGCGGTCACGGCGATGATCGGCAGCTTGCGCCAGCGCGGTTGCTGGCGGATCAGCCGGGTAGCCTCGAAGCCGTCCATCTCCGGCATCATCACATCCATCAGCACCAGGTCGATGTCGTCATGCTGCTCCAGGCGCTCGATGGCTTCACGCCCGTTACGGCCGATTTCGACGATGGCGCCCTTGTGCTCCAGGGCACTGGTGAGGGCGAAGATATTACGCACATCGTCATCCACTAGCAGCACTTTGCGGCCCTCGAAAACCTTGTCGCGGCTGCGCGCGGTCTTGAGCATGCGCTGGCGCTCATGGGACAACTGCGATTCGACTTTGTGCAGGAACAGCGTCACTTCGTCGAGCAGGCGCTCCGGCGAACGGGCGCCCTTGATGATGATCGAGCGCGAATACTTGAGCAGGTCGGTTTCTTCTTCGCGGGTGAGGTTGCGCCCGGTGTATACGATCACCGGCGGGAATGACCGGATGTCCTCGGCAGTCATGCGCTTGAGCAGTTCGTTGCCGAGCATGTCGGGCAGCTTGAGGTCGATGATCATGCAGTCGTAGATGTTCTCGCGCAGCAGCGCCAAGGCGTCCTGGGCCATGGCCACGGCGGTGATCTCGACATCGTCATCGCCGATCAGGCGGGCAATGCTCTCGCGCTGCAGGTCGTCGTCCTCCACCAGCAGGATGTGCTTGAGCTTCTGGGTCAGCTTGGCTTCCAGGCGGGCGAACACTTCCTTGAGTTCTTCGCGGCTGGCCGGCTTGACCGCGTAGCCCACGGCGCCCATGTGCATGGCCGCTTCGACGCGATCCTCCACCGAAATGATGTGCACCGGAATATGCCGCGTGCCGGCCAGCTCCTTGAGGCGCTGCAGCACGGTGAGGCCAGAATGATCGGGCAGGCGCATGTCCAGCAGGATGGCATCGGGGATGTACTGGGACGCCAGCGCAAAGCCCTCATCGGCGCCATGCGCCACCAGGCAGCTGTAACCCAGCTCGTGGGCCAGGTCGAAGAGGATGCGGGCGAAGTTCGGCTCGTCCTCGATCACCAGGATGCAGCGGTTATTGAAGGGGGCCCGCTCGCGGTCATCGGCGAAGGTCGGTGCCGGCAGTTTCGGCGCCACGGCGTTGGACGCCTTGGGCGCGGGCGGCAGAGTGTCTACCGCAGGGCGCAGGCTCAGGGCCTCGACTTCCTCGTCCTCATGTTCGTAGCGTTCGGGCATGACCAGGCTGAACACGCTGCCCTGCCCCGGGTTGCTCTCAACGTTGATCTGCCCGCCCAGCAGGTGCGCCAGGTCACGCGAAATCGACAGGCCAAGGCCGGTGCCGCCATAGCGCCGGTTGCTGCTGCCGTCGACCTGGTGGAAGGCGCCGAAGATCGCCTGCTGCTGGTCGGCGGCAATGCCGATACCAGAGTCACGGACGGCGAAGATGATTCCGGTACCGGCCTGGTGGCTAATGGTCATGCTGACCTGGCCGTGGTCGGTGAACTTGATGGCGTTGGACAGCAGGTTCTTGAGGATCTGCTCCAGCCGTTGACGGTCGGTGAACAGCGTCACCGGCACCTGTGGCTCGACCTTGACCTCGAAGGCCAGGCCTTTGTGCTCGGCCAGCGGCAGGAACATGCCGCGCAGGCCTTCGACCAGGCGCTCCAGCTGGGTGGTCTCAGGGCGCACTTCGAGCTTGCCGGCTTCGACCTTGGCGATGTCGAGAATGTCGTTGATCAGGTTCAGCAGGTCATTGCCCGCCGAGTAGATCGATTCGGCGAACTTGACCTGCTCGGCGCTGAGGTTGCCTTCGCCGTTCTCAGCCAGCAACTTGGCCAGTATCAACGAGCTGTTCAGCGGCGTGCGCAGCTCGTGGGACATGTTGGCGAGGAACTCGGACTTGTACTTGCTCGAACGCTGCAGGTCGTCGGCGCGGGCCTGCAACTCTTGCTGGGCCTGGCTGAGCTCATCGTTCTTGCGGTCCAGGGCGTCGGTGCGCTCGGACAGTTGCTCGTTGGTCTGTTCAAGCTCGGCCTGTTGGGTTTCCAGGTGGGCCTGGGATTCCTTGAGCACCCGTGATTGCTCTTCGAGTTCTTCGTTGGCGGTTTTCAGCTCTTCCTGCTGCACTTGCAGCTCTTCGTTCAACTGCTGGGTCTCGGCCAACACTTCCTGCAGGCGCTGGCGATAACGCGCACTCTCGATGGACATGCCAAGGTTGCCGCCGACCCGCTCCATCAGCTCTTCATCGCGCGGCTGCAAGGGGCGCAAGAAGCCCAGCTCGATCACACCATTGATCTGCCCATCATCGGTGGCGGGCATCAGCAATGCACTGCGCGGCAAGCCATTGCCGAGGCCCGAACTCAGGCGGTAGTAGTCTTCGGGCAGGTCGTCGAGGCACAACAGCCGGCCTTCGCGCATGGACTGGGCCAACAGGCCATCGTGGTCGCCTTTGATCTGCTCACGGGCCTGTTCCTCAGCGCTCAGGCCATAGGTGGCCACGCGCACCAGGCGGCCATGTTCGTCGCGCGCATACACCGCGCCCACCACGCTGCCCAGGTACGTTGCAAAGAAGCGCAGGATATTGTCGCCCAGCATGGGCAGGGTCAGCTGCCCGAGCACCTGCTGGGCCAGCTGGGTCTGGCCATTGCGCAACCAGGCCTGGTGTTCCAGGCGCTCAGCCGCACGCTGCTGGGCCTGCAGGTTTTCGTCATAGCTGCTCGACAGCGCCAGGAGGTCGCGGCGCCCGAGGTAGGCCAGCAAGGCGCTGAGGCCGACGATGAACAGCACGAAGGCCGAGATCGCGGTCACGGTGACCGAGCTGACTTTCTCGTTTCGGGCCATGCGCAGTTGCTGTTCAGTGTCGATCAGGCCTTCGAATTCCTTGCGGATTTCATCGGTGATGCGCTTGCCGCGCCCATTGCCGATCGATGCCTGGTAATTGCCCTCGCTGCGGCGCAGGCTAATCATCTCGCTGCCGAAGTCATTCCAGGCCTGTTGCAGGGCCAACAGCCGATCGATACGGTCAACCTGCTGCGGGTTATCCTCGACCATGCCGCGCAGGCTCTGCAGGCTGCCGAGAATTTTCGGCTTGGCCACCTCGTAAGGGTCGAGAAAGCGTTCGTCGCCGGTGATCAGGAAGCCGCGCATGCCGGTTTCCATGTCGATCGACAGCTTGACCGTTTCGTTGGCATTGCCGATCACCCGGTCCGTATGCTCGACCCACTGCATGGCCGAGAGCAGGTAGTTGATCACCGCGACGAACGCCACTGCGCCCAGCAGGCCGACCCCAAGGGGCAGGCCGATGTTGCGACTCAGCAGCTTGCGAAAGCTTTGCTGGTCAATCGAGGCTACTTGAATCATCTGAAAACGCCCGAGCGAAAAGAATCCATGAAAAAGTGTGGCACCAAGACCGTTATAATTGTCTGCCGCCGCGCTCACCGGTAATAGCGAGTCTAACCAGCTTTGCTGGCTCTGGCAGGGCATTTAGCCAGCATTTGAAGGTTGCAGGCGCGAATCGTTCCATCTGATTGCAGGGATCGGTATCCTCGGGAACTTCTGCCGTCTACCGGCGTACAGAATAAAGACATTCATTTTCACAGGATCCAAACCATGCATCTTCTGGTAGTCGAAGACGACGACATCGTACGCATGCTGATGGTCGAAGTGCTCGACGAGTTGGGCTACACGGTCATCGAAGCCGAAGACGCCACCGTAGCACTGCGGGTGCTCGAAGACCCTGCGCAGGCCTTGGCGCTGATGATGACAGACGTGGGCCTGCCGGACATGCGCGGCGAAGTGCTGGCGCAACGGGCACGCGAACTTCGTCCACTGCTGCCGGTGTTGTTTGCCAGCGGTTATGCCGAGAACGTAAACGTGCCGGAGGGCATGCACCTGATTGGCAAGCCGTTCAGCATCGAGCAATTGCGCAACAAGGTGGTGGACATACTGGGTACGGCCTGATGCCCGAGTGGCGGCTTTCGCGGGCAAGCCCGCTCCCACCCGAACTGTGTAGCCTCACAGGCTAGCGCCGCACCTGTGGGAGCTGGCTTGCCAGCGATGAGGCCGGCACAAGCACCACAAGACAGTTGCTCCCACAGGTCTTTAACGACTGTGGGGGTTGCAGCCAGCTACAGCTCGCGGCGTAACAGATACGTGTCCATGATCCACCCCTTGCGCCCCCTCGCCTCCTCTCGCACTTGCAGAATCTGCGCCTTCACCGCCTGCAAAGGCCCGGCAATCAGCACCTCATCTGCGGTGCCCAGGTAAGCCCCCCAATAAATCATCAAACCCGGGTCATCCAGCGAGGCAAACGCGCACTGCCCGTCGAGCATCACCACCACATTGTCGATATGCGCCTGTTCGGCAAGACGACGCCCAGGCAGTACAGTCAGCGGCTCACCGATACGGTTGAGCGGTACTTGGTGGCGGGCCGCCAAGGCCTGGACGCTGCTGATGCCGGGAATCACCTGCAGTCGCAGCGCCAGCCCGCCTTCGCGGACCCAGTCGAGAATGCGCAGGGTACTGTCGTACAGGCCAGGCTCACCCCATAACAGAAAGGCACCGACATCGTCGGCTCCGATCTCGTCCGCGATCAACCGGCTGTACAGCGCGGCCCGCTGCCGGTGCCAATCCTGAACAGCACCCACGTAATCGAGCGCCTGGCCATCGCGGGAAGGGTCGGCGACCTGCACCAGCCGGTAGCCGCCTTCAGGCCGATAGCGCTGCAGAATAGCCTTGCGCAAGCGCACCAGCTCGTCCTTCTCCGTGCCCTTGTCGATCACGAAAAACACGCTGGCACGACGTAACGCGTCGACCGCTTCATAGGTAACCTGGCGTGGGTCACCCGGGCCAATGCCAATCAACAACAGGTCTTTCATTGCCCTGCCCTTTCAATGCCAGTCGCCATTGTCGATTAGCCACTCACGCTTGGCAAAGCGCCCCGTCAGAAGATGGAGAAGTTGTAACTTACAATGACGCGAGTCTCATCCATATCACGCGCCCACTTCTCATAGTTGCTGCGGTACGTGGAGTTACGCAGACGCACGCTGACATCCTTGAAGGTGCCGCGTTGTACCTGGTACTTGAACTCGGTGTCGCGCTCCCATTCCTTGCCTTCGGCGTTACTGCCCGGGACCTTGATGTGGTCGCCATTGATGTAACGGGTGAAGAAGGTCAGGCCGGGCACACCCAGTGCCTTGAAGTCATAGTCGTAGCGCAACTGCCAGGAACGCTCCTGGGCGGCGGCAAAGTCGTTGACCTGGGCGTAGTTGACCAGGTACGGGTTGCTGCCATCCAGGTAAGGCATGGCGCTTTCGCCGTACATGCGCTGCCAGCCGGCGCTGACTTTATGGCCGCCCAGGCTGTAACCGAGCATGCCACTGAAGGCGCGGTGGTCGATGTCGCCGGCGCGGGCATTGCCGATGTCGTCGCTCTTGATCACGCGCAGGTCGGCCGACAGGCTGCCCACCGCCAGCGGTTGGCTGGCCACCAGACCGAGGAAGTGCTGGCGATAGATATTCTCCAGCTTGGCCACTTGATACTGGGCAGTGATACGGTCGTTGAAACGGTAATCGAGGCCTGCCAGGTCGAAGTGGTCGGCTTCGATGTCGCAGGCATAGCGCTTGTTCTTGCAGTGCACGCGAATGTCCTGGCGATCGGTGGAATCACGTGCGGTGTATTTGTCTAGGCGGGCCAGGGTGAACTTCAGGTCGCGCACCTCTTCGGAGGTCAGCATGGCGCCATGGAACATCGTCGGCAACAAACGCCCATCGTTGTACTTGAGCAACGGTACATCTGGCATCATCGAGCCGTACTTGAGCACGGTGCTGGACACTTTGACCTTGGCCGCCAAGCCCATCTTCGCGTATTGATCGGCCGAGTGCCGTGGATCATGGCCAGACGACGGCAATAGGCCGCTGTTACTGTCCGCAGGGCTGGAATCGAGCTTGAAGCCGACCATGCCCAGCGCATCCACGCCAACCCCTACCGGCCCTTGGGTATAACCCGACTGAACATTGAGAATAAAGCCTTGCGCCCACTCTTCGCGTTTGGACGCGCCCTGGCTGGAACTGCTATGGCCGTCACGGAAATCCCGGTTGAAGTAGACATTGCGCGCTTCAACCTTGGCGCTGCTGTCTTCAAGAAAACCGGCGGCCTGGGCATTGACGCCAGCACACAAAAGGAACAGGCCGGCAACACGGCGCCCAGGGGCGTGAGGGAGGGGGGCAAACATGCGAGGAAATATCCAGAAAGAATGGCGAAAACAACCTGCAGCAAACACCTGCTGCGGTACTGCGACATGCTCGAACAGTGGCCGAGCATCATCTGAAATGATCGCTCAAAGGCTCTATTCCGGGCTATTGGACCTTGGTCTAGAGCCATTCGCCAGCCCCGTCGAAGTCGTCAAAAACTGGCGCATGAAAAACCCGTAAAGTTCCGTGCTTACTTATAAAAAGTTTGCAGTTTACCCAGTAGCGATGAATGACTACACTCGATATCAGCGAACAGCGGAACCCACCCCCGTGGCCGGCGTTTTGTTCTTCTTCAATGTTCGTCACGCCCTGCCACGAAAGACGTACAGGAGTGATTACAGTGTCCAGACTTGCAGAGTTTCGTGCTGCCGAAAAAGCGCTTCAGGAACAAATGGCTCAACTGGAAGCGCTGAAAAAGGATGCCGGCCTCAAACGCGAAATCGAATTCGAGCAGAAACTAGTCGGCCTGATGAAAAGCTATGACAAGGGTCTGCGCGATATCATCGCCATCCTCGACCCCAAGGCTGCCACCCGCCCTGCTGCCGCAGCCCCCAAACAACAGCGCCGCCCACGCGTGGTCAAGGTCTATGAAAACCCACACACGGGCGAGCTGATCGAGACCAAAGGCGGCAACCATCGCGGGCTGAAAGCCTGGAAAGAAGAGTACGGCGCTGCCACCGTTGAAAGCTGGGTACGCTGATGAAACGTCCACATGGACTTCACACTTTTTTCACAAGCGCTGGCTCAGTATCGAGACAGCTAAAGGACTAGCGACCCCACGCGCCCGCACATGCGGGCCTCTAATTCAAGCGCCCTGCCTCGTGCAGGGCGCTTTCATTTGCGCAATCGCTTCACTGCCGTATCATGGCCAGCCTGTCTGTTTTGCCGGTGCCGCGCACCGGCCCCGTCTCAGGAGTTCCCATGAGCCTGCACGATCTGCAAACCCTGCCTGGCGTCACCGCGCAGCCGGATGCCGCCACCTCCAAGTTCGTCTTCAACCACACCATGCTGCGGGTCAAGGACATCGAGAAGTCGCTGGACTTCTACACCCGCGTTCTGGGCTTCCGCCTGGTGGACAAGCGCGACTTCCCGGAAGCCGCCTTCAGCCTGTACTTCCTGGCACTGGTCGACCCGGCGCAGATCCCTGCCGACGACGCCGCGCGCCACCAGTGGATGAAGTCGATCCCAGGCGTTCTGGAGCTGACCCACAACCACGGCACCGAAAACGACGCCGATTTTGCCTACCACAACGGCAACACCGACCCACGCGGTTTCGGCCATATCTGCGTTTCGGTGCCGGACGTGCGTGAGGCCTGTGCGCGCTTCGAAGCACTCGACGTGCCCTTCCAGAAACGCCTGGCGGATGGCCGCATGAATCACCTGGCCTTCGTCAAGGACCCTGACGGTTACTGGGTTGAAGTGATCCAGCCAACCGAACTCAAAGGCTGAGGCACAACGCTATTCGCTCGTCGGGCCGGGAACTCCCGGCCCCTTGCTGTGGTATATGAAAGTAACCGCTTCATAAGCACAGCGAGGTAAGGACGATGCAATCTCTTCACTGTGAGCACCGCAAGTACACCATCACCGCCAGTGTGATGCCCCACCCCGACTCCCCCCTGCCCTATGCCGCCGGCTGCCTGATCACCGACCCTGAAGGGCACACCAGCAAGCGCATCTCAATGCCGATGAAGTTCTTCTCAGACCTTGAAAATGCCCAGCATGTGTCGCTGGCCCATGGCCGTGCGCTGGTGGATGAACAGCTGGACAAGGGGCACAAAGCCTTCTGATTGACGCAACATAGCGCGCCCCTCCTGTAGGAGCAGCCTTGTGCTGCGAAGAGGCCGGTGCGGCGATCAGAGATTGATGATCCTTGTAACGGCCTCTTCGCAGCACAAGGCTGCTCCTACAGAGGGTCGCGCGCGTATGCGACGGCTGCTTCTACTTGCTCACGCGTAGGGCGCACGCCGGTATACAGCACGAACTGCTCCAGCGCCTGTAGCGCAATCACCTCCAGGCCAGTGATCACTGGCTTGCCCAACGCCTGGGCCCGGCGAATCAACGGCGTCTGCGCCGGCATCGCCACCACATCGAACACCCGTTCGGCCGCCGCAATGGCCTGTTCGCTAAAGGCCAGCGCGTTGGCCGCCTGCCCGCCGGCCATGCCGATCGGCGTCACGTTTATCAACATCGGCGGGCACAGGTCTCCGAGCTCGGCCACCCAGCGATAACCACAAACGTCCGCCAGTTGCCGCCCCGCCTGTTCATTGCGCGCGACGATCGTGCCCTGGGTAAAGCCCGCGTCACGTAAGGCACTCGCCACCGCCTTGGCCATGCCACCACTGCCGCGCAGGGCAAACGCAGTCGCCGGGTCGACCTCGTATTGCGCCAGCAACTGCCGCACTGCCAGGTAATCAGTGTTGTAGGCCTTCAGATGGCCGCCGGTATTGACCAGCGTATTGACCGACTCGATTGCCGCAGCGGACGGATCCACCTCGTCGACCAAGGCCATGCAGGCTTCCTTGTAAGGCATCGACACCCCGCACCCGCGAATACCCAAAGCACGAATGCCTGCGACCGCCGCGGGCAAGTCGTCAGTGCTCATGGCCTTGTAGTAGAAGTCCAGCCCCAACTGTTGGTAGAGGTGGTTGTGGAAACGCACGCCGAAGGTGCCAGGCCGCCCGGCCAAGGAGATGCACAGCACCGTGTCTCTGCTGGGAGTTGTCGACATAACCTGCTCCATTTTCAGAACTGAATCGTTTGTTCAGCGTATCAGACACAGCCGCTTGTCGTCCCTTACACAACCTTTACCGTTTCCCTGTGCCCAGCTGACAGAGGCAGGGGTCATAGTAATAGGACCCCATCTTTGGGGTTGCCCTGCGAGGACGCTTTATGAACCGTCACATTCCCGTAATCGCCCTGCTGGTCGGTGCCCTGGCCATCAGCGGACAAGCTGCTGCCCATGGTGGCCATGGCGGTGGTTGGTATGGACCCGGCCCGCTGTTAGGCGCGGCGGTGGTCGGTGCCGTGGTGGGGGCAACGGTTTATGGCGGGCGTGATCGCACCGTGTATGTGGAGCGCCAGCCAGTCTATTACGCACCGCAGCCGGTCTACGTACAGCCGCCGCCGCAGCCGGTGTACTACCAGCCCTACTATGCACCGGCCCCGCCGCCACCGGGCTATCGCCCCTATTACGGCCCGCCCCCGGTGTACTACGGGCCACCCCGTTGGTGATCGTTGATAAAACCAATGATCACTATCAACTCAGTTAATTTCAAACCGCTGCGGCCGCTGCGTAAGGTAGGGCCATGTTTTACAGGAGGTCCACATGGCCACTATCCAGATCATGTCCGTCGTCGGCAGCGCCGTCCCCCCTTCACTGCGCCAGCAAGGCCTGCTGGCCTGCTGGTACCTGGTGCGTAACGGTGAACCCGTGAGCGGCCCCTTGGCGACCCGCGCCTCGGCTCAAGCCCTGGCCGACCAGTTGCAGCCAGATACCCTGGTCGCTTGACAGTATTTGTTGTGCGTTGCTCCCTCCCTTATGGCCCGCCGCTTGGCGGGTCTTTTTTTGCCGGTGTGATCCGACGAGCGGAGGCGGCAGAACCGATCCAGCATGAAGCTTTTTTCATTTCGCCGGGTCGCTTCAACGAGCAATCGACAGCACTTCGACCATACTCCACAATGCAGCGGTTTTTTGGGGGAAAACCCTTGCACAGCCAACGACATACCAACTTTTAGTGAGCCTCAACGTGAAAACATCCCTGTCTATCCTCAGCCTGCTGCTGTTGCTCACAGGTACCGCGACCCTTCCGTCGACTGCTGCTGCACAACCCCCGGCCCAGGTGCAACGTGACCCGGCCAAATTGCACTTGGCTTCGGGCAGCGCATTGCTGATCGACCTGAACACCAATCAGGAACTGTATGCCAGCCACGCCGACCGCGTGGTGCCCATTGCCTCGGTGACCAAACTGATGACGGCGATGGTGGTGCTGGACGCCAAGCTGCCCATGGATGAAATGCTCACCATGACCATCGCCAACAACCCGGAGATGAAGGGTGTGTATTCGAGGGTGCGCCTGGGCAGCCAGCTGAACCGCCGCGAGACCTTGCTGATTACCCTGATGTCGTCGGAAAACCGTGCGGCCAACAGCCTGGCCAACCACTACCCCGGCGGCTACCCGGCGTTCATCAAGGCCATGAACGCCAAGGCCCGCAGCCTGGGCATGGCGCACACCCGCTATGTCGAGCCGACCGGCCTGTCGACGCAGAACGTGTCCAGCGCCCGCGACCTGTCGAAGCTGTTGATGGCGTCGCGCAAGTACCCGATGCTGAGCGAACTGTCGACGACCCGCGAGAAGACCGTGGCCTTCCGCGCGCCCAACTACACCTTGGGCTTTCGTAACACCGATCACCTGGTGAACAAGAGCAACTGGGACATCAAGCTGACCAAAACCGGCTTCACCAATGAGGCTGGCCACTGCCTGGTGCTGCTGACCCGCATGGACAACCGCCCGGTGGCGATGGTGATCCTCGATGCCTTCGGCAAGTACACCCACTTCGCCGATGCCAGCCGCATGCGTCAATGGCTGGAAACCGGAGCAGCCAAACCTGCGCCAGCAGTGGCTATGCAGTACAAGGCTGACCGGGTGAAGGGGCGCTTGGCGGCCGAGTAAGCCAGGCGCATGCTGTTGGCGTACGACCTGGGGGCTAGCTCGCTTGCACGATGATCTGGCTCTGCAGGTCCTTGACCATCGCCTCGAGCGTCGGCTTCATGGCGGCAAAATCCTCGGGTGAACACACCACGTTCGGGCGGCTGAACTTGAAGTGCCGCTCGATCACCACCGCATTCCCCTCCTGAGCGTAACGCGCGCTGTATTCCACATTGGCGTCTTGCAGACGCACCTGCTTGGGGATTGCCAGTACGCTGACCTCCGGTGGGAATTCGAAACGCGATGTTTCCACGGTGTCGTTGGAAATGCACACGAAGTGCTGGCTGCGTTCCTTTTCCATGGCAAAGCTGTAGACGTTCTGCGAAATACCCCCTGCCAGGCTGCTCAAGGCCACCACCCCCACCGGCCCGGGCAGGTTGACGAGGTTTTCCGTGCGCCCATCGACGGTGCTGACAAACTCGCCACTGGCGCTCGGCGGGTGTACCTCGAACGTGCCGCTGCCGCGCTGCCCATAGGCGCCGAGCACTTTTTCGACGAGCAGTTCACGGTCGGCCGGCTTCATCGATTTAACCCCATAGCGGCTGACCTCGCTGGCCCAGCCTTGCACGGTGGCAACGTTGGTGAAGTCCGCCGCTCCCTTGCCGTTGACCTTGAACTTCAGGTCGCTGGACACCTTGTTGAGCTGGATAGCCGGGGTACGCCCGAACTCGCCTGTGGCAGTCAGCAGCACACGCTTGTTCAAGGTACCCAGCGGCAGGTAGCCTGCGGCAATCGAAGGGTCGGTCGAGTCCAGGTACAGGTCCAGGCTCGGCACGTAGGTGATCACGTGGTTCAACACCCCCAGCGCAGGAACCTTGGGGAACACATAAGCATTGCCCAGGTTGATCAAGGCCGGCGTGCTTTTGATACCCGCCGCCGTCAGCAGCGCTTCAAGCAATGCCACATGGTCCTTGCAATCACCGTAGCGGTTGTCCAGCACGGTCTGCGCGGCATGTGGCACCACCCCACCGGCACCGACATACACGGCGACATAGCGAATGTTCTCACGTACCCAGTCGCTGAGCGTCAGCGCCTTTTCCCGTGCGGTAGGCAAATGGGCCGTCAGGCGGTGCGCCAACTCGGTGATCGGTGCCGTGACCTCGACCTTGGCCCGTGCCTGGTAGGCCTCGGCGAACTGTTTGAAATCGGTGAAGGTCGAGACGGCCAGATAGTGCCCGTAGTCCAGGTAGGACACCGCACTGGCTTCGATCCGCGCCCGGTCCGCCGGTACGTAATCCCAGCGGTAGACCTTGCGCCCGGGTGCAGCCGCTGGCATCGACACCTTGAAGCTGCGCGCGTCCGCTTGCAGGGGCATGTCCTCGGGCATGTCGTAGGTCAGAGTGAACTCCCCGACCAGGTGGAATTCCGGCACGGTGATGTCTTCGAACTGCCCCGGGAACAGCGGCGTGACACGGTTGCGCTGGTAATGCAGGACCAAGCGATCCCCCACCGCGACCTCAGGGAAGATGATCACCTTATTGACGCTGTCCTGAAACATCGGCGCCTGCACAGACGCCTGCTCTTGCTGTTCCTTGATGTGCGCGGCATCCACCCGCACTTTGCGCCCATCGGGCTTTTGCGTGTAGGCCTCGATCACTTCCAGGGTTTCCAGCGAGCGGTTGAAGCTCACCGGCTGCTGGGCGCGGGTCTTGATGGCGCGTTCGTCATTGATCAGCAAGACGCTGTCGACGTCCAGGCGGTGGCTGCCATCCTTCTGCACGACAAAGGTCTGCTCGACCTTTTCCAAGGTCACGGAGCGGTCAGTGCCATCGGTGAAGGCCTGCGCCGAGCCACACCCGCTCATTGCAAGCGGCAGCAGCACAGCGACAAGGTAAGACTGTTTCAGCATGGAGATCCTTCTCAATCCAGGTGTATCGAGGCCGTCATTAATCGACAATGATACTCATTGGCGTAGAAAGATAGCAAAATGATTGCACTCCCTGTGCTCACATCGCCAGCGCGGCCAACACCTCGGCAGACGTCGTCACCTGGCGGAAGTGGTGCTTCCACAAGTCGATACCCATCTTCCCGGACCTGTCCAGCGACGACCCTACCGTCATGTCGGTCACCAGGGTTGGCGTGAGCCCCGCATCGAACAGCGCAAAGCCTGCAGCCAGCACGCAGGTTTCGGTTTGCATGCCGCACACCAGCACCCGCTCCACGCCTAGTTGCTTGATGTATTCGAGGGTTTCGACGGTCTGCCCGTAGCCATGCTTGACGAACACCTGGTCTGCTTCGACCAGGCTCTCGTCCTCGGCTGCCGGGTGCCAGCCCAACTGACGCTGAAACGGCGTGGCCTGCTCATCGTGCAGTTCGACCGAGGCGATGGTCGGGATATTCGCCGACAACCGCCGCAAACCGTCGACCAGCCATTCGGGCGGGCTGAAGGTGGATTGAACATCGACGATGAGCAAAACCTGGCGCATAAGGGTCTCCGGCCATGGGCAAAAAGCGCCGAGTATAACGTGGTGCTAGCACTGCGGTTTGCTGAAAACAGTGCCTGCATGACCCGCATCGAGGCTACCGCCGATGCCATGCTAAGGTCTGATACTTCTACTGGCATGGTCAGCGAGACTGCTTGCTCCTGAGCGACCGCCCCGTTATAGGAGAAGATCGAATCGCGCGTATTGGCCTCGCTGTGCCCGAGCGTGCCGACGGCCACATCGCTGGCACCAATATACAAACGATCAGCGACCATGATCATGGACACTTGCGGATTTTAGTTCGTCGAGCGTCATGCGCCGACGCTCGGGTATGGCCGTCAGTTCATACCCCAATCCCTCCAGGATCGCTGCAACCTTGCGAATCCCGACCTCAGCAATCGTATTGTTTTCAATCCCCGAGATGGTCGCGCGGCTCATGCCGTGCCGTTGAGCAAGCTGCGCTTGGGAAAGGCCTGCCTCTTTACGCAATTTTTTGATCAGAAGCCCTAGGTCAAACTGGGCTTCATCAGGAGCGGGCAGATCGACAACCTGGATGAAGGCGATCCCGAGCTCATCTTTGTCAAATTCCTTTCGTGAGGCGGGTGTTCGCACGCGAACCCGCGAACACCGGTCATGGCTACCCCCCGATCACCAATCGTAGGTCATCTCCACCGACGCCACGCGCTCCTGGCCGTAATAGCAACCGAACGCATAGTTGCAGTCCGACACATACTCGCGGTCGAAGATGTTCTGCACATTCAGGCTGGCCTGCAAACCGCGCAGGCTCGCGTCGAATTTGCCCAGGTCGTAGCTGACGGTAGCGTCATACACCGCGTAGGCCGGCACGTCGAACGAGTTGGACGAATCACCCGGTTTACGGCCGGTGTAGCGGGCACCTGCGCCGAAGGTGAGGCCGTTGAGCATGGCCTGGGTAAAGTGGTAATCCACCCACAGGGACGCCGATACCGGCGCCTGCGACTCGCTGCGGTTGCCTTGGTCGCCGTAGTTGCTCTTGGTGTAGAACGAGTCGATGTAGGTGGCTGCCGCCAGCACGTCGATGTTGTCGAGGGTGGACTTGAGTTCAAGTTCAACGCCACGCGAGCGCACCTCACCGTCCTGCGCCTGGTACTGGGGGTTGTCGTCGTCCTGAGTCAGCACGTTCTTCTGCTTGACCTGGAACACCGACGCGGTGAGCAAGGTGCCCTCGACCGGCTGGTACTTAACCCCCACTTCGTACTGTTCACCCTCGGTCGGCTCAAACGACTTGCCGGCGCTGTCCGTGCCCAGTGTCGGCAAGAACGACTGGGAATAGCTGACGTAAGGCGCCAGGCCAAACTCGGTGACGTAGGTCAGGCCGATACGGCCCGTGAACTTGTTGTCACGCTGTGAAGCGATGCTTTTGGCCAGCAGGTCTTTGTTGTCGATTTCTGCCCAGTCCTGGCGGCCACCAACGGTCAGGATCCACTGGTCGAGCTTGATCTGGTCCTGCACATACACCCCAGTCTGGCGAACGGTATTGTCCCATTGGGTGTCCAGCACAGGGGTCACGCTGCTGGTGTCGTAGTTGTTCTTGCCGTAGAGGTCGACCGGCAGCACGTTGTAGGCGTTGTAGCCATCGTATTTGCGGGAGAAGTGGCGGTAGTCCACGCCGGCCAGTGTGGTGTGCTGCAGCGCGCCGGTATTGAATTTATATTCCAGGTTGTTATCGAGGGTGTAGGCGATATTGTGCTGGCGCCAGTCGAGCTTGACCCGGTTGGCCCGGGTGTAATCCACCCCCTCGTCGTCCGTAACGAAACTGCGCAGGTAGAAGCCTTTGTAGCGGTCACGTACATCGGTGTAGCGCGCTGTGGAACGTACCGCCAGGTCATCGCTGAAACGGTGGCTGAAGTCGTAGCCGAAGATGTACTGGTTACGCTTGTAATCGTTGTAGTGCGAGTCGCCCGAGAAGAAGTCGCGGTCGATGCGCTGGCCCGTCGGGCCACGCTTGAGCGAACCGATCATCGGCAGCGACTGGTAGTCGGCAAGGCCGTCGTCGCGCTGCACCTGTGCCAGCACCGTCAGGGCGGTGTCTTCGTTCGGCGCCCAGGTCAGGCTCGGTGCCAGCAGCAGGCGTTCGCTGTGGGTGTGCGCCACCTGCTCGTTGCCTTTGTCGGCCACACCGACCAGGCGATAGGTGAACGCGCCTTGCTCTTCCAATGGGCCGCTGCTGTCGAACGCACCGTTGACCCGGTTGTAACTGCCGGCCCCCAGCTTGACCTGGTTGCGCTGCTCGCGGGTCGGGCGTTTGGAGACCATGTTGATCAGCCCGCCCGGCTGGTTTTGCCCGTAGAGCACCGACGATGGGCCCTTGAGCACCTCGATGCGTTCCAGGGTATAGGGGTCGATCTGTGGCGCGCCGCCCAGGCTGCCCGCATACGGCAGGTACGCGCCATCCAGGTACAGCGGGGTCGGGGCGAAGCCACGGCTGGTGATTTCGTCGGCAATGCTGTTGCGATCGGTGAACCCCCCCGTTGCCAGCCCCGGCGTATAACGCAATGCCTGGGTCAGGTTGCGCGCGCCCTGGGCCTGTACCTGGTCGGCAGTGACGACGTTGATGGCCTGCGGGATTTCCAGAATCGGCGTATCAGTCTTGGTCCCCGTCGCGCTGCGGGTGGCGACATAACCGGTTACCGGCCCGTAGGCCGACTCCACGGACGTGCCGGTGATGCTGGTACTGTCGAGTTGCAGCGTCGACGCATCCCCGACCATGGGCAACAGCGAATAGCTGCCATTGGCCTGGCGCAGCACCTGCAACTGGCTGCCTACCAGCAATTGGCGCAGGCCGGCCTCGGCACTGTAGCGGCCATGCAAGCCTGGCGACTTCAACGAGTGCACGTAGGACGGTTCGAACGACACGGTCACCCCCGCCGCCTCCGCGAACTGGGTGAGCGCGGCGCCCAACGGGCCGGCCGGGATGTCGAATGCGGCTTCGACACGGGTCTGGGCCATGACTGGCGGGGCGATCATCGCCGCAGCCAGAGGCGTCGCGAGCGCGATGCTGAACAGCGCGCGATTGACCGCCCGCATCAAGGGGTTTTTGGCACAGTTGATGAGGATAACGGGGTTGCGAGTGTCTGAAGGGAGCATGGGTATTCCTTTCGCCCTGCGGCAGTTTTTTACGGCGTCTGATGCGCCTCTACTTAACAAGTCGAATGAGAATTGAAATCGATAACCCCCCCCTGGGTAAAAGAGTGCCTGCTTTGGGCTTTGATGTGAGGCGTATATCGAGCGCCGCACGGGCGGCGCTCGATCTCATAGGCGCTGAAAATGCTGAGCGAACACCTTCAAAAATACGCCCTAAGCACTCAAACAGCCTCGACCCGCGTCCAGAACCGGCTGAACCGCCGAATGCGTACCGGCAAGGTGCGGGTGAGGTTGTCCAGGGCAGTATCGATATTGCCCAGCTGAAACGCGCCGGACAGGCGCAGCTCGCTCACGGCCGCGTCACACCCCAGATGGCCGGGCCGATAACGTTGCAGTTCGCCAACAACATCGGCAAGGCGCCAGTCGTCCACCACCAGCATGTCGCGGGTCCAGGCATCCGCCAGCGCTGTCGCGGGCTGCACCACGCCGGCTTCATCCGCGCGAAAGACCAGTTGCTGACCGGCCTCGACACGCACCGGCGCCAGCGAGTGCGCCGTGCGTGCCTCCACGGCATGTTCCAGCACGCAAACCCGCGTGACGTCAGCATCACAGCGGACAGTAAAACGCGTGCCCAGGGCGCGAATGCTGCCTTCTTCGGTGTGCACGATAAACGCTCGGGCCTGCGCGTCGCGCGCGGTTTGCACAAGGATCTCCCCGCCCAACAGGTGCAAGGCGCGCCATTGGGCGGTGTAACGGATATCGACAGCGGTGGCGGTGTTCAACTGCAAGCGGCTGCCATCCTCCAGGCGCAGCGAACGGCGCTCGCCAACCCCTGTGCGTTGGTCGGCCATCAACCGCGCGATGCCCCCCTCGTGCCAGGCCAGCCCCCCTGCCCCACCCGCAGCCAGCACAATCGACATCACCTTGAGCACTTCGCGGCGCTTGGCCCTGGCACTGCTCAGGGTTGGCCGAGCGATGCCTGGTGCCACGTGCTCGAAGGTGCCCTGCAAGCGCGCCAGGCGCTCCCAGGCCTGCCGGTGAAGTGGATCGCTGAGCAACCAGCGCTGATGCGCGGCGCGCGTACGTTCATCGGCATCGCAGCGCAACTCGACATACCAACTCGCCGCGGCTTCGAGCACGTTCCGATCCAGTGGCGGGTCCCCGGCCACGCTTCAGTCCTCAGCCAGCATCAGGCAATGGGTCAGTGCCCGCACTGCATGCTTCTTGACGGTGGTAACCGAAATGTCCAGGCGCCGCCCGATCTCGACATAGCTCAAGCCATCCAGCTGGGCCATCAGAAAAATCTCCCGGCTGCGGGCGCCCAGGCCGTCGAGCAGGCGGTCGATTTCCATCAACGCTTCGATGATCAACGTGCGCGCCTCGGGCGAGACTTCGACCTGCTCGGGGCGGGCGGCAAGCGTCTCCAGATAGGCCTGCTCAACAGCACGGCGGCGGAACATGTCGATCATCAGGCTACGGGCGATGCTCGAGAGGTAAGCCCGTGGCTCGCGCAGCTCGGCGGCCTTGCGCAGGGTCAGCACGCGGATGAACGTGTCCTGGGCCAGGTCCGCCGCATGCTCGACACACCCGAGCTTGTTGCGTAGCCAACCGCACAACCAGGGATGGTGCTCCGCGTAGAGGGTATGCACGGTTTTTTGCAGGGAAGGGTCAGCGCAGGACATGGGGTGAACCGGTCAGGACGTCTTTAATAATGACTCTCATTTAACATGAGCCATCCAACGCTGTGCAACTCTTCATTCACGCGACATCATTCATGGCTTCATTCATGCCGCTACTGCCATGCCGCCAAGCTGTCTTCCGGCCCATCGGCATGGCTTTTAAAAAACGCCCTCAAGTGCTCGATGAAACACGACACCTTCGCGGACAGGTTCAAACGCTCAAGGTAAACCGCATAGATATCCGCCGGCGGTGTCTGGTAATCACCCAACACCTCCACCAGGCGCCCACTGCGCAAGTGGTCCGCCAGGTTCCATTCGGCCCGCATCAGGATGCCTTGCCCCTCCAACGCCCAGTTCAACGCCACCTCACCATCGTTGGTGCTCAGGCTTCCACGCACCTTAACCGATTCTGACTGCTTGCCACGGCTCAAGCGCCAGACGCCAAAGGCGGCATCGTTCTGGCGTAACACGATGCAATTGTGTGCAGCCAGGTCCTTGGGCACCTCGGGTGTACCGCAGGCTTCCAAGTAGCTGGGCGCGGCACACAGCCTCCGGCGGTTGGCTGCGATCTTGCGCGCGATCAGGCGCGAGTCGGGCAATTCACCAAAGCGGATAGCCACATCGATTGCGTCATTGGGCAGCTGGATGGGCCGATCGGTCAGGTGCAGTTGCACCTCCACCTCGGGGTAACGCTTGGCAAACGATGAAATCGCCGGCCCCACATGGGTACGGCCAAAGCCCAACGGCGCATTGACCCGCAGCAGGCCCTTGGGCTCGGCGCGGCTGCTGGACACCTGGCGCTCCATCTCCTCGATCTCACCCAGTATGCGCCGGGCATTGACCAGGTAGGTCTCGCCCTCGGCGGTCAGGCTAATGCTGCGTGTGGTGCGGTTGAGCAACCGCACGCCCAGCCGCTGTTCCAATTGCGCCAGGCGCTTGGAGACCGCAGGTGGGGTCAGGTTCATCTCACGCGCGGTGGCAGCCAGGCTGCCCACGCGGATGAGCTGGGTGAAAAAGGCCAGCTCGGACACTGGGTTCATAATTAACCTGAAGGAAATAATGAGTTGAATTTCATTGTATTACACGGTTTTTAAAAAACCATTACCTTGGCCCTGCGTGATTAACCCTAAGAAACCTGGGCTATCGAGCTGCCACGGCCAGGTGTTGCCTGCCGCTACCGATAAGCCCAGCCGCCACAAGAACCGACTCACAACAATAATTCGGAGACGGCAATGGCCAAGCGAGTGTTAGGCAAGTTGTACGTGCAGGTGCTGATCGGGGTAACCCTCGGGGTACTGATCGGGGTGTTCTGGCCACAGGTCGGCGCAGACCTCAAGCCGGTGGGCGATGCCTTTATCAAATTGATCAAGATGGTCTTCGCACCGATCATTTTCGCCACGGTGGTGCTGGGCATCGCCAAGATGGAAAACATGAAAGAGCTCGGCCGCGTGGGCGTGCGTGCGCTGATCTACTTCGAAGTACTGTCCACCTTTGCCCTGGTGCTGGGCCTGGTCGTGGTCAACCTTGTACAGCCTGGGCAAGGCATGAACGTCGACCCGGCCACCCTCGATGCCAAAAGCATTTCCACCTACACCGCGGCAGCTGCAAACAGCTCGGGCGGGTTCATCGACTTTCTGTTGCATGTCATCCCCGGCAGCGTGACCGATGCCTTTGCCAAGAATGAGATCTTGCCGATCCTGCTGTTCTCGACCTTGTTCGGCATCGCCCTCTCGCACCTGGGCCCGCGCGGCAAACCGATGGTCGATGTGCTTGAAGCGTTCTCCCACGGCATGTTCTTTATCGTCGGCATGATCATGCGCGTGGCGCCGCTCGCGGCCTGCGGTGCAATGGCATTTACCGTCGGCAAGTACGGGCTGGGCTCGATCGTCTCGCTCGGCAAGCTGATGGCAACCATGTACCTGACCTGCTTCCTGTTCGTGGTGATTGTGCTGGGCGCCATCGCTCGGCTGTCCGGTTTCAGCCTGTGGAAGTTCCTCAAGTACCTCAAGGAAGAACTGTTCACCGTACTGGGCACCAGTTCATCGGAGTCGGTGGTGCCGCAACTGATGAACAAGCTGGAGAAGGTCGGCGTGTCCAAACCGGTGGTGGGCCTGGTGATCCCTTCCGGCCTGACCTTCAACCCGGACGGGCAATGCATCTACTACACCATGGCGGCCATCTTCATCGCCCAGGCCACCAACACGCCACTGACGCTGATGGACCAGTTGATCGTGCTGGGCGTGCTACTGCTGACCTCCAAAGGCTCCGCAGGTGTGACCGGCTCCGGCTTCATCACCCTGGCCGCGACCTTGGCAACCATGGACAACATCCCCGTGGCCGGCATGGTGCTGTTGCTGGGCGTCGACCGCTTCATGTCCGAGGCCCGCGCCATCACCAACACCATCGGCAACGCCGTCGGCACCGTGGCCATCGCGCACTGGGTTGGCGCTTTGGACAAACCGCGCATGGCCCAAGTGCTGAATGGCCAGCTACCCGCAGACCCCGAAAAACCCGAGGCCACTCAGCTACACACCCCGCTTCTACACAGGGAGGCCAGCACCAGCGGCACCCTGGCCCCCTGAACACCCAGACATCGAACAATCAGCCTTGTGATGCAGTGAGGAAAAAACCGTGGATAAAGAATCAGCCGTATCATCGCTCACCGACGTGATGGCGAAGTTCACCGCCTATATCGGCAAGCGCCTGCCCAAAGACGTCAAGGAGAAAACCGCAAAACTGCGCGCCGCAGAAACCAACCCACTGGCCATCGCCGTGTATGACTCGATGGCCGACAACCAGGAGTACGCCGACAAACTCGACCGCCCCAGTTGCCAGGACACCGGGGTCATTCAGTACTTCATCTCGGCGGGGGCCAGGTTCCCGCTACTGAGCGAGCTTGAAGGCATTCTGGAAAACGCCACCAAAGAGGCCACCATCAAGGGCCCGCTGCGCCACAACGCGGTAGAAACCTTCATCGAGAAGAACACCGGCACCAACACCGGCTCGAAGATCCCGTGGCTGGACTGGGAAATCATCCCGGATGCCGACTACGCCATCGTCGATGTGTACATGGCCGGTGGTGGCTGCACCTTGCCAGGCTCGGCCAAGGTGCTGATGCCAGGCCAGGGCTATGAAGGGGTCACCGAGTTCGTCTTCGACGTGATCACTTCGCGAGGCGTCAATGCGTGCCCGCCCTTGCTGGTTGGCGTTGGCGTGTCGACCTCGGTGGAGACCGCTGCGCGCCTGTCGAAAAAGGCGATCCTGCGCCCGGTCGATTCTAGCCACCCGAACGAAAGCGCCGCCATGATGGAACAGCTTCTGGAAGACGGCCTCAACGAAATCGGCATCGGCCCGCAGGGGCTGACTGGCAACAGCAGTGTCATGGGCGTGAACATCGAGTCTTCCGCGCGTCACCCCTCGACCATTGGCGTCGCGGTATCGACCGGTTGCTGGGCGCACCGCCGCGGCAAGATCCGCATTAATGCCGACCTGTCCTACGACATCCTCTCGCACGAAGGGGTAGTACTGTGAAAAAGATCCTGACCACCCCGATCAAAGACGAAGACCTGGCCAACCTCAATGTCGGCGACGTGGTTTATCTCACTGGCCAGCTGGTGACGTGCCGCGACGTCGCGCACCGTCGTTTGATCGAGCTCAAGCGAGAGTTGCCGGTTGACTTGCGCGGCGGTGCGATCTTTCACGCTGGGCCTATCGTGCGCAAAAAAGACGATGGCAGTTTCGAGATGGTGTCCATCGGCCCAACCACCAGCATGCGCATGGAGAAGTTCGAAAAGCAGTTCATCGAGCAAACCGGCGTCAAGCTGATCATTGGTAAAGGCGGCATGGGGCCGGAAACCACCACCGGCTGCCTGGAAAACAAAGCCGTGCATGCGGTGTTTCCAGGGGGCTGTGCGGTGCTGGCTGCAACGCAGGTAGAAGAGATCGAACGTGCCGAGTGGCAAGACCTGGGGATGCCTGAAACCCTGTGGGTCAACCGGGTACGGGCGTTCGGCCCGCTGATCATTTCCATCGACACCAAGGGCAATAACCTGTTCGAACAGAACAAGGCCCGCTTCAACGCGCGCAAAGGGGCGGTGATCGAGAAGATCAACAGCCAGGTTCGCTTTATCAAATAACCGCGCCAAATCGGGGCCCATATGCGGCCCCGATACAAGCACCTCATGCCTTCGACAATTCGCCAATCTTCTCCAGCCGCGCCCGCACGATGTTGCGGCTGATGTTCAACAACCGCCCGGTCTGCAGCTGGTTCCCGTGGCAATACCGATACGCCGCCCGGAATACCGTCTCCTCGATGTGCTCATACAGGTTCGGCACGTTCTGCTCGAACAACGCCAACAAGGCGCTTTCAAGGTTAGGCGGCGCCGCGAGCGCGGCCGGTGCGTTGGCCTGCGTGGCGTACACCTGGGCCGCACCTTGCGGCCTCATGTCCACCAGGTGCAGGTCTGCGGGCGCTACCACCTGGTAGCGGCATACCAGCAAGGCATGGTGGATCGCGTTTTCCAACTCGCGGATGTTGCCCGGCCAGCTGTGAGCCAGCAATTTGCGCTCGGCATCCGGGCTGAGCGACGCACGTTCATAACCCAGGCGCCGGCAATGCTCTTCGATGAAAAATTCCGCCAAGGGCAGGATGTCGCCGGGCCGCTCACGCAGCGGTGGCAGGCGGATGGTGGCGACGTGCAGGCGGTAGAACAGGTCTTCGCGAAAATGCCCCGCCACCACGGCGTCGGCCAGGTTGACGTTGGTCGCGGCCACCAGGCGCACGTTGATCGGGATCGGTGTACGCGAGCCCAGCCGCACGACTTCGCGCTCCTGCAGCACCCGCAGCAACTTCACCTGCATGTTCAACGGCAGGTCCCCAATCTCGTCGAGAAACAGCGTGCCGCCATTGGCCGCTTCGAACCAACCGGCCTTGTTCGAGGTGGCACCGGTGAACGCCCCTTTCTCATGGCCGAACAGTTCGCTTTCCACCAGGGTTTCGGCAAAGGCACCGCAGTTCACCGCCACGAACGGTTCGCGGCCACGGCGGCTCAGCTGATGGATGTGGCGAGCGACAAGTTCTTTACCGGTTCCGGTTTCGCCGATGATCAGGGTATTGGCCTCGCTGGGCGCCAGGCGCTCGATACGGCTGAGCAGCTCCTGGGAGCGAGGGTCCTTGAACACAAGCACGGTGGCACGTACCGACTTGGTCAGCTCTCGGGCATTAGGGTGGGTGATCAGCGACATGGGGGCATTCCTGGCAATTGACGCGCAGCCCCATAGTGCCCGAAACAAATTAGATCAAAAAATTATTAATTCATCTTTATATATTCCATTTTTGAATATTTGATTTTCCAGCAGCCGACTGCTGCTGCAGCAGCAACGCGCCAGCACTGCCCTGCGTGCCGATCAGCAGGCTGGGCTCCACTCCGCGCCCCTCCCATGTGCTGAAGGCCCCGCCGTTAAAGGCCTGCAGCCACCTTTTCAAAGACTGGCATGCATTTCGCTCCTGGCCTGGCAATGCCTGGTTCGCTGCAGCACGCGGCCCAGACCTGTTGAACCCTTGTTTGGAGCCGCACATGAACACACTCTGGCGTCACGGCCTGGCCCTGTTGGGCGGCCTGTTACTCAGCCTGACCACATTGGCCGCCGAGCCACCGGCAGCGGTGCGCATCGCCATCGTTGCCTTCACCCAAGGCGGCGCGCCGGTCTTCGGGGGCATCCCGGGGCGGGTGATCGAAGACGGCTGGCTCGAACAGCAGTTGGCCGCCCGCGGCGTGAAACTGCAATGGACCGCCCTGCCCCACGCCGGCGCCGGGCCACAAATCAACGAAGGCTTCAGCAACGACAGCCTGGACTTCGCCGTACGCGGCGACCTGCCCTCGGTCATCGCTGGCGCCGGCCAAGTGCCCGGCAAGCTGATCGTGCCGGGTGGCAGCGGCAACAACATCTACTTGGTGGTGCCCAGCAGCTCTGCGGTGCGCAGCATCCAGGACCTCAAAGGCAAGCGCCTGGCCCTGCACCGCGGGCGGCCATGGGAATTTGCCTTCAGCAACTTCCTGGAAAGCCAGGGCCTCAAGCTGACCGACTTCAAGATCGCCAACCTCAACCCGCAGGTCGGCGCCGCCGCCGTGTCGGCCGGCAAGGTCGATGCCGCCGTGCTGCTCAACGAAGCCTACGCCCTGGAAGACAAAGGCGTGGCGCGGATCCTCTGGTCGACCAAGCAAGGCGCCAACGACTGGCGGCTGGTGTCCGACCTGTGGGGCACCGACCGCTTCGTGCAGCAGCACGCCGACCTCACGCAGCTGGTGGCCACGGCCTGGGTGCGCGCGGCCTGGTGGATCTCCCAAGCGCAGAACCGCGACGCCTATTACGCGCTGTCGTCCCGCGCCGGGGTGGCCGAAAGCGTGCTGCGCCGCGATGACCAGGACGACCCGGTGGCCTGGAAAGCGCGCTGGGCGCCGAAAAGCGATGCCCAGCTCAAAGCCCACTACGACGCCCTGGGCCACTACGCCTTGGCCAACCGCCTGATCCGCACGCCCTACGACATCAGCAGCGACCTGGCCACAGGCTTCACCCGCCAGGCGCTGATCGACCTGCAGCTCACCCACTACTGGCCGTCCCTGGACGCTCAAATCAGCCAACAACCTTGAGAACATCTTCCATGAAATTGCCTGTTTCCATCGTTTTCGGCCTCAGTGCCCTGGCCTTTTCCATTGGCGTCCTGGCCGCCGACACCTACGCCCCCAAACCCGACCCGCAACAAGGCGACGGCCGCGTTTCGAGCTTCTACACCTGGTCCAAGGCAATCCCGGCCAGCCCCGGTAAACTGCTGCGCAGCGAGCCGCTGGACTCAGCGCTGAGCTTGCCCAACGCCGCCAGTGCCCAGCGCATCCTCTACACCTCGCTGGACGGCATCGACGGCAAGACGCCAATCGTGGTCTCTGGCGCGCTGTTCATTCCCAAGGGCCCGGCGCCCGCCGGTGGCTGGCCGGTCGCCAGTTGGGGCCACGGCACCGTCGGGGTGGCGGATATCTGCGCACCGTCCTGGGCCGGGCGTTCCTACCGCGATGTGCAATACCTGAACCGCTGGCTCGAAGAGGGCTATGCCATCGTCGCCACCGACTACCAAGGCCTGGGTGTGCCCGGTGGCCACCCGCTGCTGAACAACCGCATGGCCGCCTACGGCATTCTCGATGCCGCCAAGGCCGTGGTCGCCGGCGTACCGGGGCTGGCTGACAAGGTCCTGATCATCGGCCAATCCCAGGGTGGCGCTGGTGCCTTTGCAGCCGGTGCCTATGCCGCAACCTATGCACCCAAACTGGGGGTCAAGGGCAGCATCGGCACCGGCGTGATCTACACCGTGGGGTCGAAAAACGTCGGTGAGCAGGACCAGAACAAGGTCGACCCGGCCCTGGCCTACGGCTTCTACACCTTGCTCGCCGCACAGCAGTACGACCCGAGCATCGACCCGCGCGACTTCTACACCGACAAGGCCCTGCCGCTGTTCGAGCAGGCGCGCACCAGTTGCCTGTCGGCACTGGTCAGTGATGTGGTCGGCACCGGCCTGACCCCCGCCAACGCCAAAAAGGACTACCAGGGCGACCAGCTCAAACCGTGGCTGGCCCAAGTGTCGTACCCCACCCTCAAACTGGCCCAGCCGATCTTCATCGGCACCGGCGCCGAGGACAAGACCCCTGCCGCCGCGACCCAGGTTGCACTGATGCAGGATGCCTGCAAGGCCGGCTCGGTGGTGCAGGGGCACCTGTACAAAGGCCTGGGCCATAGCGAAACGGTCAACGCCTCGCTCAAGGACTCGATCCCCTTCGCCCGCCAGGTCATCAGCGGCCAGCCAGTCACGCCCAACTGCAGCCCCAGCGTCCAGTAAGGAGGCCACCCCATGAGCATCGAATTCTTCACCCGCCTGCCACTGCATGGCGAAACCCAGTACCTGCCTGGCGACCCGCGCAACCGCGGCGACTGGCACGCAGGCGGCGACAGCAGCGGTGCGGTTTCCGGGTTCGCGGTAGGTGATCACTTCACCTACATCGATTACCTCGGGCAAATCGCCCGCGCTGCGGAAATCAACGGCTTCGGTGGCGCGCTGATGGTCAATGCGCCCACCGGCGAAGAGCCGTGGACCGTGTGCTCGCTGCTGGCACGGGAAACCCGCACGCTCAAATTCGTCACCGCGTTCCAGCCCTATCACTACACGCCCTGGGTAGCCGTGCAACAGGCCGCAACCTACCAGCGCGCCACCGGCAACCGGCTGGTATGGAACATCATCAACGGCGGCTCCGACGCCCTCCAGCGCCAGGTCGGCGACTTCGAGGGCCACGACGAACGTTACGCCCGCGCCACCGAGTTCATGGACGTGGTACGCGGCTACTGGCACAACGAGCAGTTTCACTACGAGGGCACCTATTACCGCGCCGAAGGTGGCGGACTGCGCGGGCCGCTGAAAAAAGCCGAGCTGCCGCTGATCTGCACCGCCGGTTCTTCGCTGGCCGCGCGCGAGTTCGCCGCCAAGCATGCGGACTTCTACCTGATGCGTGCCGAGCACCCGGACGAGATCGCCGCGCTGATCGCCGACATCCGCGCCCGCGCCTTGAAGTGGGGGCGTACCGACATTCGCTTCGGCCTGTCCATCGACGTGATTGCCCGCGAGACCGAAGAGGCCGCGCGCGCCGAGGCCAAACGTTTCTTCGACGAAGGGGTGGCCAAGGGCACGGTCAAGGCCCGCGCCGCCCACGCTGGCCTGCGCACGGCACGCAAGCTGAGCTACGAGCACGGCTACAGCGACAAGGACGAGCAGCAGGCCTTCGACGATTTCTTCATCCACCCCAACGTGTGGACCGGCTTCGGCTATATCGGCATCCCGCCAGGCTGCGCGCTGGTGGGCAGCTACGCCAACGTGGTGGCGCGCATCCGCGAGTACCACGGCATCGGCATCGACCTGTTCTTCCTTGCCGGCTACCCGCACCTGGAAGAAGCCTACCGCCTCGGCGAGCATATCTTGCCGCACTTCCGTGGCCAGCGCGCCGCCCTCGCCCGCCCGGCGCCCACCCCCGTGCAACTGCACGCCAGCAACGGAGGCTGACGCCATGGCCTGGGACGGTTACCCATTGAGCCGGCGCGCCTTCATTGGCCATGCCGGCGTACTGGCCGGTGGGCTGCTGGCCGGCTGCGGCCCAAGCGACAGCCCCGGGGACGCGGTTGCCGACCAGCCACGCCATGGCGGGCGCCTGCGTCTTGGCATCATCGATGGCAACCAAAGCGGCAACCTCGACGCCCATAAACCGGTCGGCAGCGGCATCGTCCGCGGCTTTGCCTTGTACAGCAAGCTGTGGGAGTGGGACGAGCAGATGCAGCCGCGCCTGGCCCTGGCCGAGTTCGCCGAGCCCAACGCCGACGCCAGCGGCTGGACGTTGCGGCTCAAGCCTGGGCTGGAGTTTCACCACGGCAAGACCATCGACGCCGACGACCTGATCTTCTCCATCAGGCGCCTGACCGACCCGCAGTTGGCCTCGCCCTATGCGGCGCTGCTGCACTGGGTCGACCGCGACAACCTGGTCAAGCTCGACGATCGCACCGTGCGCCTGGCTTTTCGCGAAGGCCGCAGCTACCTGCCGTTGCCCGAAACGTGGGTCAACTTCGGCGGCATCGTGCCGGTGGACTACCACCCGGTCACCAACCCGGTCGGTGCCGGCCCTTACAAACTCAAAAGTTTCACCCCGGGCCAGCGCTCGCTGTTCACCCGTTTCGACAATTACTACAAGCCCGGCAAACCGTATGCCGATGAACTGGAGATCATCGACTTCAAGGACCAGACCGGCCGCCTGGCGGCCTTGCGCGCCGGGCAGATCGACATGGCCAACGTCATGTCCACCGAGCACCTGCAAGTGCTGCAGGCCGACCCACGCCTGCGCCTGCTGAAGTCGGTGAGCGGCAACTGGTTGTCGTTCGACATGAACACCACCAAAGCGCCCTTCGACGACCCGCGGGTGCGTGAGGCGTTTCGCCTGCTGGCAGACCGAGAAGACTTGGTGCGCCGGGCACTCAATGGCCAGGGCCGGGTGGCCAATGATCTGTACGCCCCTTTCGACCCCACCTTCGACCACAGCCTCGGGCCACGGCCGCATGACCCACAACGGGCGGCGCAATTGCTCAAGGACGCGGGCCACGAAGGCCTGCAGGTGGAACTGGTCACGACCCCAGGGCCTGGGCTTACCTCGGCCCTGGTGCTGGCCGAACAGGCACGGCGCATCGGCGTGACGATCACAGTACGCCAGGTCGACCTGGCGACGTTCCAGGGGCCGCAACGCGACGACTGGACGTTGAGCACGGGTGGCAGCATCGGTGCGCCGTTTCTGGCCAGCGCCATCCATACCGACGCGCCGTTCGCCGTGGCCAACAAGACCCATTTCCACGACACGGCATTCAGCGAGGCCTTCCTCGCTGCCATGGCCCAGCCCGACCTTGAGAAACGCAAAGCCCTGGTGCACCGCGCCCAACGCATCCAGTACGAACGCGGCGGCATGCTGATCTGGGGCTTTGCCGACTTGCTCGACAGCGTCAGCACACGGGTCGGTGGGGCGCAGGCGGAGCAGTCGCTGTTCAGTACCTGGCGGTTCGAGAGCCTGTGGCTCAGGAGCTAAACGCTGGGCCAGCACAATCTTCTGTGGGAGCGGGCTTGCCCCGCGAAGCAGGTACCCCGAGGGGATGGCACGGGCTTCGCCCGTGTTCGCGGGGCAAGCCCGCTCCCACAAGGGGCGCATAGCGCCCCCGGCAGTCGCCATAGGCACCCAATAACCGCAGGCGCGGCTGCGCCCTCGCTTTTCCCATTCCCGAACAGAACGAGGCTCAGCCCCATGCTCCGCGTTGCCTTGCTGCACCCGACATTCCAGCCCAGCGCCCTGGCACTGGCCATCCTGGCCGCCAGCGTACCGCTGGCCTACGCCGAGGACACCCAACTGCAAACCGTCACCGTCCAAGCCGAACAGGCTGACGACGACGCCCTGCCCACCCGCCCACCGGCCTCGATCTACGGCGGCCTGGAAAGCAAAGTCCTCGACACCCCACGCTCTGTCACCCAGATCAACGCCGAGCAATTGGCCCGCGACCCGATCCAGAGCTCGGACGACCTGGTCAAGTACGCCCCCGGCATCACCCGTGGCGGCGGCCAGAACGCCGGCATCGCCCCGCAAATGCGCGGGCAAAGCTCCGAGGTGTTCCAGGATGGCCAACGCGCCTACGGCGTACGCCACCCCGCCAACTTCAACGCCTACGAAGGCGCCGACATCGTCGCCGGGCCCTCGTCGGTCACCTACGGATCGGTCAGTGGCAGCGGCGGCTACATCAACTACCTAAGCAAGAAGCCCGACTTCAACCGCTTCCGCACCCGCCTGAGTGGCGAAATCGGCAGCTGGATCCCCGATGGCGAATCACGCGATGCCACCCAATTCAGCATCGACAACACCGGTCCCCTCAGTGACAGCCTGGCCTACCGGGTCAGCATCACCCGCCAGCGCCAGGAAACCTTCTACGACAACGTCGACAACAACTTCGACGCGTTCTACGGCGCCCTCGCCTGGCGCAACGACAACCTGCGGGTGGACTGGAACGCCGCCTACGACGACTACTACGACTACAACATCACCCACGGCTGGAACCGCGCCACCCAAGACCTGGTCGACCACGGCAGGTACAACGCCGGGCGCGCCACGCCGATCATCCAGAACGGCAACAGCCTGTGGTCGCCGGTGCTGTCATCGGGTGCCAGCGATGCCCAGGTACTCGGCTGGGTGCAGCGCCAGCGCAACGCGCAGGGCCAGTACCAGGTGGTCGATGGCAGCTTCCAGGGCGCCTCACCCAATACCCAGGCCAGCCCAGGCAGCTTGCGCGGCTGGGTGTACGACCCGTCGCTGGCAGGCAATGGCCAGACCTCGCTGTCGCCACAGACCGGCCAGCGCGCGCAGGACCAGAACCGCTCGCGGCGCTTCACCACACAACTGCGCGTCGAGGGCGACCTGACCCCGTCGATCACCCTGGCCAACAGCACTTTCTACCAGCACTCCACCGACACCACCGACGCGGTGGGCGCGTTCCAGGTGCAGGGCAAGGACGACATCTTCGACAACCGCTTCGAGTTCCGCGCCCGTGGCCAATGGCAGCTGGGCGGCCTGACGCTGGTCGACGACAGCAACACCGGGCTGATCTACCGCCGCGAGACCAACGAGTCGATCGCCGCCAACAACAATTTTGGCTCCACCATCAACGCCTACGACCTCACTCTCGACCCGACGCTGAAAAACCCTGGCGACCTGCTCGGACTGAGTGGGCGCAACCCCGCCGGTGGCAACGGAGCCTGGATCGGCCAGCCCGGCGTGCCACAGTTGTCCAATTACTATGGCTGGCTCAACCTGCCCGCCATGTACCCGGCAGGGCACGGTTTGTACGCTGAATCGGTGGCGCCCTACACCGCCGACAGCACCTGGACCACCCAAACCCTGTTCAGCCAGCACAACCTGCGCCTGGGCGAGCGCGTGGGGCTGAACGTGGGGGCCAGCCGCAGCTGGATCGATGCCCGTATCGAAAACCCCTTCGTGCTCGCGGGCGGCAACCCGCGTAAGGACTCTGACAATTACCGGTTGTTCTCGGTACAGGTCAGCCCCTATTTCAAACCCACCGACAACAGCACCCTGTACTACACCTTCGACCGCTCCCTCGCCGTCAACACCGGGTTCTTCACCAATGGTTTGGGCTGGGGCAGTGGCGCCGGGGCCAACCAGCTCAACCCGCTGGCGTTCGAGAGCCTTAGCGTGCTGCACGAAGTGGGGCTGAAGGTCGAGGCCATGCCCGACCAGTTGTTCTTCACCTTGGCCGCCTACAAGCAGGCGCGCGACCAGTCGCCAGACAGCAACAACAACATCGCCCGGTTGATCGTCAAAGGCTGGGAAGCAACCCTGCGCTACCAGGACCCGCACCTGCGCGGCGGCCTCAACCTCAGCCGCATCAGTGCCTACAACGAGTTCACCAGCCAGGCCGGGTTCGCCTCCGCAGGGTTCATCCCCGACAACGGCACCGTGTTCGGCGACAACAACAGCCTCAACCAGCGCCCGTCCGGCAAGTTCGATGCGGTGCAGATTCCTGAGTACAACGCAGGCGGCTATGTCGATTACCGCTTCGATTCCGGGTTCGGCGTGGAGCTCTCTGGCTGGTGGACCAGCAGCTGGTACCTGAACCTGAGCAAGACGGTAAAGGTGCCCGACGAATACAACCTCGACCTTGCCGCGTATTACCGCCAGCCACAGTGGGGCGTGACGCTGCGCATGCTCAACGTCACCGACGAATTGAATTTCGTCAGCGGCCTGGCCGGCTCGACCAACACCTTCTTGCAACCCATGCCCGGGCGCACCTTGCTGGCCCAGGTCGATTACCAGTTCTGACCCTTCCTCAACGTAAAAGGCCATCGCCATGTCCATTGAATTCGTCGGCATGATTTTCCCCCGCCAGTGGTCCGAGACCCGCGGCGTGCGCTCGCCCGACTTCGACCTGCCGTTCATCCGCCACCACGCCCGCGCCCATGAGCATGCCGGTTTCGACCGGGTACTGATCGCCAGCGGCCCAGGCAGTGCCGACAGCCTGCAGATTGCCGCCTATGCGGCCGCGCACACCGAGCGCCTCGGCTTCATGATCGCCCACCGCCCTGCCCTGACCGCGCCGACGGTGGCCGCGCGGGCATTCGCCACCCTCGACCACACCACCGGCGGCGGGCGCATTCGCCTGCATGCGATCACCGGCATCACGGCCGAGCCGCAAGAAGGTGACACCCTGCTGGACAAGACCGCGCGTTACCAGCGCGCCGACGAATACCTGGAGATTGTCCGGCGCACCTGGACTGCCGAGGAGCCGTTCGACTTCGAAGGCCGCTACTTCACCATCAAGGGCGCTTTTTCGCCGGTCAAGCCGCTGCAGCAGCCGCATATCCCGATTTCCTTTGGTGGCTCGTCCGACATCGCCTACCAGATCGCCGTCAAACATGCCGACCTGTATGCCCTGTGGGGTGAACCGCTGAGCGGCGTCGCCGAGCAGATCGCCAAGCTCAAGGCTGCGGCGAGTGCCGCTGGCGTGGCGGCGCCACGGGTGAGCTTGTCGGTGCGGCTGATCCTGGGTGCCACCGAGGAGCTGGCCTGGCAGCGCGCGGAGCAGATCCTCGCGCAGATCAAGGCCAACCCGCAGTTTGCGGCGGACAGCCCCTGGCAGAAGCGCATCAAGGGCACCGGTTCCGAACGCCTGCTCGCCGCCGCCGCCCGGGCGGACCGGCATGACCGGGCATTGTGGATGCCGACGGCGACAGCGGTCGGGGCTTATGGCGATACCACAGCGCTGGTGGGCACGCCGGAGACCGTTGCCCAGGCGTTGCTGGATTATGTCGACCTGGGGGTGAGCACCTTCCTCAACCGCGGGTATGACCCGTTGTACGACACGGTGGATTACGGGCGGTGGGTGATTCCGGCGGTGCGGGAGGAAGTGCGGCGGCGGCAGGCGCGATTTGCTGGGTGATGGTGCCCAGCTGGGGATTGCATCTGGGGTGCCAGGTGCATGCCTTGGGCCTTGCACCGCCTGTAAGATCGAGCGCCGCCCGCGCGGCGCTCGGCCTCACAGGCGCCCTACAACCCAAGGCATGCACCTAGAAGCCCACCTGCAACCGAGGCGAATGTTCCACCAAGGTCCGGGTATAGGCATCAACCGGCCGCCCAAGCACCTGCTCAGCCGCCCCCTCTTCCACCACCCTGCCCTGGCGCAACACCAACACCCGGTCGGCTATCGCCCGCACCACGCCCAAGTCGTGGGTGACGAACAACACGGTCAGCCCTTCACGCTGCAAACGCCGCAGCAATGCGAGGATCGACGCCTGCACCGACACATCCAGCGCCGAGGTAATCTCGTCGCAAACCAACAGCCGTGGCTCACAGATCAACGCCCGGGCAATCGCCACGCGCTGCCGTTCTCCCCCTGACAGGCTGTGCGGATACAGATCAGCCACACGCGCCGGCAGCGACACCCGCGCCAGTACCGCTTCGACCCGATGACGCGCCTCATCGCCACGTACAGCGAAGAAATGCGCCAAGGGCGCGCTGAGGGTCTGCGCGATCGTCTGCCGAGGGTTCAACGCCCGGTAGGGGTTCTGGAACACGTACTGAATCTGGTGACGCAGCCGCGCATTCCGTTGACGCGCGGTGAACGCCAGCGGCTCGCCGCCGTAACGCAGTTGCCCTTGAACGTTCTCGCCCAACCCCGCGATGGCCCTGGCCAGGCTGGTCTTGCCCGAGCCGGACTCGCCCACCAGCGCCAGGCATTCGCCTTGCGCTACCTGCAGTGAAACATCGAACAGCACTTGGCGGTCGTAAGCCACATCCAGCCCCTGCACCTCCAGCAACACCTCTGCACTAGGCGCCGCTGCCATCTCGACACCCCGCTCGCCCGGGGGCAGCGGCTCACGGTAGGGCGCCAGGCAAGCGACTTGCTGACCGCCCTCGAACGCCAGCAGCGAAGGCTCGATCACCGCACATTCGGCACGTCGCCTGGCACAACGAGGGGCAAACGCGCAGCCCGCAGGCCGCTGCCCCGGCGCCGGCGCATGGCCGCCAATGGCTTGCAGCGGCTGGCGTCGGGCAATATCAGGAATGGCCGCGAGCAAGGCACGGGTGTAAGGGTGTGCCGGTGCTTTGAACAAGGTTTCGCGCCCCGCCACTTCCACCAATCGCCCGGCATACATCACCATCACCCGGTCAACCAGGTCGCGCACCACGGCCAGGTCGTGCGTCACGTACAACGCCGCCACACCGTGCCCCCGGCACAGTCGCTTGAGGGTTTCCAGCACATGCGCCTGGGTGGTCACATCGAGCGCCGTGGTCGGCTCGTCGAGCACGATCAGTTTCGGCCGCAGGACAAACGCCAATGCCAGCATCACCCGCTGTTGCTGCCCCCCGGACAACTGATGCGGAAAGCGCCGCAAAAAAGCGGGATCATCCGGCAAACCGACATCCACCAGGGTCTCACTGATACGCTGCTGCAATGCATCTTTGGTCAGCTTGGGTTGATGCGCCAACACGGTTTCACGCAACAAGGCGCCTATGCGCAGAGCCGGGTTCAGCGCTGTGGCCGGGTCCTGGGCGACGTAGCCCACCAACCCTCCCCGCGCCAGGCGCAAGGCTTCGCCCTCAAGCTCCAGCACCGCCTGCCCAGCCACCGCAATGCGCCCGCCGGTAATACGCGCACCTTGTCGCGCATGGCACAGCAAGGCCGTGGCCAGGGTGGTCTTGCCCGAACCGGACTCGCCCACCAACCCCACGATCTCTCCCGCCGCCAGGCTGAACGAGACATCGGCCAGCACATCGACCTGCCCGGCCAGTTCCACCCGCAGGTCGCTGACCCGCAACACGTCGCTGTCGACCTTCAACGCCGCCGTCATGGCTGTTTCTCCCCAATACGTGCACTGACCCGGCCGATACCTTCCGCCAGAATGTTGGTGCCATAGGCGAACACCGCAATCAGCAGCGCCGGTGCCAATACTGCCCAGGGCTGTACCAGCAGGCCGGCCTGGTTTTCGTTGATCATCAGCCCCCAGTCCGCCGCCGGCGGCGCTACGCCATAACCCAGGAAGCTCAAGCCCGAGAGCATGCCCACCGCCCAGGTCAGCATGTTGCCGAAATGCACCAGCAGCGGCGTCAGGATGTTCGGCAGGATTTCGCTGAACAGGATGCGCCAACGTGAGTAGCCCATCATCTGCGCCGCCTCGACGAACTCCTGGCCCGCCACCGCCACCGCGCTGCCACGCGCCAGGCGCACGACCCCTGGGGTAAACGCGATGGCCACGGTCAACACGATCAGCCACGGCGCACGGCCGAGCATCGAGACGATCAGCAACACCAGAATCAGGTCCGGAAAAGCCAGCGAGACATCCGCCGCCCAACTGATCGCCTGGTCCAGGCGGCGGCGCGAAAAACCGGCCAACAACCCAAGGCTGCCGCCGACCACCAGCGCAAGGGTGGCCGCCGCCACCGACATCCACAGCACCGACACGCCCCCGCTGAGCAAGCGAGACAACAAGTCGTGGCCAAGAAAATCATGCCCCAGCGGCGCATCGGCAGTCGGCGGCCCATACACCGGCCCGACCATGGCCGTCGGTGCATGCGGCGCGAGCCAGGGGCCCAGCAGCGCCAGCAACATCACCAGCGCGGTAATCACAGCGCCGCGCCGCACCTGCGGGTCGGCCAGCCAGCGGGTCTCAGTCATGGGTTGCCTCCTGGGCAGGTGTACGGCGTGCGCGTCGCCACCACGGGCGGATGCCGCGCCGGTTGCGGCGGATCATCTTGACCCGGCGCGCGGTGCGCAGCTTGGGGGTGAGTAGAACAGTCAGCAGGTCGGCCAACAGGTTGATCAGCACCACAGCCAGGGTGATGACCAGCACCACGCCCTGGATCATCGGCAGGTCGCGCATTTGGATCGCCGCATTGAGGGCCGTGCCGATGCCCGGGTAGCTGAAGATCACTTCGGCCAACAGCGCGCCGCCGACCAGCGTGCGCAGGGTCAACGCCACCCCCTGGATGGCCGGGGTCAGGGCGTTGGGCAAGGTATGGCGCCAGACGATGCGCCGCTCCGGTATACCGCGCAAGCGTGCGGCCACCACGTAGTCGGACTCCAACGCCTCGATCATCGAGGCGCGGACCATGCGTGTCAGGTACGGCAGCGCCGACAGGCTCAAGGCAACCACCGGCAGCACCAACGATGGCAACTGCCGCCACAAGGGCAATTGCGGGTCGAGGATCGACACCGCCGGCAGCCAGCCCATGCCGGGCATGGAAAACAACAGCACCAGGCCGATGGCCAACAGAAAGCTCGGCGTGGCCTTCAACAGGATCAAGGCCGACAACCCCCTGCGGTCCAGCGGCCGGTCACGGCGCAGCGCCAGGCTCACGCCCAGGGTCAGCGCCAGTGGCACCACCAGCGCCAGCACGCCGGCCAGCAAGGCCAGGGTGTGGCCGAGCCGCCCGAACAGCAGCTGTGCCACCGGCACCTGCGAGTCCAGCGAGATGCCCAGGTCACCGCGCAATGCCGCCCCCAGCCAACGCAGGTACTGCACCAGGATCGGCTGGTCGAGGCCCAGCTGGCGCTGCAAGGTCACGATGCTGTCCAGTGGCGCATCGGGGCCAAGGATGACCCGCGCCGGGTCCGAGGGCAGCGCCTGGGTGGCGATGAACACCACTAGGCTGATGACCCAGGCGGTCAGCAGGCCGTAGCCCAGACGGCCAATGAACCAGGCCAGCCAGGCCGGCGTACGTGGGGAACGGTGAGCGTGATCAGGCATGGTTCAACCAGAGTTCGTCGAAGCGCCAGGAGGCGAAGGTGGTCTGTTCGGGGACGAGCCCGCCGACCTTGGCGGACGCTGCATCGAGCACGTCCGAGAAACCCCAGATCAACAGCCCGCCACGTTCGTGCTGGATTACCTGAGCTTCATGCACCAAGGCCTTGCGCCGCTCCAGGTCGGGCTGCGCCAGCGCCTGGCCGTACAGTTCGGTAAACCGTGAGTCGTGAAAATTACTGCGGTTGTAGATGGCTTGCGGCGCATCGTTGTGCAGCGCCGAGGCGAGGAAACCGCGGGCCGGCGTCGAACCTGGTGACAGCTGCCACTGCTCGCGCTGTGGGCCATTGAACACCGAGCCGTCGACCTGGTTGACCTTGACCTGCACCCCCGCCTTCTGCGCCTGCTGGGCAAACACCAACGCCGCGTTCACCCCTGGGCCTGGTGTGGTGGTCAACTCGACACGCAAGTCGTCCTGCCCGGCCTGGCGCAGCAGTGAACGGGCCTGATCAAGGTTGTACGGGCGCTGGGCGATCGTGTGGTTGTAAGTCGGGTCGTGTGGCGAATACAGGTCGTTGGCGACACGGCCGAAACCATTGAGCCCACGCGCCACCAGCTCTTGCCGGTCGGCGAGCAGCCGGAACGCCTGGCGCACACGTACGTCCTGGAATGGCGGCTTAGCCAGGTTCAGGTTGAAACCGGTGAACGAGGTGCTGGGCGAGGCGTACAGGCGCAGGCGCGGGTCAGCCTTGAGCAAGGCACTGTGCTCGGCCTGCACCCCGCTGGCCACGTCGATCTGCCCTGCGCGCAAGGCCGCCGCACGCGAGACCTGGTCCTTGAATTCGATGATCTCCAGCTCATCCGCATAAGGACGGTTAGGTTTGTAGTAGTTTTCGAAGCGGGTGTAGAGCGAGCGTTGGCCAGGGATGAAGCTTTTGAGCTTGTAGGGCCCGGCGCCTACCGGGTTGGTCAACGGATGATAATCGGTCGGCACGATGCCGCCGAAACTGATCAGCGTTTCATCCAAGGGATAGAAGCTTTGCCCCTGTTTGAAGCGGATCTCGATCGTACGCGCATCCAGCTTGCGCAGCGCCTGGCGGTCGATGGCGCCGACCAGCCCGGCAAACGGCGAGGCCAACTGCGGGTCGGTCAAACGCAGGATCGAGAACAGCATGTCGTCGGCAGTGATGCTTTTGCCATGGTGAAATTCCAGCCCCGGCTTGAGGCGGATGGTCCAGGCGCTGGCATCGGCATTCGGCTCGGCGAACTCGGCCAAGGCCAGCCGTGTGCTGACATCCGGGTTCCATTCCCAGAACTTGGCGTACAGCGCCCAGCCGCGGATGATGCCGCCGCCCACCGGCTTGTGCGCATCGAGGTTGCCCGCCTGGTCTCCGTCGATGATGCCCACGCGCAACCGCCCACCGCGCACCGGCGTGGCGGGTAATGCGATACCGCCAGCCGTGGCAGCGGGCGCGCCACCATCGCAGCCGCTGAGCAGCCCGCCACCGAGCAGCAGGCCGCCCCCGACGGCCAGGCTGTTGCCGAGAAACACCCGGCGCGAAAACTCACTCATCACCCTCTCCTTACGCCGGTTGGGCCACGGTCGGCTTAGTGCGGGCGCTCAGGCGCGGCACCTCGAACCCGTGGTCCAGGTCGAGCAGCGGGAACAGCAGGTCGGCCACCCGGTGGGCTTCGTCGATCAGCGGGAAGCCCGACAGGATGAACGCCGAGGTGCCTTGGGCTTCGTACTCGCGGATGCGCTCGGCCACCTGTTCGGCGCTGCCGACCAGGTAGGTGCCCGCGGCCGGGCCAAGTATGTTGAAGCCGAACAGGCTGGGGCCCAGCCAGACGTTGGGGTAGATCTCCAGCTCGCGGGCAGTGGGCAGGCGCCCGGCGCGAATGCTGTCGAGGTTGCGCTGAATGCGCGGGTCGTCGCTAACGTAGGTGTACAGGGTCTGCCCTGCCGGCAATTGACGCTCGATGGCCGCGCGGGCGGTGGCCAGCGAAGTGCGCTGTAGCAGGCGTTCGGCATGCGCCCAGGCTTCTTCTTCGGTCTCGCGCACGATGACTTGCAGGCGTGTGCCGTAGGTCAGCTCGCGGCCGATTTTTGCTGCCTCGGCGGCCACCCTGCGGAACTTGTCGCCGAGCTTTTGCGGGGTATCGGCAAAGCTCAGGTAGACGTCGAGTAACTGCACCGAATGGGCCACGCCCGGCGCCGATGTGCCCGCGCCCCACAGCGGGATGCCAGGCTTTTGCTTGGGTGGGTGCCAACCGCCCAGGGGGTGGCTGGCCGCCGCAGGTGAGCGTGGCGAGAGCTTGACGTAACGGCCGTCGTAGCCTGCCGTTTCACCCGCGTAAAAGCCCTGGAACGCACGCCAGTACTCCAGGCTGAAGTCGTAGCGTTCATCGTGCGGGTAATGCACGCCCAGCGTGGCCAGGCCGGCGTCGTTGCCGTTGACCACATTGAACAGCAAACGGCCGTTGGAAAATTGGTCGAAGGTCAGTGCCCACTTGGCCAACACCGCAGGCGACAGCTCGCCTGGATGTTGCGCGACCAGGAAGCGCAGGCGTGACGTGGCGTCGATCAGCGCGGCCGATACCGTAAGGCTTTCGTTGGGGCTGGAGCCGAGCAGCGAGCCGTAGAAGCCCAGGCGATCGGCGGCGATGGCCAGTTGTTTTAGGTGCTCGAAGTCGGTGTTCCAGCGGCCTTCGGGCTCCCAGGGATAGGGGCCATCGGGGGTGGTGAGGTACCAGAGGATTTTTACTGCCATGGGGATGGTCCTTGCTTGGAGTGAAATATCGAGCTGTCACTCGTCCCCCTGTAGGAGCAGCCTTGTGCTGCGAAGAGGCCGGCCCGCCAGATACAGTTGCTGCGCCTGGACTGGCCTCTTCGCAGCACAAGGCTGCTCCTACAAAGGAGGGCGTGGTGGGCTTGAAACTGCGAATCAGCTGCGCCGATCGATACCCGGCACCAGCCCCAGCTCGGTAGCGCGCTCGTACAACCCACTCATCTTCCACTGCTGCGTCAGCACCCCTGGCCCGTAAGGCCGCGAACCGCCCAGCGCATCGGCCAACAGCTGAATCTGGGCGCCTTCTTCCAACAGCAGGATGAACTCGGCCGTCGCACGCAGCCCCTGCTTGCCCCACACCGTGGAGCCGCCATTGGCTTCGAGAATGGCCAGGTTGAACGGGTTTTCGGCGATCTTGTCGAGGATGAAGTCCACCTCGGCCTGGCGCCGGTCGATGTACACCGGTAGCTCCCGCGCCAGCTGATAGCGCTGCACCGGCACATAGTGGAACGGCAAGGTACGGTGGGTCTGGGCCCAGGCGCCGAGGTACGGGCTGTGCACATGCGAGATCGTGGTGATGTCAGCGTGGGTCTGGAACAGTTTGGTGTAGCGTCCCAGCCCGCCTTTGCCCTTGCCGACGATCACGTTGCCGGAGAAGTCGGTCACGGTCGCCTGCAGCGGTTTGCGGTGGTTCCACGGGCCGCCGTAGTTGACGGACACCAGCAGGTCTTCACCGGGCACACGCTCGATGAAGCCGACAGTGCCATTGGCGGTGATGGTGTTGGTCTCGCGGAATACGGTAAACGCCGCTTCGGCTTCGGCGACCACCTGGTCGATGAAAGCGTGCAGTTCGGCAGTGACGGGGCGTTCGTTGATCAGTACGGTCATGTTCATTCTCCGGGGGCGGATGCAAGGTCAGGCGCGGCGCTGGGCCAGCAGTTCATGGGCAGCCTGCAGGGGCCGTGGGTCGACCCAGTCGGCGATGCTGAAGTCGGCTTCGAGGAAGCCATGCAGGTAGAGAAAGTCCTTTTGCGTGCCCAGAAACGCCAGGCGTTGCTCGGACAGGTCCGGCGCCAAGGTGGTGTGGAACGCGCCGCGATAGGCTTCGGCAACACCTTGGATGCCGGCGCGGGTCTCGTCCTCGAGGAAGCTGTTGAGCGCATCGCGGTTGCCGGCCGCCCATTCGGCAGCGCGCAGGGTCTGGGCCAGGAAGCGCGCAACCAGCTCGAAGTGGTTGTCGAGCAGGCTCTGGTGCACGGTGATTGGCCTTGGCGTGCCGTTGTTGATGCGGTGGCGCGGGTCGGCTAGCAGGTCGAGATCGACGCCCACCACCAGGCCCAGGCGCCGCGCCGCATCGGCAGCGGCCGCGCCCTTGACGTAGACGGCATCGACCTCGCCGCGCGCCAGGTAATCCAGGCCCGACCACAGGCGCTGCAGGCCCAGCTGCGGGGTGGCGGCGCTGGCCTGGTCGAGCAGCGCCACTTCCACCAGTTGCACGTCGTCCAAGTGCAGGCCGGCCGAGGCCAGGGCGCCTTTGTAGCCGTGCAGGCTCATGGCCCGGGCGATGCTGCCGGGGCGGCTGTCAGCCCAGGCCGGCAGCGCCAGGCGCTTGCCGCGCAGGTCGGCGGCGTTGCGGATGCCTGAGTCCGGGCGGACCAGGATGGTCTGCCATTCCTCGATCCAGGTCAGGCCGATCAGCCGGCTCGGTGAGCCTGCTGCACGGGCGGCCAAGGCAGGCACGTTGCCGCCTTCGCGAAACAGCCCCGGCAGCTGGTGATCGTAGTGGTGATGGCCAAGCTGACGGGTTTCCTGCAGGGTCGAGACTGGCAGGCCGTCGCGGGCGAATTCTTCGTCCAGCCAGCCCAGCTTGTAGGCGATGCCCGAAGCGGTGGGCACCGGGCAGCGGGTAAACCAGATGCGGTCCAGGGCAGTGGGGTCGTCGGATTGCGTTGCGGCAGTAGCGCGTGTCATGGGGTGGCTCCTTGGGCGTCGTGAAAGCGCTATTGCAGCGTGCGTGCCAACCGCTGGAGGCCTTGATTTACGGGAAGTTGAGTGTCGTTCACAGGCGTTGGCTGCTGGGCACGGAGCAGGATTGCGGGCGGGGTGCTGCCAGATCAGCAGGCGAGCTGTTGCTGGGGCAGCAGGCGCGGCCCGAAGCCAAGCAACACGGGGCCTGGTGAGTCATGGCAAAGAACTTGCTCAAGGCTATGGGACCGCGGTGCAGCCATTCGCGGGCAAGCCCGCTCCCACAGGATTGTCATTGCCCTTGAAACCGGCACCTCACCTGTAGGAGCGGGCTTGCCCGCGAAGCAGGCGCACTGGCCCTTGAAGACCCTTGCGAGACGACCCATGAGCGCCATCGAACCCAGCCCTATCCACCGCCTGACCAGCGAAGCCGAAGCCATCGCCGCCGCCCGCGAGGTCGCCGCGCAAATCGCCGTGCTCGCCGCCGACCCCAGCAACAACGGCCAGCTGCCGCGCCGCCAGGCCGACCTGCTGTCCAGCAGCGGTCTCACCGCCATCGCCGTACCGGCCGAATTCGGCGGCCTTGGCGCCTCAGTGCAAACCATCGTCGAAACCGTGCGCCTGATCTCCACCGCCGACGGCGGTGTCGGCCAACTGCTGCAGATCCACAACGTGATGCTGCGCGGCATCTTCACCAGCTACGCCGACGACGTGCGCGACCGCCTGATCGCCGACGTACTGGCCGGCAAGCGTTTCGGCAATGCCTTGGCCGAGGTGGGCGGCAAGAACAAGTTCGCCCTGAAAACCCGGGTCGAGCGCCGCGCCGATGGCAAGCTGGTGCTCAATGGCAGCAAGTTCTACTCCACCGGCTCTTACCTGGCCGACTGGATCTCGCTGACGGCCGCCAGCGAAGACGGCGGCGTCGGTGTGCTGCTGCACCGCGACACCCCTGGGCTGACCCTGGTCGATGACTGGCAGGCCTTCGGCCAGCAGAACTCGGTGAGCGGCACGGTCAACTTCGACGAGATCGTGCTGGACGAGCGTTACCTGTCGCGGCGCACCGGCCCGATGAAGCGCACAGGGCTGACCTTCCCGCAGATTCTTCATGCCGCCATCGACACCGGTATCGCCGCCGGCGCGCTGCAGGCAGGCGTCGACTACCTGCGCGAGCATGCCCGGGCTTGGGTGGAAAGTGGCGTGGACCGCGCCAGTGACGAGCCACACGTGATTCGCCAGATTGGCGAGTACGCCGTGGCGCTGCGCGGTGCCGAGTCGGTACTGCGCGATGCCGCACGGGTGTTCGACGCGCATGAGCGCGACCCGGAGGACAAAGCCCTGCAGGATGAACTGATCCTCTCGGTGGCCACTGCCCGCGCCCACTCCGATGCGGCGTCACTGAAGATCTCCAGCGACCTGTTTTCTCTGCTCGGGGCCAGTGCCTCGTTGAGCAAGTGGAACCTCGACCGCTTCTGGCGCAACGCCCGGGTGCACACCACCCATGACCCCATTCGCTGGCGGCTGCACAACGTCGGCAACTACTACCTCAATGGCGCCGACCCGGGGGAGTACACCGCCGTGCTCAATGCCAAGGAAACCCAGGGCGCAACGCGCCGTTGAACCTAACCCTGGGGGCCGCTGCGCGGCCCATCGCAGGCAAGCCAGCGGCCACACACCAAGCCACGCCACCGTACCTGTGGGAGCTGGGTTGCCTGCGATGGGCTGCGTAGCAGCCCCAGTACCGAGCCTCTCCATGAACCACCCTCTTCTTCGCGCCCTGGCCATCTACCGTGAAATGCCCTGGCGCTTCGCCCTCGTGACCGCCTTGTACATCGCCGGCAACCTTGGCCTGGTCTGGCAGCAATGGCTGATTGGCCACGCGGTCGACGATGTCAGCGCTGGCCGCGCTGTGGTACGCCTGCCCGAAGGCAGCCTGGATGCCGCCGTGGCCTGGCACTGGCTGTGGCTGCTGCTGGCCATCGCCCTGGGCCGTGGCGTGCTGCAATACGCCGCCGCAGTGCTGTCGCTGGTGCTCAGCCAGGCGCTGCTGACGCGCCTGCGCGAGCGCATCCTCACGCAGGTCCAGCGCCTGCACCTGGGCTACCACTGGCGCCACGGCATGGGTGAACTGGTCACCCGCACCACCCGCGACGCCGACAAGGTGCGCGATGCACTGATCACCTTCTGGCGACAGATCATCGAAACGCCCTTGGTGGTGATGGCCGCCGTGGGGCTGCTGAGCTGGTATGACCCACTGCTCGGCCTGGTGCCGCTGCTGCTGACCGGGGCCGGGCTGTGGCTGTTCGTCGTGCAGACCGATCGCCTGGTCACGCTCGATCGCGCCGTGGGCGCTGCCTACGACCAGGTCAGCCAGGACCTGGCAGAAGGCATCGGTGGCGTGCGCGTGATCAAGGCGTTCGGCCTGGAGGGCCAGCGCATCGAGCGGTTTGCCCACCAGGTTGGCGTGTTCACCGGTCACGCGCGCGCGGCCCTGGCCTATGCCAGCTCACGCATCCCGCTGCCACAGGCGGTGGTGGCGCTGGGGCATGTGTGGATCCTGGTGTACGGTGCCCACCGCGTGGCGGCGGGCGCGCTGGGCATCGGCGAGCTGGTCACTTCGCTGCTGGTGGCCACCACGCTGGTGTTCCGTATCGAAGGCATCGGCCGGGTTATGCAGACCTTCGCCGATGCCCGCGCCAGTGCGGAGCGCATCTGGCAACTGCTGGACGAGCAACCGGCGATCCTTGGCGGCCAGGCCACCCTGCCCCCTGGGCCATTGGGCCTGAAACTGGCCCAGGTGCGCGTCAGCGCCCCCACGGGCGAGCGCGCCATTTTGCAGGACTGCTCGCTGACCCTGCAGCCCGGCGAGGTGGTGGCACTGGTCGGCGCCACGGGCACCGGCAAGAGCCTGCTGGCCAGCCTGCTGCCGCGCCTGGCCGACGTGCAAGGCGGCGCCGTGCTGGTCGGCAGTGACGCCGTGGGCTGGCAGGATGTGCGGGCGCTCGACCTGGCCGACCTGCGCCGACGCGTCCAGGTGTTGCCGCAAGAAAGCTTCCTGTTCTCTGACAGCCTGGCGGCCAACCTGCGCCTGGCGGCAGCCAATGCCAGCGCCGCTGAATTGCGCGAAGGGCTGCGCCTGGCGGCGGCAGAGGATGTACTCGAACGTTTGCCCCATGGCCTCGACACGCCACTGGGCGACCGTGGCGTGACCCTCTCCGGCGGCCAGCGCCAGCGCCTGTGCCTGGCCCGCGCACTGCTCGGCGCGCCGGACATCCTGTGCCTGGACGACGCCACCAGCGCCCTGGATGCCCTGGGTGAGCGCCAGGTGCTGCATAACATCCGCCGCCTGCGCGGCGACACGGGCCAGGGGCCGACTTTGCTGCTGATCACAAGCCGCCTTTCGACCCTGCTGTTGGCCGACCGGGTACTGATGCTGGAAAACGGCCGCATCAGCGCCAGTGGCACCCATGCCGAGCTGAGCGCGAACAATGCCCACTACTGCGACCTGCTGGGGATCGACCATGAGTAATGCACCCAACAAGGCCCCCAGCGATATCGAGATCGAGCAGCACCTGGCGCGCCAGGCCCTGGACCGTGGCATGTTCCACCGCCTGTTGCCGCTGCTGCGGCCCATTCGCCGGCAGATCCTGGCGGTGATCGGCATCGAACTGCTGCTGGTGTTCACCGTGTTCCTGCGGCCCTGGTTCGTTCGCGAGCTGCTCGACAAGGGGTTGGTGGCCAGCGCCGATCACTGGTTGCTGGACGAACGCCTGGTGCTGTGGCTGGGCCTGGGCCTGGCGGCCAGCTGGCTGGGGCGTTTCCTGCTGGCAGGCGTGTCGCAGTTCATTGCCGGGCGGGCGGCGATCCGCGTGCTCAACGACCTGCGGGTGAAGGTGTTTGCCCACGTGCAGGCGCTGTCGGTGAGCTACTTCGACCAGACCCGCGCCGGGCGCATCATTTCTCGCGTTGACCGTGATGTCGATGCGCTCGAACCGTTGTTGGTGCAAGGCCCGCCAGAGCTGCTCGGCGCCCTGCTGCGCTGCGGCCTGGCGGCGGTGATGCTGTGGCGCATCGAGCCGAGCTTCTTCTACAGCCTGGCCGCCACGGTGCCACTGCTGGCGTTGGCCACCTGGCGCTTCAAGCGGGTGTCGCAACGCAACTGGGCCAAGGTCGCCGAACAGCGCAGCCGCTTCACCGCGCACCTGGTCGAGAGCGTCAGCGGCGTGCGCTTGATTCAGCAATGTGGCCAGGAGCAAAAAAACCAGGCGCGCTACCGGCGCCTGCTGGAAGATTTCAACCAAGCCCTGATCCGCGGCAGCCTACGTGCCGGCTGGTTCGCGCCGTTCACGGCACTGTTGAGCACGGCAGGCATGGCCGTATTGCTGCTGGTAGGCGCCCACGGCCTGGCCGAAGGCAAGGTCACTGTCGGCCAGGTGGCCGAGAGCCTGTTCTACGTGTTCCTGTTCCTGGGGCCACTGCAAGAGCTGTCGGACCTGTTCGAGCGCTATGCCACAGGCAGTGCGTCGGCGCAGCGGATCTTCCTGCTGCTCGACACCCGCCCACAGGTACTCGACCCGCAATCACCCCGCCCGCTGGCCAGGGCACGCGGCCAGGTGGACTTCGAGCAGGTGGGCTTCGCCTACATCCCGAACGGCCCGCGCCCGGTGATCGATGGCCTCGACCTGCACATCCGCGCCGGTGAAGTGTTGGCCATCGTCGGCCCGTCCGGGCATGGCAAAAGTACCTTGGTGCAGTTGCTGACGCGTTTCTACGAAGTGCAACGCGGCGCCGTGAAACTGGACGGCATCGACTTGCGCGAACTGGCCCAGCATGACCTGCGGCGCAACGTTGGCGTGGTGCTGCAGGACAACGTGCTGTTCAGCGGTAGCATCCTCGACAACCTGCGCCTGGCGGCACCTGGTGCCGACGATACACGCCTGGTGGCAGCCGCCCGCGAACTGGGGGCAGACGAAGTGCTCGAGCGCCTGCCGCAGCGCTACCATACCGAAGTCGGGCCTCTGGGCGCGCACCTGAGCCATGGCCAACGGCAACTGGTGTGCTTGGTGCGCGCCTACCTGGCCGACCCGGCGGTACTGGTGCTCGACGAGGCCACCTCGGCGGTGGATGTGCACACCGAGCGGCGTATCCAGCAGGCCTTGCGGCGGCTGTGCCAAGGGCGCACGGCGATCATCATCGCCCACCGCCTGGCGACCATCCGCGATGCCGACCGCATCGCCGTGGTCCGCCATGGGCAGGTGGTGGAGCAAGGGGCGCATGCCGAGCTGATTGACCGGGGTGGGGCTTATGCGGCGTTGTATGAGGCCTACCTGCGCAGTGCCGGGGAGGTTCCGGTAGAAGTTACCCCGGCCTGATTCAGCGGCCTCTTCGCCGGCAAGCCCGCTGCCACGGGTCGGAGCCCAGTGCCGACCCTGAGGGAGCGGGCTTGCCCGCGAAAGGGCCAGGCCTGCCCATGCTGCTCTCCCAGCATCCACTGCTTCCCGGTTGCTGCCACAGCAGCACCCCGCCCCTCTCCTGCACCGCAAGCCCCCGCCGCACAAGCCCAACGCCACGCATGGCACAGCCGTTGCACCACCCTCCCCATCCGCACAACCTCCCCTTCAGGAGCCCCCATGACCACCGAATTTTTCTGGCGCCTGCCCTTGGGCACCGATGGCCCGCAGTTGTCCACCGACCGCCATAACCGTGGCAACCCGCAGCACCGCCCCGGCAACATCGCCCCCGGTCGCCTGCCCAACGGCGAAAGCGACGGCTTTACCTACATCGACTACATCGCCCAGGTGGCCAAGGCCGCCGAGCTGGCAGGTTTCGAGGGTGCCTTGCTGCCCACCGGCCCCGAGCCGTGGATCGCTGCCGCAGCGCTGGCCCGCGAAACCCGCCGCATACGCTTTCTGATCGCGTTCCAGGCCACCTGGACCTTGCCCGCCTATGCCGCCCAGCAAGCCGCGATCCTGCAGAACCTCAGCGGCGGCAGGCTGGACTGGAACATCATCACCGGCGGCAACCCGGCCAGCCAGCGGGCCAACGGCGACTTCCTCGAACATGACCTGCGCTACAAGCGCACCGGTGAGTTCCTCGACGTGATCCAGGGCCTGTGGGCGCAGGACAAATTTTCCTACGACGGCGACATCTATCGCCTGGAAAACGGCAGCCTGCCCCCCGGCCTGCAACACGAGCGCAAACCGGGCGTGTACTTCTCCGGGTTTTCCGATGCAGCGCTGGACGTGGCGGCGCGCCACGCCGATGTGTACCTCAACTGGGCCGAGCCGATCGACACGCTCAAACCGCACATCGAGCGGGTCAGGGAACTGGCCGACAAACAAGGGCGCACCGTGCGCTTCGGCCTGCGCGTCGACCTGTTCGCCCGTGAGACCGAGGAGCAGGCCTGGCGGGAATTGCGCCAGCAGTTCGAGCGCCTGGAAGGCAAGGCCAGCGCCTCGGCCAAGGGCTTCGTGACCGGCTCCGACTCGGTCGGCGGCGCTCGCCAGGCAGCCTATCACCAGGGCTTGCAAGGCTTCGACGAACTGATCCTGGCGCGCAACCTGTGGGCCGGCTTCGCCAAGGCCAAGCCCGGCCCGACCGTGGGCTTGGTGGGCAGCCACCAGAACATCGCCGAGCGCCTGGCCGAATACCATGATGCGGGTTTCAGCACGTTCATTCTGGCCAGCAACCCGCACCTGGAAGAAGCCTTGCGCATCGGCCAGGAAGTGCTGCCCCTGGTGCAACAGGCTGCCGCCACCAGCCCCTTGAAGGCCAGAGCCTGAACCCGACGGAGCCCGAACATGAGCACACCCCTCGACACCCTTTGGTACACCCGCTGTCCAGTCCCCACTGGCCTGGGCATCGCCGTGCAGCAAGGCTGGCTGCAGGATGACCTGGCCAGCCTTGGCACCCAGGTACAATCCCTGCGCGAAGCCGACCAGCAGGCCGTGCGCGAATCGCATTTTGACCACAGCCTGCTCAACTCGGTCCGCCACGGCGGCAGCATCCCGGCCATCTGGGCCCGCGCGCAAGGCCGCGAAACCCGTGTGATCGGCCTGTCTTGGGCAGATGAAGCGCAGTTGATCCTGACCCGCCCGGACAGCGGCATCCACACGGTCAAGGACCTCAAGGGCCGGCGCTTCGGCCTACCCGACTGGGCCTCGGCGCAGATCGACTTCACCCGCGCGCAAGCCCTGCGCGGGCTGGAAAACGCCCTGAAACTCGAAGGCCTGCAAGTGGGTGACTTAGCGCTGGTCAACTACCGCTACGACGGCACCTTCAGCGACCGCCCAGTGCGCAATGTGGCGGGTACACCGGTGTCCAGCACGCAAAGCGAAGGCCGCAACCTGGAGTTGGCCGGGCTGTTGCGCGGCGAGGTCGATGCGATCTTTCTCAAGGGCGCGAGCGCCGTGCAACTGGCCCACGCCTTTGCCCTGCACACCGTCATAGACACCGGCAGCCACCCCGACCCGCTGATCCGCAGCAACAACGGCACGCCGCGCACCCTCGCCGTGGACAGCCACCTGTTGGCGCAACACCCGCAGGTGGTGCGCACCCTGCTGTCGTCCGTACTGCGCGCCGAACGCTGGGCCCACCAGCACCCGGACGAAACCCGCCGCTACCTGGCCCGTGAAACCAACAGCAGCGAATACTGGGTCACGGTCGCATACGGCGCCGATGCCCACCTGCGCCTGAGCACCCGCCTGGATGACCAGGCCATCGACGCCCTGCAGGATTTTGTCGAATTTCTCAAACGCTGGCGCTTCATCCCCAACCGGTTCGAGGTAGGTGACTGGATCGCCCGCCAACCCCTGGACCACTTGCTGGCCCCCACTCCCCTGGACAGGAAGCCCGTTACCCCATGACCAAGCCATTGGAAACGCTCTGGTACACCCACAGCCCCGTGCCCACCGGCCTCGGCATTGCCGTGCAATCCGGGCGCCTGGCCGAGGCCTTTGCGCCGTTCGGCACCAACATCCAGTCGTTGCGCGAATCCAGCGAACGGGAAGTGCGCGAAGCCCACTACGACCACCACCTGCAGAACTCAGTGCGCCACGGCGGCAACATCCCGGCAATCTGGGCCTACGCCAGTGGTGTCGAGACCCGCGTGCTGGGGTTGTCGTGGAGCGATGAAGTGCAACTGATCCTGACCACCGAAGAAAGCGGTGTGCGCAGTATCCGCGACCTGAAAAACCGCCGCTTCGGCTTGCCCAAGTGGGCCAACGTGCAGATCGACTTCACCCGCGCCCAGGCCCTGCGCGGGCTGGAAAACGCGCTGAAGCTCGAAGGCTTGAGCGTGGCGGATGTCGAACTGGTCGACTACCCCTACGGCGGTACCTACAGCGACGACGCCAAGCAGCACCTGTATGGCGCCGAAGTGAGCCTGGACACCAGCCGTTTCAGCCGGCGCAACAACGAACTGATCGGCCTGCTGCGCGGCGACATCGACGCGATCTTCCTCAAGGGCGCCCATGCGGTACACCTGGCCCACGAGTTTGGCCTGCGTGTAGTCGTCGATACCGGCAGCCACCCCGACCCGCTGATCCGCAGCAACAACGGCACACCGCGCACCTTGACCGTGGACCGGCATTTGCTGGAAGAGCACTTCGATGCCAGCCGTACACTGGTCGACACGGTGTTGCGCACCGAGCAGTGGGCGTGGGCCAACCCGGAAGAGACCCGGCGCTTCCTTGCCCGTGAGCTGAACACCAGCGAGTACTGGGTGGCCGCGGCTTATGGCGACGATGCCCACCGGCGCTTACGCACGACCCTGGACAGCCGCTCGATCGATGCGCTGCAGGACTTTACCGAGTTCCTGTTCAGGTGGGGGTTCATACCGCGCCGGTTCGATGTGCGGGAGTGGATCGACTTCAGCGTGCTGGAGCGTGTGATCGGCTCGACTTCGCGTTTGGCTGTCTGACCCCGGGGGCGCTATGCGCCCCCTTCGCGGGACAAGCCCGCTCCCACAGGTTCACCGCAGCTTCCTGGCCTGCGACGTATCTGTGGGAGCCGGCTTGCCGGCGATAGGGCCGCAACGCGGCCCCAACACGCTCAACCAAACACTGCTGCCCCAGCAGCACCCGCCAAGCACCCCACTGCTGCCCTACCGGCAACAGCCCCCTAAAAATCAAATTAAATTCATATAATTCAACATCTTACAAACATGGCACAGTCCCTGCTCTAGCTCTCCCCAACAACGCTTTACATACGGGGAGATTCACCATGCACCAGCTCCACCCACTGGCCCGCCAGATCAGCCTCGCGCTGCTGCTGGCCGGCACCGGCGGCCAGGCCATCGCCGCCAGCGAAGACGCCAAGACCGAGCCCGCCCTGGAAACCGTCACCGTCACGGCCCAGCACCGCGAGCAAACCCTGCAGGAAGTCCCGGTCGCCGTGTCGGCGATCAAGGGCACCAGCATCACTGCCGACGGCGTGCGCTCGATGGGCGACATCACCACCTTCGTGCCTAACGCCTCGGCCAAGAACCCCGACGGCGATGGCCGGCCGCGCTGGTACATCCGTGGCCTGGGCACCGGTGACACCGGCGCCGCGACGGTCTACCCAGTGGGCATCTACGCCGACGACGTCTACCTCAATGCACCGATCGCCGGCGGCGGCCCGCTGTTCGACCTCGAACGCATCGAGATCCTGCGCGGGCCGCAGGGCACCCTGTATGGCAAGAACACCACGGCGGGCGCGGTCAACGTGATCTCGAAGAAGCCGACCTTCGACACCGACGGCTACGGCACGGTCGGCGTCGGCAGCAAGAACGAACGGATCCTTACCGGTGCCATCGGCGGCGCGCTGGTGGACGAAAAACTGGCCGGCCGGGTGTCGCTGTACTCCGAAGAACGCGATGGCTTCCAGCACAACGACTTCGACGGCAACACCTATGGCGACGTCAACAAGAAAGCCATCCGCCTGCAGTTCCTCGCCCAGCTCAACCCCGACCTGGACGCCTTGCTGAAGCTGCACAGCCGCCAGTTCAAGGGCGATGGCAGCAACGGCGCGCTGCCGGTGGGGCGCTACTACAACGTCGGTTACGAGCGCCCCAATGGCCGCGACATTTCGCTCAACGTCAACGAGGACTACCGCCTCGACCACGACGGCGCGTCGCTGACCTTCAACTGGTACTTGGGCGACTACACCCTGACCTCGATCAGCGCCTACGACTACATCCGCAACCGCTCGACCAGCGACGCCGACTACACCCCGTACGAGGTCAACGGCGCGTCGATCACCGACAACAGCTACCGCCAGTGGTCGCAGGAGCTGCGCCTGGCATCGCCGGAAGACCGCCCGCTGCACTGGCTGGCCGGCGCGCACTACTTCCATGAAGACCTCGACAGCGCGGCCCAGCGCATCGTCACCCCGGGCCCGACACCCAACGGCACCGGCTCTAACCAGGTCGGCACCACCGCGTTCCGCGACCTGGGCTATGACCACCGCACCGACAGCTACGCGCTGTTTGGCAACCTGACCTACGACTTCACCGATGACTTCAGCGTGACGGGTGGCCTGCGCTGGACCCAGGAGAAAAAAGACATCGACCTGGACCTGACCCAGTTGACCCGCGCCACCGCCAACGGCCCGCTGATCCCGCTGGCAGGCGTGGGCACCAACGGCAATCGTCAGGAAGACAAGACGTGGGAAGCCTGGACTTACGACCTGACCCCCGAGTACCGCATCAACGACAACCTGCGGGTGTTCTTCCGCTATGCCCATGGCTTCCGCTCTGGTGGCTTCAACACCGGGCTATCGACCAGCCTTGCACAGCTGACCACAGTGGACCCGGAAGAGCTGGATGCCTACGAGTTGGGCCTGAAATCCGAGTGGTTCGACCGCCGCCTGACGGTTAACGCCAACGTCTTCTACTACGACTACAAGGACATTCAGGTGAACCTGCTGACGGTCAACAACGGCGTGCTCACCACCGCCTTGACCAACGGCGCCAAGGGCACTGTCAAAGGTGCGGAGCTGGAGATCGAAGGCCAGCCGACCGACCGCCTGCACGTGCGTGCGGCGGTGTCGTTCCTCGACACCGAATACACCGACTTCAAGAACACCAACCCCACCACTGGCGCGGTGACCGGCGACTACAGCGGCAACAGCTTCGTGCGCTCGCCACGCAACGTGGTGTCGCTGGGTGCCGACTACACCTTTCCGTTGCAGGTCGGCGGCAAGCTGGTGGCCGGCGGCGACGTGAGTTTCCGCGACAAGGAATACTTCCTTGCCGACCGCCAGAGCAGCGCTGACGAAACCCTCAGCCAGCCCCACTACACCTTGGCCAACGGCCGCCTGACCTGGTTCAGCCCCGACGACAAGCTGAGCGTGACCGGCTTCGTCAACAACCTGACCGACCGCCGCTACCAGGTGCATGGCCGGCCTAACGGGACTGCCGGGCAGTACGTGATCACCTATGGCGACCCACGCACGGTCGGGCTGAGTGTCACCAGCCGCTTCTAAGTCACCGTGCAAGGCCCTATCGCCGGCAAGCCGGCTCCCACAGGATCAACACCTCCCCTGAGCACAATGGGGTTCCTGTGGGAGCGGGCTTGCCCGCGAAGACGTCAGCACTGACAACACCTATTCCAGCAGGAACCCACTATGCCCCACCACACCCCCTTGGCCAGCGCCATCGCCCTGGCCATCGGCAGCCTTGCCGTGCCCGCATTCGCCGCCGAACCCGCCACCAACCTCGACACCGTGGTCGTGGTCGGCACCCACCGCAGCGACGTCACCGCCCTGCAAAGCGCTGCGCCCGTCGACGTCCTGAGTGGCGAAAAACTGCAGGAAACCGGCGCCAGCGACCTGTCCGCCGCGCTCACGGCTTTGTCACCGTCGTTCAGCTTCCCGCAATCGCCACAAGGCGCCTTTGCCGGCTCCATCGCCCAGGGCGCCTCGCTGCGCGGCCTGGCTTCCGACCAGGTGCTGGTGCTGGTCAACGGCAAGCGCCGCCACACCAGCGCCAACGTTACCCGCCAAGGCTTGGTCAACGCCCGTGGCGCGGCGGCGGTGGACCTCAGCCTGATCCCACTGTCGGCCATCGAGCGGGTAGAGATCCTGCGCGATGGCGCCGCCGCCCAGTACGGTTCGGACGCCATCGCCGGGGTGATCAACATCGTCCTCAAGGAACGCGACGACGGCGGCAACGCCGGCTACCGCTTCGGCGGCTACAAGAAAGGCGATGGCCTGCAACGCAAGCTCAGCGGCTGGAAAGGCTTTACCCTGCCCAACGACGGCTTCCTTACCCTGGCCTTCGACGCAGGCAGCCAGGACCCGGCCAGCGACACGCGCGACGACAACCGCCTGTTCTATCCCGGCTCGACCAGCATCGACACCCCACGTGAACAGAACAACCGCTACCGCAACTGGCGCTGGGGCTCGGGCAACGTCTCGGACCAGTACAACTTCACCGCCAACGCCGAGATGGGCCTGAGCGAGGGCCTGAGCGCTTATGGCTTCGCCACCTACGCGCACAAGAACACCGACGCCGAGAACTTTTTCGACCCGCCCACCACCCTGCGCAACAACTACGGCAGCGTGGCGCTGGCGCGCTACCCCGACGGCCGCTTGCCAGTCACCCGCTATGGCCTGGAAGACTTCGCCGTCACCAGTGGCCTGCGCCTGGAGAATGAAACACTGGGCAATTTCGACCTGGCGCTGAACTACGGCAACAACCGCGTCGACTCCACCGACCGCGACGCCATCAACCCCAGCTGGGGCACTGCCAGCCCCTCGACCATTTACACCGGCCGGCGCGAAGCCGACCAGACCAACCTGACCCTGGACTGGACACGCGACTTCGCCAACGACTGGCTGTTCAAGCCACTGACCGTTTCGGCAGGGCTGGCCTGGCGCCAGGAGAACTTCGACCTGACGGAGGGTGACGCCGCCGGCTGGTCCAACGGGCCGCTGTTCAACACCGTCGACCCGGTTTCTGGCCGGCGTATTCCCGGTTATTACTCGGGCATCACCCAGGTCGATGCGGTGTCGCTCGACCGCCGGGTGATCGGCGCCTACTTGGATGTCGAAGCCCAACTCACCGAGAAATTCCAGGCCGGCGTGGCGGTGCGTAGCGAGCACTACTCGGACTTTGGCGACACTACCAACGGCAAACTGTCGCTGCGCTATGACTTCACCCCCGAAATCGCCGCCCGGGCCAGCGCCAGCACCGGCTACCGCGCGCCTTCACTGGTGCAGAGCGGGTTGTCCTCGTTCAGCGTGCAGGTGGTGGAGCAACCGCCGGGCAGTGGCAACTGGGTCGAGGTGCAACAGCGCACCCTGCGTGCCGACAGCCCGGAAGCGGCGCTGCTGGGTGGCAAGTCGCTCAAGCCCGAAGAGTCGACCAACTTCTCCGTGGGCCTGGTCTGGCGCCCGCTGTCCAACGCTTCGGTGACGCTGGATGCCTACCGCATCGACATCGACAACCGCATCACCTTGTCCGACCAGTTGCCGTCGTCAGTGGTCACGCCGATTTTCGCCGGCACGCCCTACGCCAATATCCAGAGTGCGGCGTTCTACACCAACATCGCCGACACCCGCACCGATGGCTTCGAGCTGGCCGGCCACTACCAGCTCGAGCTGGGCGGCTGGGGCCGGCTGGACTTCAACGGCGGCTATGCGCGCAACAACACCCGTATCACCGGGCTGGACGACGTGGGCAGTATCCCCGGCAACCAGATCATCGGCCGCAACACCCAAGGCCTGATCGAGGACGGTACGCCCAAGGACAAACTGACCCTGAGCGCCAACTGGCTGTATGACGGCTGGAGCGTCACCGTGGCCCAGCGCCGTTATGGCGAATGGCAGAGCCGCAACGCCGCCAACCCGGCGCTGGACCAGACGTTTGCTGCGCAGTGGGTGACCGACCTGGATGTGTCGTACCGCTTCGACCTGGGCCTGACCTTGTCGGCGGGCGCGATCAACCTGTTCGACAGCCACCCAGACAAGCTCGAAGGCGCGCAGCTGTATGGGGTGCCGAAGTATTCCATCACCAGCCCCGAGGGGGCGCAGGGGGCGTTCTACTACACCAGCGTCAGTTACGATTTCTGATCTGCGACCGCGCTGGCTTCTTCGCGGGCAAGCCAGCACACGTAGTGCTGACGACCTGCTGCTGGAGCAGCAGCCCTGTGCTGCTCCAGCACCACCACATTCTCATCCCCCGTATTTCCGGGCCTTCAGCGCCTGGCACAGCTCTTGCGATAGCCCTTTCTATCGTCTGCTCCCCCAAGGCCCGCCATGCGCTTGCTCTCGCCCCTCTCCTGGTTGATCTCACCTGCAGCCCTGTTCGCACTCTGGGCCGTGCTGGCCAACGCTGGGCTGTTCCCTGCCAACCTGCTAGTACCACCGCTGGAGGTCTGGCACAGCTTCACCGACCTGCTGGCCACCGGCGAGCTGCAGGAACACCTTTCCGGCAGCCTTTCGCGCCTGGCCCTGGGCTTCGTCGGCGGCGCGCTCGGCGGCCTGGCATTCGGCACGGCGCTGGCCTTGTCAAACACCGTGGAGGCCTACTGCGCACCGCTGTTTCACACGCTTCGCCAGGTGCCCAGCATCGCCTTGATCCCGATGTTCGTGCTGCTGTTTGGCGTCGATGAAACCTTCAAGATCGTCATCGTCGCCAAGACCGCGTTCTTCCCCGTGGCCTTGGCCACCTGTGAAGGGGTGCGCGCCATCCCGCGCAGTCACTTCGAGGTCGCAGCGGTGTACCGCCTGCATTGGACAACGTTGGTCGGCCGTATTGCCCTGCCCGCTGCCGTGCCCGCAATCGTCACCGGCGTGCGCGTGGCGTTGACCCGCGCCTGGGTGGTGCTGGTGGCCTGCGAACTGCTGGCCGCCGACAGCGGGCTGGGGCAGATGATCGAAATGGGCCGGCAGATGCTGCGCATCGATGTCGTGATGGTCGGGGTGGTGATCACCGGTGTGATCGGCTTCACCCTGGATTTTGCCCTGCGCCGCGTGGAGCGGCGCTTGTCTGGCTGGCAAAGCCGCTGAGGAGGCCGTGATGAAACTACACAATATCCGTGGCCTGGTGCTGCCGCTGCTGCTGCTCGGCGCCTGGGAATACGCCTCGCGCCAGGACGCCGCCGGCGCCTACGCCTTCGTGCCACTGGCGCAGGTGGGGTCGGCATGGGTCGAACTGCTGGGCAGCGGCGAGCTGCTGATCAACCTGTGGGCAAGCCTGGTGCGTACCTGCACCGGCCTGGCGGTAGGCATTGTCGGTGGTATCGGGCTGGGCGCGCTGATGGCCCTGTCCGCCCCTGCCAACCGCCTGATCGCGCCGCTGTTCCATGCCCTGCGCCAGGTGCCGATGCTGGGCTGGATCCCGTTGATCGCCCTGTGGCTTGGCAACGGCGAAAGCGCCAAGCTGCTGATCGTCAGCCTGGCGGCTTTGTACCCCATGGTGCTCAACACCTTCGAAAGCCTGCGCCAGGTCGAGGGCCAGCACCGTGAGGCCGCCCGCGTGTTGATGCTCAGCCGCACCCAGCAACTGCGCCTGATCCTGCTGCCTGCCGCCTTGCCGGGCATCGCCGCTGGCGTGCTGCAGGCACTGGCATTCGCCTGGGTAACCTCGGTCGGCAGCGAGCTGTTCCTGTCTTCCGGTGCCGGCCTTGGCAGCCTGATGATGACCGCCGAGGCCGGCGCGCGCATGGAGATCATCGTGGTCTGCGTGCTGTGCATCGGCCTGTGCGGCTACCTGATGTCCTGGCTCTGCACCCTCCTCTCCCGCCGCCTGCTGCGCTGGCGCCCGACCCGTTGAAAGGCCCGACCATGAACGCCATCGCCCACGCTCTACCCACCACCGCCACCCACGGCGCACTGACCCTTCGTGGCCTGAGCAAGGCCTACGCCCTCAAGGGCAAGCCGATGCAAGTGCTCAAGGACATCGAGCTGAACATCCAACCTGGCGAATTCGTCAGCATTGTCGGCGCCAGCGGCTGTGGCAAGTCCACGCTGCTGCGGCTGATCGTCGGCCTCGACCAGGACTATCACGGGCAGATCCTGCTCGACCAGCAACCCGTGCGCGGGCCGGGCCTGGAACGCGGCATCGTGTTCCAGGACCACCGCCTGTTCCCATGGATGACCTTGCAGCAGAACATCGCCCTGGCCCTCAAGAACCACACCATGCCAGCCACGCACAAAGACCGCCTGGTGGCTGAGCACATCGAGCTGGTGGGCCTGAGCGGTTACGAACACGCCTACCCGCACCAGCTCTCCGGCGGCATGGCCCAGCGCGCGGCCATTGCCCGGGCGCTGGTGAACAAACCCAAGGTGCTGCTGCTCGACGAGCCGCTCGGCGCCCTCGATGCCCTGACCCGGGTGAGGCTGCAGCAAGAGCTGCAGCGCATCTGGGTGCAGGAGCGGTGCACCGTGATCATGGTCACCCATGACATCGAGGAGGCGCTGTACCTGGGTGACCGGGTGATCGTGATGGATGCCCACCCAGGCAGAATCCGCGAGGACCTGCACATCGACCTGCCGCACCCGCGTGAGCGCGACAGTGCGGTGCTGCACGCGTACAAACAGCGGTTGCTGGGTGAGCTGGTGGGGCATTGAGCTGCGCCTGTGCTAATGTCGGTCGACTTGCTTGCCCATCAACATGGAGCCCCCTACATGGACGTACGTTGCACATCGATCGAGGACGTTCGCTCGCGCATCGACCACATCGACCAGAACCTGGTCGCGCTGCTCGCCCAACGCGGCCAACTGGTCGCCCAGGCAGCCACCTTCAAGAAGACCACCGACGATGTGCGCGCACCGGCGCGGGTCGAGCAGGTGATTGCCAAGGTGCGTGCAATTGCCAGCGATACCGGGGCGTCGCCCGACGTGGTGGAACGGGTTTACCGGGCGATGATTGCGGCCTTTATCGATGAAGAACTGAAACTGCATGCCGCATTGAGCCGTGAGTGAACCGCGGTCGCTTCAACACTGCCCTATGCGAACCCGGTAGGAGCAGCCTTGTGCTGCGAAGAGGCCGGTGACAGCAGCAAAAATACGCTGTGCTGTCACCGGCCCCTTCGCAGCACAAGGCTGCTCCTACACGAGGACGCGTCAATCCTGAGAGGACGAACGCTCAGCCACTTACCCCGCCAGAATGAAGTCTGCCGCCGTCACCGTCGTGGCGTCGGCCACCCCCACCAGGCGGATCGAGTCGGCAGCGCCGATGCTGACCAGCGTATCAGCGCCGACATCGGCGATGGTGACGCTGGCAGCGAAGGTGGCAGCCGTGATGTTGAGCGCGGTGATGTCCAGCCGGTCCTGGCCGCCCGACGCGATGGCATCGAAGTTGATGATCAGGTCGTTGCCAAAGCCTGCAGCGAACTGGAAGACATCATTGCCGTCAGTGGCAATCATCGTGTCGTTGCCCGCCCCACCTGTGACCGTATCGTTGCCAGCGGCACCGTTGATGAAGTCGTTGCCGGCACCGCCCAGCAAGGTGTCGTTGCCGACGTCACCAAACAGCGTGTCGTTGCCATCGCCACCCTGCAGCAAATCGACGCCGACGCCACCGTCCAGGGTGTCGTTGCCCAGGCCGCCCAGCAGCGTGTCGTTGCCAGCGCCCCCCTGCAGTGAGTCATTGCCATCACCGCCATCGAGGCTGTCATCGCCACCGCCGCCGTTCAAGGTATCGATGCCCAGCCCACCAAACAGCTGGTCGTTGCCGGCGTCACCGTTGAGCGTGTCGTTGCCCGCGTTGCCATTGAGGATGTCGTTGCCGCCGTCACCATTGAGCGTGTCATTACCTGCCCCGCCGTTGATGAGGTTGGCCAGCCCATTGCCCGTGGCAGTGAAGTTGCCCACCCCGGTAAAGGTCAGGTTCTCGACGTTGCCGGCCAGGGTGTAGGTACCCAGCGAGGTCTGCACGGTGTCGGTACCGGCACCCGACGCTTCGACCACCACATCGTTGGCATTGTCGACCACGTAGGTGTCATTGCCGACGCCACCCACAAGGCGGTCAGCCCCCGCACCGCCATTGAGCACATCGTTGGCGGCCCCCCCAGTGAGGGTGTTGGCCAAAGCGTTGCCGGTGCCGGTGAAGCTGCTGCTGCCGGTGTAGGTCAGGTTCTCGACATTCGCCGTCAGCGTGTAGCTTGCTAGGCTGGTCTGCACCAGGTCGGTCCCGCCGTTCAGCGCTTCGGTCACCGTGTCACCGGCGTTGTCGACCACGAACGTGTCGTTGCCGGCACCACCGTTCATGGCGTCCGCGCCAAGCCCGCCGTTGAGGGTGTCGTTGCCATCGTCGCCGTTGAGGATGTCGGGGTCGTCACCGCCGTTGAGCACGTCGTTACCCAGGCCGCCGAACAGCTGGTCCGCGCCGCCCAATCCGTTGAGGGTATCGTTACCGCCCAGGCCCGAGATCACGTCGTTACCCGCCGAACCGGTCAGGGTGTTGGCCGCGTTGGTACCGACCAGGGTCACACCGGGCGGCACCACCACGGGCGCGGTTGCTGCCGACGTCAGCGTCTCCAGCGTGCCGAAGCCGTCGGTGTAGCGCACGATCACCCGCAGTTGCTGGTTACCCTGGGCAAAGCCCGGGGTGAAGGTGGCCGCCGTTGCGCCGACGATGTTGCTGAAGCTGCTGCCGCTGCCTTGCTGCCACTGGAAGCTGAACGCACCCAGCCCGTCGAGGTCGGCAATGCCAGCGGTGAGCGCGGTCAGCACCTGGCCGCGGTCGGGTGTGGTGTCGCTGATCAGCACCGCGCCTGTCGGTGCATCGTTGACGTTGGCCACCGGGTCGAGGATGTCGGAGGCAACACTTTCGTGCACGCCGAAGTCATCCACGTAGCTGACCACCACCCGCATGTTCTGCCCCACCTGCGCCTGGGTCAGGACGAAGGTGCTGTTGATGGCACCGGCAATGTTGACCCAGCCAACGCCCCGGTTCGACTGCCACTGGAAGGTGAACTGCGGGTTGCTCAGGCCGTCGGCATCGACAATGGTGGCCGGGTTGGCGGTCAGCGTCTGGTTCTGTATCAGCAAGCCGGTCACGGCCGGCCCGGCGCTCGGCGCGCTGTTGGGCGCCGAGTCGACGATTTCCAGGGTGCCCTTGGCATCCTGATACACCGCCCGCACCCGAATGCTCAGCCCCGCCACATCGTCGGTCACCCGGTAGGTGCTGCCGATGGCCCGCGACACTTCGCCGGCCGCGACGAAGGTGATGTCCTCATACACCCCCGAACCCGGCAATTGCTCGACCTGCCAGTAGTAAGCCACTGGGCCGTTGACCGCGCCGGTCGGGTTGCTTGCACTGGTGTTGTCCGCGTCGTGCACGGCCAGGTCAGTGACCCGCAGCAGCTGGCCAGCCACCGGTGTGTCATCGCGTACGCCGGTGGCATCGTCGAGGATCACCAGGTGGCCCGTTGGGCCTGCGTTGGCGGCCGTGCCAACACCGGAGGCGATGGCCCGGTCGGAGAACTGCAGCCGCTCGATGCCGGTCAGCCGATCGACCCCGTCACGCCCCGCTACCAGGTCGGTGACAATCACGGTATTGCCGTCGACCACGACGTTGTAGTCCGTCGCCACGCCTGAGAACAACGCAGTGTCGAAGTTGTCAGTGCCTTTCAGGATCTCCCGCACGATCACCAGTTGCCCGGGGTTGTAGGTGCCGTTGAGCATGAACGGCACCATCGGCTCCATGCTGTCGAACGAGGCGATTTCCGGGCCGGTGCCATCGCTGTTGGCGCGTACGCTGATGCGCACGTTGAGCCACTTGTCACCGTCGAGGATATCGTCACCGCCGCGGCCTTCGATCAGGTCGCTGCCGCTGCCGCCGAGGATGATGTTGCCGCCGTCGTAGAACGTCGCGCCAGCCGCCAGCAGATCGGCCAGGCCGTTGATCAGGCTGATGTTGGTCAGCACGCTGCCATTGGCACCGGCGGTGGGCAGCGAGGCGGCATCTTCGTTGTCGCCGCGCAGGAAGTCACCGTGCGCCGAGCCTGACAGGCCCTCCATGATGTCGAAACGCACCAGCGCCGACGCCCCCGAACCCGGTACCGGCGGCACATCGAAGAAGCGGTCGCTGTAGTCGATGGTCACCCCTTGGGCGAGCCCCTTGAAGGTCGCCCAGTCGTAGCCCGAGCCGCCGATATAGCGGTCACCGAAACCGAGGCTGCCGACCATGATGTCGTCGCCCCCTTCGCCGTTGAACTTGTCGTTCTCGTTACCACCGATAAACACATCGTTGCCGATGATCGGGTCGTTGCCGAGCGGGTCGAAGTTGTCGCCAGGGGCACCGTCCGAGGTGCCCTTCTCGATCCAGTCGTCCCCTTCGTTACCCATGTCCTGTTCGTTGGCCTTGCTGCCCAGGATGAAGTCATTGCCCTGGCCGCCGATGGCCTCGGAGGCGTCTTCACCGGTGACGATGAAGTCGTTGCCGAAACCGCCAATGATCAGGTTGATGCCATTACCGCCGTGCAGCACGTCGTTGCCGTCGCCGCCCTGGATATTGTCGTCACCGCCCATGTCGCTGATGATGTCGTCGCCGGCACCGCCGCGCAGTTGGTCGTTGCCGTTGCCGCCTTCGATGCGGTCATTGCCGGCATCGCCCCAGACCGTGTCATCCCCCCCGCCGGAGACGAGCACATCGGCGCCGTTGGTGCCCCCCAGCACAATGTGCTCGTCACCGGCATAGCGGATGTAGTTGCTGTCCGGCCCTGCGGTCAGCGGGCTGTCGCGGAACACCACCTGCTGGCCGTTCTCGCCCAGCGGGTCGGCATTGCCCAGGCCATCGTTGTACTGCTTGCTGCGGTCCACTTCGAGGTAGAACGCCGGGTCGGAGAACACCAGGCCTGGCAAGTGGGTGGCCGAGGTGTTGGCCATGATCAGCTTGGCGAACGAGTTGCTTTCCAGTTCCGCGTTCATCGACAGGCCAGCGGTACGCTCCAGGTAGTAGAAGCGGTCGCCGTCCTGGAGTTTTTCCAACTGGTTCTCGAACACGAAGTTGAACGTTGAACCAAGCATGCCGCCGAACGGGGTTTTCGCTTCGGCCAGGCCGCCGATCCACAGGTCGATGGCATCGACACCCGTCACCGTGACGCCCTTCAGGTCATCGGCCGTGCCCAGCACGCCGTCCTTGCCGGGCCGTGTCACGTTGGCCCAGGCCCCGGTGCCGTTGAGGAAGTCGAGCCGGTCAAGCGGCGAACCGTCGCCACCGAACACCAGCGCCATCGCCGCCGCACGCTTGTCCACCAAGGTTGTAGCCCCTGTGATGGTGGTGTGCGTGCCATAAGCGGCGATGAAGTTGATCAACGACTCCGGATGCTTGAGGTGTTGCACCAGGTCGACCCAACTGGTGTACGGCTTAAGTTGGGTATCGCCGGTTTGCCCATAGATGTCGCGGCGTACGGCGTTGAGCGAAGGGATACCGACATCGCGGCCACGGGCGATGTTGATCGCCGGCAGGTCGAGCGGCAGCCCGAGCAGGTTGTTGCGCAGCGCCTCGGTGACGAACTCGTCGATTTCGTTACCGGCCTGGCGGGTAACCCCGCGCACGATGGCACTGGTCGCATCCTCGGGGGTGACGCCACTGGCGGCGTACGCCAGCGGGTTGAGGAACGCGGCGATCAGGCCCAACTGCTGGTCGGGGTCGGCGCTGGAGGGGTCTTTGACCACGTTGAAGTCGATGTCGAAACGGTCGACGGTCTCGGTCAGCATCGAGTGGCCGAAGCGGTACACCGTGTGCGCGAACTCGGCGACGATCGAGGCGTCGAGGTCGACGTCGTACACCTGGGTCGGGGCGAAGAACAGGTCGACACGCGGTTGGATGGTGCGGGCGAACTCCTCGAACACCAAGTGTTGGTACTGCATCTCGGTACCGAACTTGGCTGCCTGGAACAACCGCTCGCCATTCCACACCAGTGCATCGATCTCGGCCTGGCTGGCCGGCAGTGCGTTTACAGGGTTGAGCAGCCACTCGTTGAGGAAGGCCACGTCGCCCGAGTCGAGCACGGTGTCCTTGGTCTGGGCCACCAGCCGGTTGTGCTCGGCGTGGAAGATCGCATGCACGGCGGTCAGGCCGATGTTTTCGTTAACCCGGCCGTCGCCTGCGATGTAGTGCGCATCCAGCAACTCGTTGTCGTAGGCCAGGTTGGCGCCTGTCTGCGGGTTGACCGGGACGGCGTTGCCGACCTGGGTACCTGCATCGGGTGCCAACACACCGCCGCTGAAAACTGGCACGGCATTGTGGGCGATGTCGGCGAGGAACTCGTGCCCGGTGCGCACGGCGTTGGTCAGGTCGATAGGCGCCAACGGGTTGCCTTCGACCAGCACGTCATCCGCCGTGCCGCCCAGGCCATCGGCGCCCTTCATGACCACCATCGGGTAGCCATTGGGCCCTTTGATGAAGTTGCCATAGGCATCGGTCGCCAGCAGCGGCACGTTGTTGACGTCGGCATCGGTGAGGTGAATGCCGAGCAGGTCATTGGCCTGCGCCTTGACCACTTTCCAGGTCGCCATGCCGCCGATTTCGCTGTCGTCGGCACTGCCGAACTTGCCATCGGCGCCCAGGTCGCGGTTGGTGATCAACCGGCCCGTGGCGACGGGGCCATGGTCCGTCATCTGATAGCCGCGCAGGAACACCTGGTGCGACGGGTGCGAGCTGTAGGTCTGGTTCTGGTCCACGAACGGCGTGGTGGTGTTGCTGTGCTCATGGATATCGTCGGCGTTGCCGAGAATGCCATCCGGCCCTGGCTGGTTGGTGGCCCGGGTCAGCACCATGAAGTTGGTGTTGCCACCCGGCACATACAGCGGGTCATCCGGTTGCAGCGGGATGTACACAGTACCCGAACCGCCCTTGGTGACCAGGTCCAGGCCATGGTCGAAGAACTGGCCAAAGAAAGTCATCCAGGCGTTGAACGGCGCAGACAGCCCGGCATCCGCGGTGGTGTTCTCGAACAGGTACACGTCGTGGTCGTCATTGGTGCCGAACTGCCCGTCCAGGCCGGGGCTGGCGACGACCCGCACGCCATCCTTGAGCACATCGTCGTTACCCGGCGTGCCGAAGTTGAGCACGCCGTCGGCGCCAGGGTCAAAGGCCGTGGCATAGGCGGCCGGGTTGTTCGAGGTCTGGTCGACGATCAGGTTGCTGATGGTGCGCGGCTGCGAGTCGAACACTGCGCCGCTGGTTTGTTGGTACGACGACCCAGGAATGGCCGGCGAGCCTGGGCCGAAGAAGCCGGCAGGCGCGCCTTCAGCGGGGTTGAACACCGGGTCGGTGAGGCGTGGGAAGACATTATCGGCCGCCCCGAACTGGGTGTTGTTGATGCCGTTGAGGTTCATCAGGTTATTGTTCGAACCGTCGACTGCTCGCAGCCCCAGGGGTGCACGAATGTTCGGTATCAGCGAGAGGATGTCCTGCCCGGCGGCATCAGCCTCGGCGATCTTGATTTGCGCGAGGATGAAATTGAGATCGGAACGGACCATGTGCAGGCCTGCGCCACCTTCGCTGGCATCAACTACCGGCGTCGGCGCGGTCGGCACCACAGGGGCGCCCGCCTCGACCACGGCCGTGGGTTGTGAGAACAGCACTTCAGTGGTGCCGTGCGCATCCTGGTAGATCGCCTTCACCCGCAGTGACAGCCCGGCAAGGTCTGGCGAGACCTTGAACGCCGTGCCATCGGCGCTTTGGAACGCCAGGTCGCCGGCCGGCAGCAGGATGATGTCCTCGAACACACCGCTGCCTGGGTCCGCTTCGAACTGCCAGTAGTAGGACACCGAGGTGTTGTTGAGCACGCCTTGCGGATTGGTCAGCGATACATTGTCGCCATCGCGCACCCCGGCCATGCTCACGGTCAGCATGTCGCCCACGGTGATCGCGCCAGCGTTGTTGTCGGTGACAGTCGGGCTGCCGGTTGGCTGCGCATTCACCCCGGTCACCAGCACGCGCTGGCCATCGGCAAATTGCAGGCGCTCGATATGCAGCAGGGTGTCGACGCCGTCACGGCCGGCAACGGTGTCGGTCACCGTCCACACATCGTCCGACACATCGGCTGTGCCACGGTTGTTCTGGGTAACCACATAGTCGGCCTGAACACCGGAGAACACAGCGGTATCGAACGCCGCGCCACCCGTCGAAGTGCCCGGCAGGATTTCCCGCACGGCCTTGAGCTGGCCTGGGTTATAGGTGCGGTCGAGCATGAACGGGATCATGTCGACCATGCTGTCGAAGCTGGCGATTTCCGGCCCGGTATGGTTGACGTCGCCGGCGGCATACACCGCGATGCGCACGTTGATCCACTTGTCGCCGTCGATCAGGTCATCGCCGCCGCGGCCCTCGATCAGGTCGCTGCCATTGCCACCGAGGATGATATTGCCGGTGGCAAAGCCGGTGGTGGGCAAACCAGCGTCAGCCAGGAACTGCTGCAGCCCGTGGATCAGCGCCACATTGGTCAGCGCACTGCCAGTGGCACCGCCGTGGTTGAGGATGGTGACTGCATCGACGTCGTCACCCTTGAGCACATCGCCAAACTTGGAACCGGACAACCCTTCGACTTCGGCAAAGCGGTCGAGGATCGAGGCCGGCGAGGCGCCGACCGGGTTGAACACGCCGGCGTTCTGGTTAGGCGCGTTGCCATGGGGCTGCGCCAGTGCGGCCAGGCTCAGGTCGACTGTGACGCCGACCTGGTCATTCTTGTAGGTGACCCAGTCGAAACCGGACATGCCGTCCATCTTGTCCTGGGCATCGCTGCCGACAAAGATGTCATCGCCACCTTCACCGATCATCTCGTCGAAGCCACCGCCGCCGACGAAGATGTCGTTGCCGATCACTTCGTCACCCAGCAGCGGCGCGAAGTTGTCGCCGGGCGCACCGTCCTGGGTGCCCTTCTCGATCCAGTCATCGCCCTCGTTGCCGGTGGGCGGCAGGTTGGTCTTGGCGCCGAGGATGAAGTCGTCGCCCTGGCCGCCGAACGTGGTGCTGATGTCTTCGGTGGTGATGATAAAGTCTTGGCCATCGCCGCCCAGGATCAGGTTGCCGGCAACGCCCATGCTGCCGGCGACGATTACATCGTTGCCGGCGTTGCCTTCCAGGCGGTTGTCGCCGAACGAATCGGTGATGATGTCATCGCCCGCGCCACCCAGCACCGCATCATTGCCGGCGCCCCCTTCGAGGCGGTCATCGCCGCCGTCGCCGTAGAGCGTGTCGTCACCCTCGCTGGAGATGATGATGTCATTGCCCGCAGTGCCCCCCAGAACCACATGGTCCAGGCCGGTGTAATGCAGGTAGTTGCTGTCGGGGCCCACGGTATCCGGGTTGTCGCGGATCACCAGCGGGACGATTTCCTGGCCGTAGATCATGATGCCGCCGGTAGGGTCGGCCTTGCCGTCGGCACCCAGCCCGGTGAACTGGTTGGCCTGGTTCACTTCAAGGGTGAACGTCGGCGTCAGGAACACCGTGTTGGACAGGTGGGTGACGTCGGAGTTAAGCATGATCAGCTTGGCGAAGGAGTTGTTTTCAAGCTCCGTGCCGAAGTTCAGGCCCGCTGTACGCGACAAGTAGTAGAAGCGGTCGCCGTTCTGCAGCGCCTCCAGCTGGGTTTCGAAGACGAAGTTGAAGCTCGAGCCCAGCATGCCGCCGAACGGCATCTTCTGCTCGGCCAGGCCACCGACCCAGAAGTCGATGGTGTCGACGCCGGTGATGGTCACCCCGCTCACGTCGTCCGCAGTGCCCAGCACGCCGTCTTTGCCGGCCCGGGTCACGTTGGCCCAGGTGCCGGTGCCGTTGAGGAAGTCCAGGCGGTCGAGCGGCGCGCCATCGCCCCCGAACACCAAGGCCATGGCGGCGGCACGTTTGTCAGCCAGCGTGGTCGCCCCGGTGATCGTCGCATGGGTGCCGTAGGCGGCGATGAAGTTGACCAGCGATGCCGGGTGCTTGAGGTGGTCGGCAAAATCGACCCAACTGATGTAGGCCTTGAGCTGGCTGTCGCCGGTGGCGGCATAGAACTCACGGCGCGCCTCGTTCAGCGAGGGGATACCGGTGTCGCGCCCACGGGCAAGGTTCAGCGCCGGCAGGTCGAGCGGCAGGCCCAGCAGGTTGTTGCGCAGGGCTTCGGTAACGAACTCATCGATCTCGTTGCCGACCTGGCGCGTCACGCCGCGAATGATTGCCCCTGCCGCTTCATCGGCCGTCGCCCCGCTGCCAGCGAATGCCAGCGGGTTGAGGAAGGCAGCGATCAGGCCAAGCTGCTGGTCGGGGTTGTTGGGGTCGGTAAGAACGGGGTTGAACTCGGGGTCGAAGCGGTCGACGGTCTCGGTCAGCATCGAGTGGCCGAAGCGGTACACCACGTGGGCGAACTCGGCGAGGATGGCCGGGTTGATCGAGGTGTCATAACCGTTGGGCGCCAGAAACTCGTCGATCTGCGGCTGGATGGTGCGGGCGAACTCCTCGAACACCAGGTGCTGGTACTGCATCTCGGTGCCGAACTTGGCGGCCTGGAACAGGCGTTCGCCATCCCACACCAGCGCGGCGATCGCGGCAGGTGTGGTCGGCAGCGCGGCAACGTCATCCACCAGCCATTCGTTGAGGAAGGCCAGGTCGCCTGCGGCGAGGATGGTGTCCTTGGATTGCTGGACCAGGCGGTTGTGCTCGGAGTGGAACACGTGGTGCACGGCGGTCAGGCCGATGTTCTCGTTCACCCGGCCGTCGCCGGCGATGTAGTGGGCGTCGAGCAGTTCGTTGTCGTAGGTCAGGTTGTTGCCACCTGGGCCCACCAGCTGCGCATTGCCCACCGCGGTGTCGCCGTCGGCCTGCAGCACGCCGCCGACCACCACGGGCGCGGCGTTGTGGGCGATATCGTCGAGGAAGCCGTGCCCGGTGCTGACAGCATTGGCCAGGCTGATCGGCGCGGCGCGATTGCCCTCGACCAGTTGGGTCACATCATCGGCCGTGCCGGCAACCCCATCGGCGCCATTGCTGACGCGCATTACCACCTGCGGCATGCCATTGGGCCCGCGCAGGAAGTTGCCATAGGCATCGGTCGCCAGCAGCGGCACGCTGTGCACGTCGGCATCGGTCAGGTTGATACCGAGCAGGTCGCGGGCCTGGGCCTTGACCACGGCCCAGGTGGCCATGCCGCCATTTTCGCCATTGCCATCGTCAGCCGTGCCGAACTTGCCGTCGGCGCCGAGATCGCGGTTGGTGATCAGCCGCCCGGTGGCGATCGGGTCGCCCGCGGCGTTGAGCATGTACTCGCGCAGGAACACCTGGTGCGAGGGGTGCGAGCTGTAGGTCTGGCTCTGGTCCACGAACGGCGAGGTGGTGTTGGGCTGGCCATCGTCGGCCGTGCCCAGCACACCGTCCGCGCCGGCCGTGCGCACGGCACGTGGCAGCACCATGAAGTTGGTCGGGCTGTTGGGCACGTACAACGGGTCGTCCGGCTGCAACGGAATGAACACGATGTCGGTGGTGCTCTTGGTCACCAAGTCCAGGCCGTGATCGAAGAACTGGCCGAAGAAGGTCATCCAGGCGTTGAAACCGGCCGTCAGGCCCGCGTCTGCAGACTGGTTGGGGATGAAGAACACGGGCTTGTCGTCAGCCGTGCCGAACACCCCATCGAGGCCGGGGCTCATCACCGGCGCCGCGCCGCCATTGGCTTCGACGGCGGCGGGGTTGTTCGGCGTCTGGTCGACGATCAGGTTGCTGATGGTGCGCGGCTGCCCGTCGACCACCGTGCCGGTGCCGGCATAGGCCGCGCGGTACGACGCATCAAGCAAACGCAGGAAGGAATTGTCAGCGGCACCGAACTCACTTTGCCCGGCCACCAGGTTGTTGTAGCTGCCGTCCACGGTGCGCAAGCCAAACGGCACCTGGCTGTTGGGCAGCAGATCGATGAGATTGGCGCCCTTGGCGTGGGCTTCGGCGATGAAGATCTGCTTGAGGATGAACTCCAGGTCCGACTTGCTGAAATTGGCCATTTAGATTGCCCTCGATCTATCGGGAGAAAGACACAGGGCAACAGGGTCCATCCCGCGCCCAGTCAGTACTGACGTGCGCAGTTCGTGGTTCGGTTTTCCGGGATCGGTGGTGCGATGACATCTGGTCAAGCGCGGTCCGTAGGAGCGGCCCGAATAATCAAGACTAAAGTCGTAGGTTCAAACCTTGTCAATAAGCCGTCGAAAAAATGACTCTCGATGATAATGCGTTGCAACTCGCTGTTTTTACGTGACTTATAAAAAGTTCAAAGAATTTATAGAGCGAAATGATATTACAAGATGTTTCGTTGCAACCTACGCTCGTGCTTGTGGGGCACCGCAGCGTTTTCGGATGATTCGCCTACAGAGCGACCCGCCTGCGTGCCGTCCAGAAGCCACATCTAGAGCAGTCCAGAGCGCCGCAACGGCCTCCGGTTTGGTACAGAGGGAGGCCCAAGATGCACAAGCAGCCGCGCACCCGTTCCGAGCTGGCCGAGGCGCTCTTTCGCCTGCGCCGCAGCTTCTACTCACTGGCAGGCTTCAGCGGCGTGATAAACGTCATGATGTTGACGCCAGCTGTCTACATGCTCCAGGTCTACGACCGCGCCCTGGTCAGCCGTAACGTCACCACATTGACGATGCTCACCGTGCTGGTGGTCGGGCTGTTCCTGCTGATGTCCGCCCTGGAAATGATTCGCACCCGCGTGTTGATCCGGGTCGGCAACTGCCTGGACATGGACCTCAACCGGCGCATCTTCAGCGCCGCCTTCGAGCGCAACCTGAACCGCGCCGGTGGCAACCCGGCCCAGGCCCTGCAAGACCTGGCACAGGTCCGCCAGTTCTTGACCGGTAATGGCTTGTTCGCCTTCTTCGATGCACCGTGGACGCCCATCTACCTGCTGGTGTGCTACCTGATCCACCCGCTGCTGGGGCTGGTCACGATGATCGGCTCGATGATCCTCGCCGGCCTGGCGTACCTCACCGAGAAGGCCACGCACAAGCCGTTGGCCGAGGCCAACCACGCGGCGCTGTCGTCTGCCAACTACGCCAACAACAACCTGCGCAATGCCGAAGTCATCGAGGCCATGGGCATGCTGCCGTCGATAAGCAAGCGTTGGTACCAGAGCCATCTGCGCATCCTGCAGATGCAGACGCTGGCGTCCGACCGTGCGGCCTTGATCAGCAGCACCGGGCGCTTCGTGCGCATCACCCTGCAATCGCTGATCCTCGGCACCGGTGCGCTGCTGGCGATCGAAGGCAAGATCACCCCGGGCATGATGATCGCCTGCTCGATCCTCACCGGTCGCGCACTGGGGCCGGTGGAACAAGTCATCGCCTCGTGGAAGCAACTGCTTGGCTGCCGGTCAGCCTGGGGACGGCTGACCGAGCTGCTGCAGGACTACCCGCGCCGCCCACCGAGCATGTCGCTGCAACGGCCCCTGGGCATGCTCGCCGTGGAGAACGTGTTTGCTGGCGCCCCCGGCACCAACACCACCATTCTGCGCGGGGTGAGCTTCAGCCTGGCGCCGGGCGAAAGCCTCGGCATCATCGGCCCCTCCGCCTCGGGCAAGTCCACCCTCGCCCGCCTGCTGGTTGGCGTCTGGCCGACCCAGGCCGGCAAGGTGCGCCTGGACGGCGCCGACATCTTCACTTGGAACAAAGGCGAACTGGGCCCGTGGCTCGGCTACCTGCCGCAAGACGTCGAACTGTTCGAAGGGACCATCGCCGACAACATCGCGCGGTTTGCCGAGGTGGACAGCGATGCGGTCATCCGCGCAGCCAAGAGCACCGGTGTGCACGAGATGATCCTGCGCTTCCCGCAGGGCTACGACACTCGCCTGGGCACCGATGGCAGCCCGCTTTCCGGTGGCCAGAAACAGCGCATTGCCCTGGCCCGTGCGCTGTATGGCGAACCTAACCTGGTGGTGCTGGATGAGCCCAACGCCAACCTCGACGATGTCGGGGAAAAGGCCCTGGTCGATGCCCTGGGCGAACTCAAAGGCCGTGGCGCCACGGTAGTGCTGGTTTCTCACCGGCCCAACGTGCTGTGCGCCGTCGACAAGGTGTTGATGCTGCGTGACGGCGACGTGCAGATGCTGGGCACGCGCGACGAAGTCTTTGCCGCCCTGCGCAAGGCAAGCGTGATACCGGCGGCCGCAGCAGCGCCGCTGGCTTCGGTAAAAGTACGGGAGTAACCGATCATGCACATGAGCCAACCGACCGAGTTGATCCCTGCCGAGGCGAAGAGCCTGATCGACCTGGATGCCGGCAAACCGGTGCGCTGGGGCCTGTGGCTGGTGCTGGCCGGCTTCGGCGGCTTTTTGCTGTGGGCCTGGCTGGCGCCGCTGGATGCCGGCGTGGTCGCCACCGGCACGGTCAAGGTCACCAGCAATCGCAAGGCCGTGCAGCACCTGAGCGGCGGCACCGTGGAGGCAATCCTGGTGCGCGAAGGCGACGTGGTGAAAAAGGACCAGGAACTGGTTCGCCTCGATGCCCTGCGGGCCGTGGCCGAACAGGGCGCAGTCAGCGCCCAGTACATTGTCAGCAAGACCGTGGAAAACCGCCTCGAAGCCGAGCGCGACAACCGCGACGCGGTAACCTTCGACCCCGCGCTGCTCAAGCGCTTCGGCGCAGACCCACGCCTGCTGGCTGCCATGGACTTGCAGCAGCGCTTGCTGGACACCCGCCGCGCCGGCCTGGCGGGCGAACTCAGCATCCTCGAAGAGAACCTGGCGGCATCGGCCGTGCAGCTCAAAGGCCTGCAGCAGGTGTACGGCGCCCGCGCCTCGCAGATCAACTTCCTCGGCCAGGAGCTGCAAGGGACCCGCGTGCTGGCCGCCGAAGGCTATGTACCGCGCAACCGCCTGCTGGAACTGGAGCGCAGCAACGCCGACCTCTCCGCCGGCCAGGCCGAAAACCTCAACAACATCGCCCGGGTGCGCAGCCAGGCCACCGAGATCAAGCTGCGCATGCTTCAGCGCCAGCACGATTACTTGAAAGAGGTCGAGTCGCAACTGACCGACACCGCCAAGGAAAACACCACCCTGGCCGACCGCTTGCGTGCATTGGACTACGAAGTGACCCACACGGTGATCCGCTCACCCATCGATGGCATGGTCCAGGCGCTGGGCATCGCCACGGTCGGCGGGGTTATCCAGCCTGGCGCCAAGCTGATGGAAATCGTCCCGCTCGACGAGCCGTTACAGGTCGACGCGATGATCCCTGTGCAGGCCATCGACAAAATGGTCCCAGGGCTTGCCGTGGACATCGCCTTCCCGGCCTTCAACCACGCTCAGACCCCAAACATCCCCGGCCGTGTGAAAACCATCTCTGCCGACCGCCTGCTCGATGAGGAGAGCAAGCAGCCGTTCTACCTGGCGCAGGTGGACGTTTCACCCGCCGGCATGAGCTTGCTGGGCAGCAACCACATACGCCCCGGCATGCCGGCCACCGTCACCATCAAGACCGGCGAGCGCAACCTGCTCAGCTACCTGCTCAAACCCATGCTCGAACGCGTCGACAGCGCTTTCAAGGAGCAATGAGATGAACCGCCACTGCCTGATGTTGTGCCTATTAGGGTTGTCCTTGCCAGCCAGTGCCATGGACCTGAAGCAAGCCTGGGACCTGCTGCAGTACCAAGGGCCCATCTACCATGCCGCCGAGCATGAGAAACAGGCCGGCCTGGAGAACCGGGCCATCGGCCAGGCCGGCCTGCTGCCGCAGATCAATGCCACGGCCTATTACAACAAGGTCAATGGCTCGCAGCGCCAGAGCGGCCAGGACAACGACCTGGACTATGACTCCAAAGGCGCCAGCGTGCGCCTGCGCCAACCGCTGTTCAACAAACAGAAAATGGCCGAATACCGCCAAGGCCAGCAGCGTGCCGACTACAGCGTCGCGGTGTTCGATGCCAAGAGCCAGGATGCCGCCGTGCGCCTGGCCGACAGTTATTTCGATGTGCTGTTGGCCAGCGAAACCATCACCCTGGCCAGGGCCAAGCTGAACGCTTTCGAGGAGCAGCTTGCGTCAGCGAAACGGCGCATGGAGCTGGGCGCCGGCACGGTGACCGATATCGACGAGTCGGTCGCTCGCCGCGACCTGGCTGAGGCCGACCTGATCGAGGCGCAGGACAACCTGGTCAACGCCCGCCGCAAGCTCGAGGAGTACATCGGTGAAACCCCGGCATCGCTGACCACCTTGCAGCCAGGCTTCACCACCCCGCCGCTGCTGCCGGGCAACCTGCAGGACTGGCTGGTCAAAGCACAAACCGACAGCCCGCTGATTCACGCCCGCCGGCACAGCTACGAACTGGCAGAAGAAGAGGTGAACCGGGCCAAGGCCGGGCACTGGCCGACCCTGGACTTCGTTGCGGGCTACACCGCGGGCAGCAGCCAATCGATTTCAGAGCTGAACCAGCGCAACCAGTACAGCTCGATCGGCCTGGAACTGAACATCCCGCTGTACAGCGGCGGCAGCACCAGCGCGCTGACCCGCCAGGCCAGCGCCAACAGTTCGAAAGCGCTGGACGAGCTCGACGCCACCCGCCAGGAAGTCATCTCCGGCACCACCCGTGAGTACCGAGGCGTGCAGAGTGGCGCCATGCGTATCCATGCGCTGGAAAAGGCCGTCGCGTCCAACGAACGTTCGCTGACCTCGACACGCAAGGGCTTCAAGGAGGGCGGTACCAGTACCAACTCAGATGTGCTTAATGCCGAGGAATTGCTGTTCGACGCACGGCATGACCTGTTCGAGGCCAAGTTGAACTACCTGATGTCACGCCTGCGCCTGGCCTCATCGGTGGGCAGCCTGGGGGACGACGATATCGAGCTGGTCAACAATTACCTTGGGCCGGAGTTGATGGTGAGTAACTGACCTGCTCTGGCTTTGTTTAAGCTTGAGATTGTTGGGGCGTTTTGCGCCCCAAGATCCTAAAGCCTACTTACAACCAACAAGCCTGCAAGACCGTTAGCGCCAGCCCCAGCAAGCACACCAGCCCCACCACAAAGCTGACTGTCCTCCATGGCTGCAAACCGCTCAGGTAGCACACCGTATGCGCCACCCTGGCAACGGTGAACACCACACTCAGCCAAATAATGACGACCGCAGCAGCATTCAGCGCAATAGCCAAGCCGGCCAAGGCAAAAAACGCCGGAATATTCTCCAGATCATTCGCCCAAGCCCTGCCCGCCCGGCTGACCTGCGGCAATTCGTCAACATTGGCCAAGCGCCCTAAGAACGCCGCGTCTTCACCATTGGTAAAGGCCTTGTAACGCAGGCGGCAATAGCCTTGGTAGCAAGAGATCGCCAGCATCTTCAGGAACAGCGCGACCACACAGACCGCATAGACAGACAGGGCACCGTGCATCACGCCCCCTCCTGAGCAGGATGTGCCGAGCGCCTGCCAAAGCCTTCAAACACGATGTACAGAAGCGGCCCCACCGACACAAACACAGCCGTGAGCAGCAAAAAAGGGGCAACCCGTAACCACGATCGCCCTTTCGAACGGGCATCCCTGATCATCCAGGCGCACGCAAGCCCAGCCATCACGTACAAGTCGATTACAACCTGCGCAGTGTCAGGCCGGGCCATCAGTTCAAGGCCAAATGCGAGCAATGATTGCTCTGCAATGAACATCGTCCAGCCGGTGTATAGCGAGAACGACATCAGGGTAGCCAGCGCGATCCAAGTGCTTTTCATCTGCAACGCTCCTTAACCAATACTGCGCCAAGGTAGTGCTATGGTTGCAGACTGCTCAATGACCTCACAGGTCATCGACGCCCCGCTCACGCCCCGTCAGAGTTGCCCCATGAGTAACCGCCCTTTCCACCCGACCGCCTCAACCGGTAACCCGGCAGGCAACCACTTGCGCCGGCACCGTCAACAGGCAGGTTTGAGTCAGCTTGAGCTGGCGCTACGCGCCAACGTATCCCAGCGTCACCTGAGCTGCGTGGAGACCGGTCGCGCCAAACCAAGCCCAGGCACGTTGCATGCCCTGCTTTCTGCGTTGGACGTACCATTGGAGGAGTGCAACGAGGTTTTCCTCGCGGCAGGTTATGCGCCCCGCTACACCGCGTCGCCGCTGAATGCGCCCGCCATGGCAATGGTGCACGAGGCGATTGCGCATATTTTGCAGGCCAACAACCCCGCTCCAGCGATCGTCCTGGATAGCATGTGGTACATCACCGCCGCCAACACCAGCGCCGGGCTGCTGTTGCAGATGGCGGGGGTACAGCCCCGTGATGATGCGCCGCTCAACCTGCTGGAAACGCTGCTGTGCCCCGAGGGCCTGGGCGACCAGTTGATCAATGCCGATGAAATCCGCGCCACCGCGTGGCACAGGGCCTCGCGGGAAGCGGCGGGCAACCCTGAGTTGGCGCAGCTTCTGCAAGACCTGCCCTGCCCCGCCGCGCTGGCGATTGCCCCATCGCCTTCGCCGGTCGTGTTGACGCGCCTGCGCTCGGCCCACGGTGAGCTGAAGTTCCTGTCCACCTTCACCACCTTTGGCATGCCGCTGGACGTGACCGTGGCCTCGCTGCGCATAGAACACCTGATACCTGCAGACACGCATACCTGGCACACCATGACCCTGGCGTATGAACAAGTGACCACAACCCCCTGAGTGCGCCCAGGCCGAACCGGCCTCAGAAATCGACCGTGGCCGACAGCTGCAGGGCGCGTGGGTAGCCAGGCGATATCGCGCCATACGAAGCGACCCCCGACCAGTACTCACGGTCGAAGACGTTCTGCACTGTGGCCCGGAAGGTGGTAGGACGGCCTTCGATGTGGGTGGTGTAGCGCGCCCCAACATCGAAACGTGTCCAGGCATCGAGCTCTTGGGTGTTGGCCTGGTTGATGTACTGGCTGCCGGTGTAGATCGCGCCACCGGTCAAGGTGACACCTTCGACCCAAGGCGTGTCCCACTCGGCCCAGAGGTTGGCCTGCACATCGGGCACGCCCACAGGCTCATTGCCCTTGTTGGCCGCCGTGGCCGAATCGGTCAGTTCGCCATCCAGCAGGGTCACGCCGCCCAGCAGTCGGGTACCGGGCGCGACTTCACCGAACATGCTCAACTCGATGCCACGGTTGCGCTGCTGCGCCTGAACCGAAAACAGGTTGCCAGCGCCCAGTTCGCCACTGGGTTTTTCGATCTGGAACAGCGCCAAGGTGGTCATGAAGGTGTCCCGTTCAAACTTCACCCCCAGTTCGTGCTGCTTGGTTTCATAGGGGGCAAAGGCTTCACCGGCGTTGCCCGCCGTGGCCGGTGCCACATCGCCTTTGCTCAGGCCTTCGACGTAGTTGTAGTACAGCGAGACATTCTCCCAGGGTTTCACCACCACCCCGACCACGGGCGTCGTCGCACTGTCTTTGTAGCGGGTAGTCATCGCGCCTGCGGTGCTGTAGTTACGCGACTCGATCGCTTGCCTGCGCACGCCCAGGGTCAGTTGCACGCGGTCATCGAGCACCGCCAAGGTGTCGGTCATGGCTACGCCGGACAACTCGGCTTCAGACACCCGATTCACGTTTGGCGCACTGATGTACTGCTTGGGCACCGCTATGGGGTGATAGATGTTCGAGATTATTTCCGTGCCATTGTTGATGCCCCGCGATAGCTCATCCTGGTAACGGGTCGCCATGAGCGTGACGGTATGGTTGATCGGCCCGGTTTCGAACAGCCCGCGTAAGCCCACGTCGGCGGTGGAGCGGTCGACATTGAACTTGTAGTAGCCCGGAGTATTGCTGGTGTCGCCCGCGTCATTGAGGATTTTCGGCACCTGGTCGGACATCCGCGCGACATCCGCCCTGCCGCCACCCGCATGGGCAAACACAGTCAACGAATCGCTCAAGTCGTATTCCCCACCCAGCAGCGCGGATTGCTCGCGGGTGTCCGACCAGCCCCAGTCCTGTGGCAGGTTGGTGCGGCCATTGGCGGCCGAAGGCACGTCGACACCCGGCGCCACGGTGAAAGGCCGCGACGCGGCATCCCAGCGCTCCCGCTGGCTGATGAAGTCCAGGTTCAGGCGCAGGCGCTCACCTTGGTAATCCAGGGCGATAGCACCGATATCCAACGCCCGTTGCTGGTCATCGATGGCCGTGTCGCCCTGGGCGAGGCTGCCGTTGAAACGCACGCCCCATTGCCGCTGATCACCAAAGCGGCGGCTGATGTCGAGGTGGCCACCGGTCTGTGTGTCGGAGCTGTAGCTTGCGGTGAAACGGGTCAGGTCCTCGGCCAGGGCGCGCTTGGGGACGATGTTAATCACGCCGCCGACCCCGCTGTTAGGCGAAATCCCATACATCAGCGCGCCTGGCCCTTTGAGTACCTCGACGCGCTCGGCATATTCGGTAAACACGCGGTAGTTGGGCGCCACGCCATACACGCCGTCGAAAGCAAGCTCCCCTAGGTTGCCCTCACCGACAGGGAAGCCACGAATGAAAAACGAATCGACGATGCCACCGGTCTGCCCCGTGGAGCGAACCGAAGGGTCACGCGCCAGGGCATCGGCGACGGTGACCGTCTGCAGGTCCGCCAGGGTTTTGGCGGTATAGCTGGTGACGTTGAAGGGCGTGTCCATCACGTCCTTGTTGCCCAGCATGCCCAGCCGCCCGCCACGGGCAACTTGCCCGCCGGCATAAGCCTCTGGCAGGGTTTCGTAGCGCATGCTGTTGGCGTCGATGGTGGTCGCGGCCAGGGTCAGGCCGTCGCCACTGGCCACTTGCCTGATTAGTTTGAAGCTGCCGTCGCCCAGCTCGACCAGTTCGAGCCCACTGCCGGCGAGCAGTTGCGCCATGCCGTCACGCGGGGAATAGCGACCGTTGAGGCCTGGGCTGTACAGGCCTTCCGTCAATGCAGGCTCGAACGACAGGGCCACACCGGAGGCCAGCGCGAAGCTGGCCATGACCCGGCCGAGCGGCCCTGGGGCGATGTCGTACGGCCTGGTAGCCGTCGCCTCCAGTGGTTGTGCGAGCGCCGCCCATGAATGGCTGGCACCTGCTACCAGCACACAGCTGAACAGGGCGCGACGGATTGCAATGGCGAGCTGGGGACGACTTGCAACAGGCATGACAGGAGGGTCCTTCTGACCGGGAATGGAGGTGTTCACTCCTATTGCCAGCCGAGGCGGAAAAAAGTATCACCTGGGGCACGACTTTTTTTGCGGTGCGGTCAACGCGGCGCAAGCATCGTCCAGTAGCCCCCCATGTGCGCCTCCACCCGCAGGGCATAAGTCGACTCCAGCATGCTCAACGTTCGACGCGGGTCGCTGATGGGGAATGCCCCCGATACGCGAAGGTCGGCAATCCCTGGATCACAACGAATGAACCCCCGTTGGTAACGTGCGAGCTCGGCAACGAAAGCGTCCAGCCTCATCTTGTCCGCCAGCAGCATGCCCTGGGTCCAGGCCGTGACAGCCTCGTCTACCGGCCTTGGCGCAGCGATCGTTCGGGCGTCGAAGTCAGCGCGTTGGCCGGCTTGCACAACGCGGCGGGCAAGGTGATCGGCATTTTCAGGTTCGATGCGAATCGCACCTTCGATGACCGCAAGGTAGGTGCGCCCGCCGCCCTCCCGCACGGTGAACCGGGTGCCCAAGGCTTGCATGCGCCCCTCCCGCGTCCCTACCCACAGCGGGCGAGCAGGGACCACGATGTCGGGGGCCGTCTGCACCAGGATTTCGCCACGGAGCAAACAAATGAACCGCTCGCCGGCATTGAAACGCACATCGATGGCGGAGTCGGTATTGAGCACAACCTGCGTGCCATCGGCCAGGGTAAGGTCACGGCGTTCGCCAATGCCGGAGCGGTAGTCGGCTGCCCAGCCTTGTTGCTCGGTCAGCCGCCAGCCTGCCCAGCTGGCCGGGGCCAGGGCCAGCAGCAGCGCCAGCCGGCTGACCAGTGCACGACGGCCAGGGTCGGCCGGGCGGTCCAGTGCAGGCATCGACAATGCCGGTGGCAGGCCACCCAACTTGCCCATCAACCGCTCCGCGCGCTGCCAGGCGTGTGCACGGGCCGGGCTGCTGTTGCGCCAGGCCAGCCAGTCGGCCTGCTGCGCATCGGTCACGTCGCCTGCGCTCATGCACATCAACCACTCGGCGGCTTCTTCGAGCGCTTCGGCGTCTCCCGGCTCGGCGCGCTGTGCATCGGCCATCTAGTCGACCAGCCTCAAGCACTGAACGAATGCCTGCTTCATGTAGCGTTTGACGGTAATCAGCGATACACCGAGCTGCTCGGCAATCGCCTCGTACTTCATGCCAGCCAACTGCGACAGCAGAAACGCCCGCCGGACCAGTGGCGGCAAGGTATCGAGCATGGCATCGATCTCGTGCAGGGTTTCCAGGATCAGCAAGCGCGTCTCTGGCGAAGGCACTTCAGGGGCAGGCAGGTGCTCAAGCGCCGCCAAGTACGCACGCTCCAGCGATTTACGTTTGCACCAGTTGGCGAGAATGCCGCCGGCGACGCAACTCAGATAAGCGCGGGGTTCATCGAATACGACGGCTTTGGAGGCGAGGATGCGGGTGAAGGTGTCCTGAACCAGGTCAGCTGCATCCACCGCGTTGCCCAGGCGCCTGCGCAACTTCGCGTGTAACCAGCCTTGATGGACGGTGTAAAGCGCTTCGACATTGCGTATGTGATTGTCAGGGCTGGGCAGCACGTCGCTCATGGGCGGTCTTGTCTACGCAAGTGAGAACTATTTTCAATGGTAAGTTAGCGCTGGCGCGCAAAGCAAGTTCAATATGGGCCAGCATTCAGCCGCGAAGGCGCGCGCTCGCGGCCTATGCTTCAACTGACCCAAGGCGGCGGAAACCCTCATGCACAACCCCGAAGACAACCTGCTACACAGCTGGCAGCACAACGCCCAGGCCTGGATCGACGCGGTGCGCAGTGGCGCCATCGAGAGCCGTCGGCAGGTGACCGACCAGGCTATCTTGCTGGCCATTCTCAGCCGACAACCCGAGCGCGTACTCGACCTTGGGTGTGGTGAAGGCTGGTTGCTGCGGGCGCTGGCTGATCGCGGCATCGAGGCGGTCGGCGTAGATGGCGACAAGGCCCTAGTGGAGGCGGCCCGTGCGGCAGGCTCCGCCGAGGTGCACCTTGCCAGTTACGCACAGCTGGCCGAGGGCGACGTCAGCGTTGGCCGTGGCTACGATTTGGTTTGTGCCAATTTTGCGTTGTTGCAGCAGGACGTCATCCCCTTGTTGGCGACGATGAATGGGCTGCTGGCTCCGGGTGGTGCAGTGGTGATCCAGACGTTGCACCCCTGGAGTGTGGCTGCGGGCGATTATCAGGATGGCTGGCGGGAAGAGTCGTTCGCAGGGTTTGCCGGGGACTGGCGGCCGATGCCTTGGTACTTCCGGACTTTGGCCAGTTGGCTGAATGCATTGGACATGGCTGGGTTGCGCCTGGTCAGCCTGCAGGAGCCGCAGCATCCGCAAAGTACGGTGCCGCAGGCGTTGTTGATGGTGGCCGAAGGGCGGTGAACCCTGTGTGGCATTGCAAGCGAGTTGCCGACCCTTGTGGGAGCGGGCTTGCCCCGCGAACACCGGCAAAGCCGGTGCCATGCACCGCGTAGCCCCATTCGCGGGACAAGCCCGCTCCCACAGGGTTGTGACAATCACAGAGCGCGACTACCACTTGAACGCTTACAGCACCGGCTTGCGCGCTGCCCCGCTACGGGCCTTGGCCATTGCTGCCAGGCGCACGGCGACGTTCGCTGCGCCATACCCGGCATAGCCGCCCTTGCGCTGGATGATCTCGAAGAAGAAGCGCTCCTCGAACGGCTCGGTGTACACGTGGAACAGTTCGCCGCCTTGGGCATCGCGGTCGTACAGCACGTTGTAATACGCCAGTTCACTGAGGAATTCGTCGTCGAAGTCGAAGCGCGCCGCCAGGTCGTCGTAATAGTTGAGCGGGATTTCCAGCAGCGGCACGCCAGCCAACTTGGCACGCGCCACTTCTCGGAAGATGTCATCACAATCGAAGGCGATGTGATGCACACCCGAGCCGCGGTAACTGGACAATGCGTGGGCAATGGCGGTGTTGCGGTTCTCGGAAATGTTCAGCGGCAGGCGCAAGGTGCCGCACTGGCTGCGCAGCGCGCGGCTCTTGACCAGGCCGTACGGGTCGGGCAGCACCACTTCATCGTCGGCGGCGAAGTCGAACAGGCTCTTGTAGAACAGCACCCAGCTGTCCAGCGACTCCGCCGGCAGCGCCAGGGCCATGTGGTCAATACGGCGCAGGCCACCGCTGGCAGTGGCGCTTTTGTCCAGGCTGAAGTCGGTGTCGTACAGGGTCTGGCCAGCAGTGCCCTGTTCTACCAGGTACAACAGGCTGCCATCGGGCGCGCGCACGGCGGGTACTTCGCACTCGTTGGGGCCGACCAGGCCACGGAACGGCTGGCCACGGAAGGCCGTGGCGCGCTTCAAGGCAGCTTGTTGGTCCTTGACGCGCAACGCCGTGGCGCACAACGACGGGCCATGCGCCTCGAAGAAGTTGTGGCCAAACGAATAGGGTTCGGCATTGAGGACGATGTTGATGTCGCCCTGACGCAACAGTTGCACGTCCTTGCTGCGGTGCTTGCCGGCGTCGGCGAAGCCCAGGCGTTTCAGCCAGTTGCTCAAGCGCGCACCCACCGCCTCGTCGACGGCGAATTCGAGGAACTCCACACCATCATAGGCACTCGCCGCCGGCGGGTTGAACAGCACGCCCGGCTCCACCGCCACGGCCTCTTGCTCCAGGCGCAGGCGGGTCTGCTCTTCGAGGTACAGCAGCGAGCGCAAGCCGTCGGCAGCATTCTGCCGAGGTGGCGCGGCGCGGAAGCCGTCGTTGAAGATTTCCAGGGACAGCGGGCCGCGGTAGCCGGTGGCGAGGATCGGCGCGAGGAAGCCGGCCAGGTCCATTTCGCCCTGCCCCGGGAAGCAACGGAAATGCCGGCTCCACTCCAGCACGTCCATGGCCAGGATCGGTGCGTCGGCCATCTGCACGAAGAAAATCTTGTCGCCCGGGATGTCACGGATCGCGCTCGGGTCGCCCTTGAGCGACAAGGTATGGAAACTGTCGAGGATCACCCCAAGCGACGGATGGTCGGCCTGGCGCACCAGGTTCCAGACCTGCTGGTAGGTATTGACGTGTCGGCCCCAGGCCAACGCTTCGTAACCGATGCGCAGGCCACGCTTGCCGGCATGCTCGGCCAGCAGGCGCAGGTCATCCACCAGCAGTTGCTCGTCGCCCAGGGCATCGGCCTGGACGTTGCTGCACACCAGCACCAGGTCAGTGCCCAGCTCTTGCATCAAGTCGAACTTGCGCTCGGCGCGGTCGACGTTGCGCTGCAGCCGGTCGCGGCGGCAGCCTTCAAAGTCGCGGAACGGCTGGAACAGGGTGATGGCGATGCCCAGGTCCGCGCACATCTGGCGAACCTGACGCGGGCTGCCGGCATAATAGAGCAAGTCGTTTTCGAAAATCTCGACGCCGTCGAAACCGGCGGCGGCGATGGCTTCGAGCTTTTCCGGCAGGGTGCCGCTCAAGGACACGGTGGCAATCGAACGCTGCATGGCGGGAGTTCCTTGTTGTTAGGGGACGACGGCGCAGGAAAACCACGGTAACGGTGCCTGGCATGATGGATTATTCGCAGGTAAAGTCGCCTCATCAATCTCTTTGTACGGAATGGTTAGTTTTGTGTTCGATTACCGAACAAAACCGGATTTCGCGAATTGCTAGACCGCCACCCCGTGGTCAACATGAAACCAGACGCAGGCACACCGACCGCCGCCTTCTTGCCAGACGGTCGTTCGGCAGAACCTGCGCTAACAAGCCCAACGCCACAACATAATAAGTTCAATAAAACCGGGTACCGACCTATGAACACTGCTCTCGCCTTGCGATCCGCACCTGTCTCCTGGCTGCCTGTCACGGCCTTGGCGCGGAATACGCCCGCACTTCACGTTTGACCCCACTCCCGAGATAACCCCACGCTCGCCTTGCGCCGTGCGGGAACCAACAAGAACAACGGAGACACCGATGGCTCACTCCAGCTCTCAAGCCAAGAAAGCGACCGCCAGTGGATGGATAGGCTCGGCACTCGAGTACTACGACTTTTTCATCTATGCACAGGCTGCGGCCCTGATTTTCCCGCAAATCTTCTTCCCTAACACCGACCCGAAAATGGCGATCATCGCCTCGCTGGCCACTTACGGTGTCGGCTACCTGGCTCGCCCGGTCGGCGCCATCGTGCTCGGCCACTGGGGTGATACCCGCGGACGCAAGAACGTACTGCTGCTGTGCATGTTCCTGATGGGTGTGTCGACCATGGCCGTCGGCCTGCTGCCGACGTACCACGACATCGGCATCCTCGCCCCCGCCTTGCTGGTGCTGCTGCGCCTGGTCCAGGGCTTCGCGGTAGCCGGCGAGATCTCCGGTGCCAGTTCGATGATCATGGAGCACGCGCCGTTCGGCCGACGAGGTTATTACGCGAGCTTCACCCTGCAGGGCGTACAAGCCGGCCAGGTATTGGCGGCGGCGGTGTTCCTGCCACTGGCCTACTTCATGCCGAGTGAAGCCTTCAACGACTGGGGCTGGAGGATTCCGTTCCTGATGAGCGCCGTGGTGCTGATCGCCGGCTTCATTATCCGTAAAGAAGTGCACGAAACGCCTGCCTTCGTGAAGGAAGAGAAGCAGGATAAAGTCGCCAAGTCGCCGGTCAGCGAGGCATTCCGCCACAGCTGGAAACACATGGTGCTGGTGATGTTCATGGCCCTGATGAACGTGATCCCGGTCGTCGCGACCATTTTCGGTGCGGCCTACGCGGTGCAGCCGGCCTATGGCATCGGCTTCGACAAGAGCGTGTACTTGTGGATTCCGGTGGTCGGCAACATCGTCGCGGTGCTGGTGATTCCATTCGTCGGTAACCTTTCCGACAAGATCGGCCGTCGCCCGACCATGATCGCCGGGTGCCTGGGTTCGGGCCTGCTGGCCTTCGTCTACCTGTATGCGATCAGCATCCAGAACGTACCGCTGGCCTTCGCTGCCTCGATCGTGATGTGGGGCATGGTCTACCAGGGCTACAACGCGGTGTTCCCAAGCTTCTACCCTGAGCTGTTCCAGACCCGCTACCGTGTTTCGGCCATGGCCATTGCGCAGAACATCGGCACCATGCTGACGGCCATGCTGCCGGCGCTGTTCGCCCTGGTGGCACCACCGGGCTCGGACAACATTCCGCTGGTCGTGGGTGGCATGGCGTTCTTCATCACCTGCATCTGCGCACTGGCGGCGTACATCGCACCGGAAACCCATCGCCTGTCGATGGAAGACCTCGGCAACCCGCAAGCCAAGCCAATGGAAAAGGCCGCGTACGAAGCCAGCCGTAAAGGCAGCTTGCAGACTGCAAGCCACTGATAGATCGCAGGGGGCTGCTGCGCAGCCCATTCGCGGCGCAAGGCCGCTCCTACAGGTGTGCGCAAATCCCTGTAGGAGCGGCCTTGCGCCGCGAATGGGCCGCAAAGCGGCCCCAGCGTTTTCAGCCCTTGATCACTTCCTGCAGCCGTTGCCACAGTTGTTCAACATGCTCCCGCTCGGTCGGCAATGCGCCAATCGACACCCGCACCATCCACCGCCCATCAAGGGTGGCCGGCGTCACATACGCCTCCCCAGAACCATTGAGCCGCTCGGCCCAGGCCTTGGTATGCGCATCCAGCGCCTCCCCTTCCAGCCCCGCCGGCCGATGCTGGATGCACAGCGTCTGCAACTGCACAGGTGCCAATAGCGTCCAACCCGGCGTCGCCTCGACCTGCCCAGCAAGCCACTGAGCGTTATCCAAATCACGGCGCAAGCGCGCCTGCAGCGCTTCGACGCCCTCGCTGCGCAACATGAACCACAGTTTCAAAGCGCGGAACCGCCGGCCCAGTGGAATACCCCAATCACGCAGGTTCTTGACCTCACCATCCACCGCCGACTGCAGGTAGCTGGGGTTGGTGCTCATCACCCGGATCAGGTGCTGCGGGTCGCGCACGTAGTAGATCGAACAATCAAAGGCCACACCCAGCCACTTGTGCGCGTTGACCACCACCGAGTCGGCCAGCTCGATGCCGTCCCACATCCAGCGGCACTCGGGCAGAATCATCGCCGACCCCGCCATGGCCGAGTCAACGTGCAGCCACAGGCCATGGGCCTGGGTGATTTCACCAATTGGGCGCAGTGGGTCGAGTGCCGTGGTGGCGGTGGTGCCGGTGGTCGCGACTACTGCACAAGGCTGATTACCTGCCGCCAGGTCCTTCTCAATCGCCGCCCGCAGCGCGTCTGGCTGCAGGGCGAACTGCGCGTCGGTGGGGATCAGGCGAATGTTGTCACGGCCAAAACCGGCCAGCAGTGCGGCCTTGTCCACCGAGCTGTGGGCGTGGGCGCTGACGTAGACGATCAGCGGCTTGGCCTGGGCCTGCAAGCCACCGCGGACCAACGCGTAATCGCTGGCCCGTTCGCGGGCGCAGATCAGCGCCACCAGGGTGCTGGTCGAGGCGGTGTCCTGGATCACCCCGCTCCATTGCCCTGAAAGGCCGAGCAACTGGCGCAGCCAGTCGAGGGTAGTTTCTTCCAGCTCGCTCAAGGCTGGGCTGGACTGCCAGGACAGGCCCAATACACCCAGACCGGTACTGAGAAAGTCGCCCAGCACCGATGACAACGTGCCGTTGGACGGGAAGTAACCGTAGAAATCCGGGTGCTGCCAGTGCGACAGGCCCGGCATGACCAGGTTGTTGACGTCGTCGAGAATCGCCTCGAAGGGTTCGCCCTGCTGCGGGGCGCACTCAGGCAGGGCCGCTTTCAGGTAACCCGGTTCGACTTGGGCCATGACCGGGCGTTCGCCCACGGTTTGGCGGTAGTCGGCGATCAGGTCGATCAATTGGTGGCCGTACTGGCGGAATTGTTCTGGGGTCACGGGCGGTCTCCATTGGGCAGTTTGCTGCCAGTCTAGGTGCCACCCGCCCTGCAAAGAACCCCGCTTCGTGCATACCACCTATGGCGTTGGCGCATGCCCCCCTTGCACGCCGAACTGGGACTGGCGCCACAGCTCGAACACCCGATTGCGCAACCAGCGGTGCTCGGCCGAGGCCTGCAGGCGCTGGTGCCAGACCACCCAGTAACGCTGGCTGTGATCGATGAAGCCCAACGGTCGCCAGGCCAGGTCATGCAAACGGCACAGTTGCCGGGCGATGTGCTCCGGGACCGTGGCCACCGCCTGGCTGTTGCCGATCACCTGCACGGTGGCCGAAAAAAACGGCACTTCCAGGCTGACCCGCCGCTGCAGGCCCTGGGCGCGCAGGTGGCGATCGATAAAGCTGTCCTTGTCGCCCCCCCCGGAAATGCGCACATGCTTGTGCGCCAGATAGGCTGCCTGGCTGAGCGTGTCATGGGCGGTCAACGGGTGGTCGCGGCGCATCAGGCACACCGCGCGGTCCTCGCCGAGCAGACGACCATGCAGGTTGGGCGGCGACTCGTCGAACAAGGTGGTGGCCAGGTCGATCTCGCCACTGGCCAACAACGCGTACTGGCCAGCCTGCCAGGTGCGGTATTCGAGGGACACGCCGGGCGCTTCGTGTTCCAGCGCGGCCACCAGCAGCGGCAGCATATGCTCGGCGACGTAGTCTGAGGCCGCCAGGCAGAAACGGCGCTCGCAGCGGGCGGGGTCGAACACGGCCGGTTGGCGCAGGGCGTGCAGCTCTTCTAAGACCTGGCGCAGTGGCTCGACCAGGGCTTCGGCATGCTCGCTGAGCACGTAGCCACGGCCTTGGCGCACCAGCAACGGGTCGTCGAAGGCTTCGCGCAGGTGGGCCAGTTGACGGCTCAGGGCAGATTGGCTGACACCCAGGCGCTCGGCGGCGTGGCTGAGGTTCTTGAGCTGTAGGAGGCAGTCGAGGGTGCGTAGATGGGCGAGGCTCAGGGAGGCGAAAGTTGGGTTCATGCAGGCTCCCCTTTATCAAATTCACCGGCCCATTCGCGGGACAAGCCCGCTCCCACAGAGCTCCGCTGTGTTTGAGGTTATTAGCGGAGGCCTGTGGGAGCGGGCTTGCCCCGCGAATGGGCCGCAAAGCGGCCCCGGCTTTTAGTCGGTCAGGCCGACATAGACGTTCTGCACGTCATCGTTCTCATCGATCGCCTCGAGGAACGCCTCGACCTCGGCCAATGCCTCAGCGCTCAAGCTGGCAGCACTTACCGGGTTTTTCGGGGTGTAGCCGATCTTTGCCGAGGTCACGGTAAAGCCATGCTCCGGCAGGGCCTTTTGCACCGCGTCCAGGTCGGTGGTGTCGGTGATGAACAGGGTCGAACCCTCTTCTTCCCCATCCTCGAAGTCCTGGGCACCGGCTTCGATGGCGGCCATTTCTGGGTCTGCACCTTCGCTCGGGGTGGCTTCGATCAGGCCGACGTGGTTGAAGTCCCAGGCTACCGAACCGCTCGCACCCAACTGGCCCTTGCGGAACAGCACGCGAATCTGCGCGACGGTACGGTTGATGTTGTCCGTCAGGCACTCGACGATCAGCGGCACCTGGTGCGGCGCAAAACCTTCGTAGCTGACCGCGTGGTACTGCACCGCATCACCGTCCAGGCCGGCACCCTTGCGGATTGCCCGGTCCAGGGTCTCGCGGGTCATCGAGGCCTTTTTGGCCTGCACGATCGCCAGGCGCAGGCGCGGGTTCATGTCGGGATCGGCGCCCGATTTGGCAGCTATCTGGATCTCTTTGGACAGCTTGCCCATGATCTTGCCTTTGGCATTGGCCGCTGTTTCTCTATGTTTGGCTTTCCACTGTGCGCCCATGTCGACTCTCTTGTTTCAACGGCCAGTTCAGGAAGCGACCGGCCAAAAGTGGGTGCAGTTTATACGCCCTCGGGCATGTGATCGACAAGAAATCTCATGCTTTGTCGGCCTTCCCCGCCGCCGCCGCAAAACGTGCCAGGCGTACATCGAGGTGCCGTGGCCGCAGCCCGCGGTCCTCGGCGCGCTCCTTGCGGCGAATGGCATTGCGCACCATCAGCGACCCCAGGTAGCGAATCGGCTCTGGCGGAAACAGCCCCAGCGGCCCCTTGACCAATGGCGAGCGGGTCCAGGGGTTGTCCAACCCCAGCGCCAGCGACGACAGGATTTGCCCACCCATGTGGCACGGCCCGACGCCGCTGCCGGAATAGCCAAAGCCATAGAACACATTGCCCTCCCCGTCTAACCGGCCGAAGAACGGCAAGCCCGTGACGGAGCGGTCCGACGGCCCATTCCAACTGGCCGCCAAGGGCACGCCCGCCAACGCCGGGAAAAACTCGCCCAGGCTTTCACGCAGCAGCGGCCGGTAGGGTGAGGGCTGGTCGAATACCGGCAGCATGCGCCCGCCATAGGCGAAGGTATTGCCGCCCTTGCCGAGCATCAGTCGGCCATCGGAGGTGTTGTGGTAGTAATGCACGAAAATACGCGAATCGAGCACGCTGACGCCACTGTCCAGGCCGATTTCGCGCAACAGCTCAGGACACGGCTCGGTGATCACCATGTCGCTGGACACAATCGCCACACTGCGCTCGAACTGCGCAAACGCCCGCGCCATCCAGGCATTGAGGCCCAACACTACACGGTCGGCGTGCACCGTGCCGTGGGCCGTGCGCACCTGTACCGGCGTACCGTGCACCAGGCCGGTCATGGCCGTGCCTTCGTGAATGCGCACGCCACGCTGCAACGCCACCCGCCGCAGGCCGCGCACCAACTGCCCGGGCTGCACGGTGGCGGCGGCCGGCGAAAACCAGCCTTCCAGGTGCCGCGCCGACCCCGCCAGGCGTTGCAGCTGGTCCAGCGGCAGCCGCTGGAACGAATTCACCCCCTGCTGCTCCAGCGCGGCGATCACCGCATCGGTGGCACCGACCTGGGCCGAGTTGGTGGCGGTGTACAGCGTGCCGTCCAGGCGGTAGTCACAGTCAATGCCATTGGCCGCGCAAAACGCGCCGATGGCACCGATGCTGCGTTCCGATTCGCGCACCAGGCGCACCGCTTCGGCCGCCCCGAACAGGCGCTCGAGGGTGAAGTACTTGGCCGACCACGACAGCGCACAACCGCCATTGCGACCACTGGCGCCAGCGCCGCAGATGTCGGCCTCGATCAGCACAACATCCAGCGCCGGCACCGCCTCCTTGAGCATCAACGCGGTCCACAGGCCGGTGTAGCCGCCGCCGACAATGCACACATCACAACGGCTGTCGCCGTGCAGCGGCGGGCACGCCGCTTCCTGCGCCGAATCCAGGGCCTGTTGCAGCCAGAAGGGTCTCATTCGCTCGCTTTCCTTTAGGTACGCAGTGGCTTGATTGCCATGCTGGTGTTCGGTGCCACGTCGTGGCGCTGCACCGCGGTGGCCGGTCGGCTGTTCCAGTGCGGCAGCAGCACCAGCGCCGAGAACAGTGCGCAACCGGCGAACACGATGAATACCGTGACGCCGTCGAAATAACCCGGCAGCAGCCCGCCAAGCACGGCCCCCACCGAGCCGCAGCCGTTGACGAAGCCTGCTGCGGTGGCACCTGCCTTGGCAGTGCCGAAGTCGATGGCTGCAGCGCCGCTGATCATCGAGTCAGGGCCATACAGGGTCAGACCCATGACGAACAGCAGGCCCACTACCAGCATCACGCTGCCGGTGTGCATGGCTGCCATGAACGCGGCTAGCGTCACCGTCAACAGCACCAGGCTGATCACGCAGGCCGGCATGCGCCGCGCGCCGAACAGTTTGTCGGAGGCCAGGCCGATCATGATCGGCCCCAGCAGCCCGGCCAGTTCGAAGGCCGTGGGGATAATCGCCGCGCCGACCTTGCCCACCGACGGCATTTGCTCGAAGACGATCACTGGCCCCCACAGCAGAATGGCGTAGCGCGCCGGCTTGAGCAGGAAGTAGGCCAGGCCCAGGGTCAACACCTTGCGGTTACGCAGGATCTCGCGCAATGGCGCCCAGACGCTGCACAGGTTCGCGCCCGGTGCCATGCTCTGCGGCTCGGGCTCTACGGCAGGCAAGCCGACGTCTTCTGGCCTGTTGCGCTGCAGGAAGAAAAACAGCACAGCCACCAGGGCGACCACCACGGCACTGGAGAAAAACGCGGCGTGCCAGGTGCCGACCAGGGTGTAAGCCCACCAGCCGGCAAACGGCGAAGCCACCAGGCCGCCAAAGGCATAGCACGAGCTCCACAACCCCAGTACCCGCCCGCGCTGCGCGGCTGGGAAGAAACTGCCGATGTTCTTGCACAAACCGGCCCAGCCTGTGGACTGCGCCAGGCCTTGGATCAACATGCAGGTGGCGAAGATTGGGAAGGTGGCGTAGCTGCCCATCACCACCGCCGCCGCCGCCGAGATCAGCAAGCCGCCAAGCACCACCACACGGGGGCCGAAGCGGTCGGCAAGCATGCCCCAGGTGAACTGGCCCACGGCATAGGCGGCCAGGTAGATCGCGTCAAGGTTGGCCATGGCGGCCTTGTCGAGCATGAAGCCTGGGTCTTCGGCGATGCCCAGCTTGGCGACCGAGAATGCCTTGCGGGTGAAGTAGAAGGCGGCGTAGGCCAGCCAGGTGATTGCGAAAATCTGCATACGCCAGCGTTTGAACGTGGCTAGGGAATGGTTCATGTGAGTCTGACCTCTTGCTCAAGTGTGCCGGCAGAATGTGAAGAAACGCCTGTCTTGTTCTTGTGTTACGCACAGCGATGGCGGGGGCCCGTCATCGGGTCAGATGGCGCTGTATCAGCGCCATGGCCCCGACCGGCGCTTGTGGCTGCGGCGGGGCTAGGAGGTATGGAAACAGCTGGTGACTGATAAATAAAATCGATTTATCGTATTTCACTCATAAGCCCAGCTTGTTACTGGAGTCGTCATGTCGGTGTCCCACGCTCAACTCAAGGCCTTCCACGCGGTGGCGGTGCACGGCAGCTTCACCCGTGCCGCGCAAAAACTGTTTCTGACCCAGCCGGCTGTCTCCGACCAGGTGCGAAAGTTGGAAGAGCGCTTCGGCGTGCTGCTGTTCCACCGCAACAAGCGTTCAGTGCAACTGACCGACCTGGGCGAGCGCCTGCTGGGCATCAGCCAACGCCTGTTCGCCTGCGAAGCCGAAGCCCACGAGCTGCTGCAGGACTCACGCGCCCTGCACACCGGCAGCCTGGTGTTGGCGGTGGACGCGCCGGTGCACGTGCTGCCGCAGATAGCGCGGTTCTGCCAGCGCTACCCGGGCATCCAGGTGAAGATCGAGACCGGCAACACCGATGAATCGTTGGCCCGGCTGTTCAGCTACCAGGCGGACCTGGCACTGCTGGGACGGGACGTCGACGATGAGCGCCTGCACTGCCTGCCGCTGCGCCGCGACCCGATGGTTGCCTTCGTCAGCCACCAACACCCTTGGGCCAGCCGGGGCTCGATCAGCCTGGCGGACCTGGATGACACCCCGCTGGTGCTGAGGGAGCCTGGGTCGGTGACGCGGCAGACGCTGGAAGAAGAAATGCAGCGCGCCGGGCTGCGGATTCGGCCTGCGATCCAGGTAGAAGGCCGGGAGGCGGCGCGCGAAGCAGTGGTGGTGGGGATTGGCGTGGGGGTTGTGTCGGCGGCGGAGTTTGGCGCGGACGCGCGGGTGTGTGCGTTGCCGATTGTCGACTGTCAGCGGCATTTGACCGAGACGTTGGTGTGCCTCAGCGAGCAGCGTACGCGGCGGGTGGTGGCGACGTTCTTGCAAATGGTTGAGGAAGGGCTGTAAAGCTGCATCCCCAATGTTTGCTTGGTAGGAGCAGCCTTGTGCTGCGAAGAGGCCGGTGCAGGCAGCATTGATGTATGGTGCCTGTACCGGCCTCTTCGCAGCACAAGGCTGCTCCTTACAAGGATCGCGAGGATCACGGGCGTCGCGAGGATCACACCCCATGCTCTTTCGATTTGCCGCCGACGCTCTGGTGCTGTTGCACCTGGCCTTCATCTTGTGGGTGCTGTTCGGTGGGCTGATGGTACTCAAGTGGCGCCCCGCCCTGCTCGTCCACCTGCCCGCCCTGGCCTGGGGCCTGGCGGTAGAAGGGTTGCACCTGGAATGCCCGCTGACCGACTGGGAAAACCGCATGCGCTTCGCCGCCGGCGACGCGGGCTACCACGGCGGTTTCGTCGAGCATTACATCTGGCCGCTGATCTATCCGGCCGGGCTGACGCCGCAGATCCAATGGCTGCTGGGCGCCATCGTCCTGCTGGTCAACCTCGGCATCTATGGCTACGTGCTCGGGCGCTGGCGCCGCCCTACCGCGTAGCGATCACGAACAAGCGCGGGAACGGCAACAGCACCTTGCCGTCGGTGGCCGGTGGGTAGTCGTGCTGCATCGCCTGCAGGTACATCTGCAGGAAGGCGGCTTGCTCTTGTTCGTCCAGCCTGGCCAGGTAAGGCCGCAAAGCCGAGCCCTTGAACCACTCCACCACCGCTTCGGCGCCACCCTCCAACGGATGATGGTACGTAGTACGCCACACATCCACCCGCGCGCTCCGCGGGCTGAGCAGGTCGTAATAGAACGCGGCGTTGTGCCTGGGCGGTAGCTGGAAATCGGCGAATTTGGTGGCCCAGGGGCCTTTGCTGGCGATTTCGCGCAGTTGCCGGTGCGCTGGCTCGTCAAGGTTGTCAGGGGTTTGCACCGCCAGGCTGCCGCCCTCGCTCAGCTGGCTGACCAGGTGCGGATACAGCGAAGCGTGGTCCGGCACCCATTGCAGCGAGGCATTGGCCAGGATCAGGTCTTGCGGCTCTGGCGCGGACCACTGGGCGATGTCGGCAATGGCGCAGCGCACGCGCGGTACACACAGCCTTTTGCGCTCCCGGGCCTTTTCGATCATGTCCGGGTCGCTGTCCAGCGCCGTCACCTGGGCATCGGGGTAGCGCTGCAGCAACACCTCGGTCGAGTTGCCCGGGCCGCAGCCCAGGTCGGTGGCATGGCGGACCGGGCGCGGCGGCACGGCGGTCAGCAGGTCGCGTACGGCGCGGGTGCGCTCGTTTTCGAAAAGGGAATACTGGGTGGCGGACCAGGCCATGTGCGGCTCCTTTGGGCGGGCAATGTGCCCAGCATAAGCCAAGTAGTGGCACTTAGGGTCTATTTGCGGGCCGGAACCGAGCGTCTATCCTTGAAGTCAGTCCTTATATGCGCCTGCCCATGAAAACATTCCTGGCCCTCGCCATACTGGCCCTGATCGCCGCTGCCGCCCTCCTCGGCTCGCCATGGATGAACCAGCGTTTTCACATGCCGCCGGACAAACATCCGGCCCAACAACGCGAAACGGCCGGGTCCCCAAGGGAGCCGGCCGTCTCGAACCACAACTGAAGCTTAGTGGCGTTTGGCGCTACGGATCTGATGCACCACACCCATGGCTACCACGACTGCGGCAGCAATACCGGTGGAGATCACCAGGATCTGGTAGTCAGGCATGAACGCCATGGTCACCAGGGCAGCCACGATGAACGCGATTACCAGGTAGGTCAGCCACGGGAACAGCCACATCTTCAGGCGCACTTCCTTGCCTTCGGCAATCAGCTTGCGGCGCATGCGCAACTGCGAGAAGGCGATCACCAGGTACACCAGCAGCGCGATCATGCCGGTGGTGTTCATCAGGGTGTCCAGCACGTCTTTCGGGCGCAGGGTTTCGCTGAAGTTGATCAGCGCACACACCACCGCCACGGCGCACGAACCCATGATCGCGTAAACTGGTACGCCGGTGCCGGCACGGGTGATCTTGAAGAACGACGGCGCGTCGCCACGCTGGGACAGCGAGAACAGCATGCGCGAAGCGGTGTAGTGACCGGAGATCAGGCAGCTGCTCACCGAGGTCAGGACCACGAAGTTCATCAGCAACTCGGCATACGGCACGCCCAGCAGCTCCAGGGTACGGCGGTAGGCGCCATAGCCCGAGACGCCCAGGTGCGGGTCGTTCCACGGTACCAGGCAGACGATCAGGAAGATCGAGCCGACGTAGAACAGGCACACACGCCACACCACCGAGTTGGTGGCCTTGACGATCTGCGCGGCCGGGTCTTTGGCTTCGGACGCGGCGATGGTCACGATCTCTGCGCCGAGGAAGGCGAACATCACCCCGAGCAACGCACCAATCACCGTGGTGATGCCGTTGGGCATGAAGCCTTCTGCGGTCAGGTGGCTGATGCCACGCACTTCACCGAACTGCCAGACGTTCATCACCGCTGCGGTGCACACCACCAGGAAGCAGACGATGGCGATCACCTTGATCAAGGCAAACCAGAACTCGAACTCGCCGTAATGCTTGACGTTGAAGAAGTTGACGGTGATCAGCAGCAGGGTCGTGGCCAGCACGAACACGTTGACACTGACGTCAGGGAAGAAGCCATGCAGGATCTTGCCCGCCACATAGGCTTCCCACGCCATGAGGATGACCCAGTACCACCAGTACAGCCAGCCGATGGTGAAACCTGCCCAACGGCCAATGGCGCGGTCGGCGTAGGTGGAGAACGAGCCGGTGTCAGGCGAGGACGTCGCCATTTCGCCGAGCATGCGCATGATCAGCACCACCAGGATGCCGCCTGCCAGGTAGGCCAGGACAGCGGCCGGGCCGGCGCTGTGGATCACGCTGCCGGAACCGACGAACAAGGCGCCGCCGATAACCCCGGCGATCGACATCATCGTCAGGTGGCGCGACTTGAGGGAGGCACTGAGCTTGCTCTCGTGCCCGCCTTTCGCGGTGGTGGTTGTGGATGTTGCGTCCATCAGTTGTGTACCCCGTGCTTCTTTTTATCCAAGGAAAACTGTGAGACCCCGATGGCTAGCGGCCTCACCTGTACATCAGTGCTAATGCGGGCAGGATGGTGTGAGCAAACACACGCAGGCCATCCATGGCGGCCTGCTGACGCGCCCGAAGGTTTGCCCTTCGAGCGAACTGAACATGCTTTATGTGGCGATATCCGACACCTAATGTAAAAATGTCCGACGCAGAGAGCCATGCACAGTGGCATGAATCTCGCACTGCACTGTACAGGTCGCCAATGCAGTACACCCTGCAGGCACCTGACGCTACGCACCCTGAAAGGCCCTCGAATGTTCGAATTACACCCAGACGCCCCCACCCCGTTGGTCAACCAGATCATCGACGGCTTGCGCGAGCTGATCGACAACCAGACGCTCAAGCCTGGGGCCAAGGTCCCGTCTATCCGCGCCTTTGCCGCGACCTACTCGGTGAGTACCTTCACCGTGGTCGAGGCCTACGACCGCCTGGTCGCCCAGGGCCTGCTGGTCAGCCGCGGCAATGCCGGGTTTTTCATCAACCGCGCGGCTGGCGAGTTGCTGGACAAACACAATGTCGAGGCCGACACCAGTCGACCAACGTTCAACTCCGAGTGGTACCTGCAGCAGATCTTCGAGATCCGCCAGCTGCCCTTCAAGCCCGGCTGCGGCTGGCTGCCCAATGACTGGATGTACGAGGAAGGCCTACGCCGCGGCTTGCGTCAGGTCGCTGGCAGCCCGCTGGAGCTGTCCGGCTACGGCGACCCCATGGGCCTCGCCGAACTGCGCACGCTGACCGCACAAAACCTGCAGCAGGAGCTGTCGATCGTCGCCAACCCGGCGCAGCTGATGCTCACCCATGGCGCCAGCCAGGCCCTGGACCTGGCCGCGCGCACCTTGGTGCGCCCAGGTGACGTGGTGCTGGTCGACGACCCCGGCTACCCCAACCTGATGAGCATCCTGCGCACCCAGGGCGCGACGTTGGTCGGCGTACCCCGCACCCCTGCCGGTTACGACCTGAACCAGCTGGAGCAGTTGCTGGCGCATCACCGCCCGACCGCGTTCTTCACCCAGCCGCACCTGCACAGCCCGACCTGCTCGCGCACCCCGCTGCCGCAGTTGCATCGGCTGTTGCAACTGGCCAGCCAGCATGGCTTCCGCTTGGTCGAGAACAACCTGTACGCCGACATGGTCGCCGAACCGCAACCGTGCCTGGCCAGCCTCGACCACCTGCAGCAGGTGGTGTACGTCGGCAGCTATTCGAAGAGCATCTCGCCCAACGTACGGGTTGGCTACATGATGGCCAACCCGGAGCTGATGCAGAAACTGGTGCACCTGAAAATGCGCTCAGGCCTCACCACCTCGCAGGTGATGGAGCGCGTGGTGTACGCCGCGATCATCGACGGCCGCTGGCGCAAACACCTCAAACGCCTGCGCCAGCGCCTGGCCGAGGCGCACCAGGAAGTGGGCCGGCACCTGCACCGGCTGGGCTTCGAGTTGTTCACCGAGTCGGATGAAGGCATGTACATCTGGACCCGCCACCCCGCCATCCCCGACAGCGCGGAGCTGCTGGATGATGCGTTGGAGAAAGGCATCATGCTTGGGCCTGGGCAGCTGTTCATGGTCGATGCCAAGCCGACCGGGTGGATGCGCTTCAATGTGGCGTTCAGTACGGACCCGGCGATGTGGGAGTTGTTGGAGAAGGTGCTGGTGAAGCATGTGCGGCGGGGTGGGGTGTAGGGACGGTGGTGTGGCGGGGTGTTCACCTTGACATCTTCTGCGCCTGTGAGATCGA
>NZ_BNTL01000008.1:7893-42836 GCF_022179005.1 Pseudomonas sp. PAGU 2196 | reverse complement strand
ACATCTGTTTCGGGCCAATTAATCCTGAGGTATGGGCGCGCGGCCCCTTTTGGCACCCACCTCAATACCTTTCGAACAAACAAGGCGGTCGCGCGCAAATGCCACAGGCCTCACTGGCCCGAGACAAACGTAGGAGATTCTATGGTGCGAGGGAAGCATCAAGGCAGGCGATTCATCGTCCCAGGGCTATGATTAGCCAATTTTCTATTTATTATTTGCACTATTAGCCCTGCTTATTATAGAGCCCGACCATGTCCGACCGCCTGCTCAACGACCGCCTCGACTGGAACCTGCTGCGCACTTTCCGGGTCATCGGCCAGGAGCTGTCCATCAGCCGCGCGGCCGCCCGCCTGCACCTTACCCAGCCGGCGGTGAGCCAGGCGCTCAAACGCCTCGAAGATCAGCTCGGCCGGCAACTCATCGCCCGCCGTGGGCCACGCTTTGTGCTGACTGAAATGGGCGAGCAGCTGTTTGTGCTGGCCGGCGAGGTGTATGGGCAAATGTCGCAGATCGGCGGCCTACTGGAACAACCGGCGGACGAACTGGTGGGCAAGGTGCGCTTGCTGATGATCAGCCGCATCGAAAGCGAGCAGTTCGACGATTTTCTTGCCCATTTTCACCGCCAGCACCCACGGGTAGAGCTGGAAATTGAAGTGATGCGCAGCTCCGACATTGTCGCCGCCTTGCAGGAGAAGACTGCCACGGCGGGCTTGAGCCTCAATCGACGGCCGCAACCGCGTTTGGAGCAGCGGCTGTTCCTGCGCCAGCGCTATGCGTTTTTCTGCGGCAAGCACCATGCCTTGTTCGGCCAGCTGGAGGGCGACCTGCAGCGTGAGAACTTCGTCAGTTTCACCAGCGACCAGATCGGCGGGATGCTCTCGCCGCTGACCATCTTCCGGGACCAACAAGGGTTCTCCGGGCGGATCGTGGCGTCCTCGCCCAGCCTTGAAGAGGTACGCCGGCTGGTGATCGCGGGCTTTGGCATCGGCTGCCTGCCGGAACACGTGGTGGCGGCGGATGTGGCGGCGGGGTTGTTATGGAAGCTGCCACCGCAGGAGGGGATTGCGGATGTGGATATCCACCTGCTGTGGAACAGGGAGCAACGGCTGAGCCGGGCCGAGCGAGTATTTATCGAGGCCCTGCAACAGTGCGGGGATAACAAAGAATCGTAGGACACAGTGAGGGGGAGTTCATCGCAACATCGCAAAAACGCTGCTTGTGAACGCCCCTCTAGCGCTATTTGGCTGACTGATAAACCGCGCTGCGTTCACGCTTGCCCACTGAAACTACCACAACAACGACCCGCTCATCTTCGACCCGGTAGACGAGGCGGTAGCCTGAAGCCTTGAACTTTATATTGTAGTGATTAGGCAGCTCCCGCAGAGCATCGGCCTGCACCCTCGGTGCCTGCAAACGTTCGCCGAGCTTCTTCTTGATCTGCTCACGCAACGTATGGCCCAGTTTGCCCCACTCCTTGAACGCTGAAGGGACGAGCTCAAGCTTATAAGTCATCCAAAGACACCGGTATACCTTGCTCACCAAGACGGGACTTGGCCAGCTCGCTTAGCTCGATGTCTTCCAGTTTTTCCATCATGGCTTCATACAGTTCGGCCGGCACCATGTAACCCATCACACGATTGTGATTCAGTACGGCAATGGGCATGCCTGCGGCGCCAGACATTACTGCAGTTGGGTTCTTTTTTAGCTCTGAAACGCTTACCGCTACGTCAGCGAAAATATTCTGCATGCTATCAGCCCTCAATTAAGACCGATATTTTGGTCAAATTTAAGAAGCATGGCAAGGGACGGCCCCGTAAAAGTTTGGATCCCATCCCCGGGCAGGGTATGCTTGCAGGATAGCCAAATGCCACCATCCGGGCGCACCCAGTGCCTGGCATTCACGGACGAGCCTCCTTTGCCCAGCCACCCTACCCGCCACACCATCGCCCGCCAATGGCAGCTGCTCAAGCTGCTGCCGGGGCGCCACCCAGGCATGAGCTCTACGCAGTTGCAGGCAGCACTGGCGAAGGTGGGCCACACCACCAGCAAGCGCACCGTGGAGCGCGACCTGGTGGAACTGTCGGCGTTGTTTCCGCTGCACTGCAACAGTAAAGGCATGCCTTATGGCTGGTACTGGCAACCTGGGCTGAGCCTGGACGAGGCGCAGCAACTGCAACCGGATGCCCTCGCACCGGTTCGCCAGATCGGGCTACGCGCGTGGGTCGATGACGCGCTCGCACGGCGCCTGGAACAGCAGCCACTGTCCACAGACATGCAGTTAGCACCTCAGCAAGACGGCGGCGCCGCGCTGGCCGCTACCGTCGACGACAGCCGTGCACTGATGGGCTGGTTACTGTCCCAGGCAGGGTCGATTCGTGTCCTAGCCCCCGCATCACTGCGCACCGCCCTGCTGGAGCAGCAGCGCCAGAGCCTGGCGCTGCACGAAGAATGCAGCTAAGCACGAGCGTGTAGGAGCAGCCTTGCGCTGCGAAGAGGCCAACGACAATACCGGGAATCTTCGGTGGTGCTACGGGCCTCTTCGCAGCACGAGGCTGCTCCTACAGTGAGTTAAGTGGGTTGGTCACGTCCGCAGTGAGCCACACTGCGTCCCAATGGGGATAGTCACCTATGTGTTCAACCAAACCCGCACGCAATGGGTTTGCAACGATGTACCTGGCTATCTTGCGCACGTCATCGTCCTTGCGTACGGCACGGTCTTGATAACCACGTTGCCAGACTTGGCCGCGACTTACCCCTGCTTTGCATAGTGCAGTGCCAGAACGCGACTTGAACTGCCGCATCAGGCTGCACAGTGTGTCGGTGTGAAGCTCAATCAGCCAATGTAAGTGGTCAGGCATCACCACCCAGGCAAGTGAATGGCAGGCATCTTCTCGTTCCGAATGGCGCATTTGCCCGATGACCAGGCGCGCAGCACGCAGGTTTGCAAACAGCGGCCTGCGCTGGTGAGTGACAGTGGTGAGCAGGTATAGCCTGCCGGGCTCCGAAAACCGTCCCCGCCGTAGTAGTTTTGCTTTGGCCCAATCCATGGTGTGCCCCTCGTTTAACGATCCTTGTCGTTACGAACAATAGGAGACACAGCAATTCAGCACTCGGTAGATCGTTACTGAATATCACAACCAAATACCGAATAGCGGTTGTGTAGGAGCAGCCTTGTGCTGCGAAGAGGCCCGCGACAACACTGTGAATCTTCGCTGGTGCTACGGGCCTCTTCGCAGCGCAAGGCTGCTCCTACAGTGAAAATCGACAGGTTCAGGACGGCAACACTGGCACGCGTCGGCGTGACAGGCAGGCATACGCCAACCCCAGCACGCTGAACCCCAACACCGCCAGCAGCACCATCAATTCGCGGCTGTAGCGCGCCACTTGCGCGGGGAAGCCGGTGAACTCGCGGTACACCTGCACATCGGCCACGCCGTCGGCATGACGGATGCTGACGCCGCCCTGGCGGATCTGCGAGTAGTCGGCATCGAAGTACACCCACACCTTGCACGCCCCACCCGGTTCGATGGAGGGTATTTCGACCAGGGGCGTGGCGGCTTCAACAATGGTGTCGTTGCCAGCCGCATCGCGCACCTGCACCAGGCCCTTGGCCGGAAGGCGAATCTTCACCAGGCGAACCGGCGCATTACCGGTGTTGCGCAGGTCGATGAGCAGACCGGTGCGGTGGTCGACCAGCCCCGCCTCGAACGGTTTGGCGAACAACTGGGCGTAAGGCGCCTGGGCCAGTTCGATCAACCTGTCGATCTGGTCCTGGTGCAACTGCCCTTCGCTGATGGTGTTGATACGGCCCTGCAACTGCTCGTACTTAAGTTGCTCGCTGGCCTTGGTGATGCGTTCGCTGAACTGGCTTGGGTAAGTGAGGTAGGCGTAGGTCAGGGAGGCCTCCAGGCGAGGGCTGCCTTTGATCACCACATAGGCCACTACCATGACCATCAGGCCAATCAGCAGGGCTACGAGGACTTTGCCGACTTTGTCCCAGCTCAACGCAAACTTCCTTCTGTCGTGATACTGACGGTTCAAGGCGCCCAAGGGTGCCAATTTCGTGGCGCCCAGGCAAGCATTCAACGCCCTGGGAGGCGAAAGCGACCACACCGGTACCCTGATAGCAGAGCATAGCCACCCTCAGCATCGACAGGTTGAAGTTCTGACCCTGGGCTCAGAAGCCCAGCGTCGCCGACAGTAGGTAGGTCCTTGGGGTAGACAGCGTCAGCCCTGGCTCACTGTCGTCCGATGCCCCTGCCGACGCCCAGTAGCGGTCGTCCAGCACGTTCTCGACACTGGCCCGCAGCGTGACCTGGGTCTCGTCTACCTTGAAGGCATAACGGGCACCCAAGTCGAAACGCTCCCAGCCGTCGATCTGCTTGCTGTTGTTCTGGTCCAGGTACTGCGAACTCGAGTGAATGCCCCGTGCGGTCAAGGTCAGCCCGTTTACCCTCGGCACATCCCATTCGGCCCCCACATTGACGTTGTACTCGGGCGTTGCCGGTGCGCGGTTGCCGTCGAAGGCGCCGCCGACGGTATCGGTCAGTTCGCTGTCGATGTACATCACCCCGCCCAGCAGGCGGACGCCCTCCAGCGGCTCGCCAAACACACTGAGTTCCACACCTCGGTTGTCGCGCTTGCCATTGGGCCCAAACACCCGCGTGGTGGCATTGGTTTCGTAGGCGGGCTGGCGTATGCGAAACACGCTGGCGGTGAAGCCGACCTTACCCAGGTCATACTTCGCCCCGACTTCCACCTGCCGGCTGGTGAAGGGCGGGAAGATCTGGTCTTCGTTGACCGACGTCGACGGCGCGATCTTGCCTTGGCTCAAACCTTCCATGTAGTTCGCGTACAGCGACAGCTGCTCGCTGACCTTCAGCAGAACGCCCGCCGATGGCGAAACCTTTTCTTCGTCGTAGGCCGTGTCGCCTTTGACGCCGTCGCTCCAGTCATCAACCTGCACCCGCTGCCAGCGGGCGCCCAAGGTCAGCAGCAGGCGGTCATCGAAAAAGCCAAGGGTATCGGCCAGGGCGACGCCGCTGAACCGGTTCTCGGTGTAAACCTTGGGGTCGAGCCGGGTCGGGGTGCCGGGTGTCGGCGTGGTCACCGGGTTGTAGAGGTTGCTGGGCGCGGAGGCATAGCGCGCGCCGCCGTTGGTGAAGTCCATGTAGAAGTACGTGGCGGCCAGGTTCAATTCGTGGCTGACCGGCCCGGTATGGAACCAGTTGCGCACACCGGCCGTGGCGGTACGCACGCTTTCATCGCGGGTGAAATCGCGCGGCTGAACAGTAAAGTCCCCGGCATCGTTGATGATCGAAACGTTGTGGCGCAAGAAGTCATGGTTGCTCTTGCGCGCGCCGACTGCGCCATAAGCCATCAGCGAGTCGCTGATGTCGTACTCGGCATTCACAGCACCGAAGGTGTCATCAGTGCGCGCCTTGCTCCAGGCCTGTGCGTAGTTGTGGTGTACATCATTGGCGCTCGGCACCTTGGCGTTGGCACCAACCAGCACACGCTCCTGGGGGGCATCGGTATCACGCTCGGTGTGGCCGATGTCGGTCGAAAGGCGCAGTCGCTCGCCACGAAAATCCAGGCCCAGCACCGCCATGTCACGTTCGACACGCTGATGTTCCCACTCGGTGTCGCCGGCCTGCTTGACGCCGTTGAAGCGGATACCGAACTGCCCGCCCTCGCCAAAACGGCGGCCGACATCCACCGCACCGCCGGCCTGGCTGCCCGAGGCATAACTGCCGGTGAACTCGGTAATGGGCGTATCACCTGCCCGCTTTGGCACCACATTGATACCGCCGCCCACGCTACCACGCGGCGAAATACCATTGAGCAACTGGCTCGGCCCCTTGATGATGTCGACCCGGTCGGCCATCTCCATGTCGATTGAGTAGGTCGGCAAGATGCCGAACAGGCCATTGTAGGAAACATCGCTGTTGAACAAGCTGAACCCGCGGATGGTGAACTGCTCGAAGCGCCCACCTGCCGGGTTGGTCGCACGCACCGAGGGGTCGCTGGCGATCAGGTCACCCAGGGTACGTGCCTGCTGGTTCTTCACCAGGTCGCTGGTATAGGTGGTCATGCTGAACGGGGTGTCCATGAAGTCGCGTGAGCCAAGCAGGCCTTGCGACCCTTGGCGGGCGACCTGGCCACCGGCATAAGGTGGCGCGTCGCTGGCACCCACATGGCCACCGACGATGCTGGTCGGGGCGATCTCCAGCGCATCCGACGCTTGCGCCACCGGCACCAGGGTAAACGCCCCATTACCCACTGGTTGCAGCTGCAGACCGCTGCCTTGAAGCAGCTGCATGAACCCCTCGTCAACGCTGTAACTGCCTGACAACCCCCTGCTCTGCCGGCCAGTGACCAGCGCCGGGTCGAGTGAAAGGCTGACCCCGGCGAGGTGAGCGAAACGGGTCAGCGCGGCGCCCAGGGTGCCGGCGGGCACGGTGTAAGTACGCCGCGCGAGGTCGTCGGCCCAGGCGGACGAAGACAACAGGTTGGCACTCAGGCTGATGGCAAACCCCAGGTACATCAACGGACGCGAACGAAGTGACGCCGCACGCGGGCGGCAAGGCAATACGACAGGCATTGAAACAGGCTCCCTTTATTCTCTACTACCGCTAATGACAGGCGGCCTGAAAAAAAGGGACAGCCTTGCAGCATTATTTTTTACGAACGAAAAACCCTGCCCACCGTCCACGGTTAATCCTTGACCGAGGTCATGCCGTGAAGGACGATCAGCCTTCCACAAGCAAGGACGAATACCATGTTACGGATATTGGGCAGAGCGTCTTCGATCAACGTGCGTAAAGTCCTCTGGGCCTGTGCCGAGTTTGATATCCCCTTCGAACGGGAAGACTGGGGCGCGGGCTTCACCGCCACCGACACCCCCGAATTCTTGGCACTTAACCCCAACGCCATGATCCCGGTCATCCAGGATGGCGACTTCACCCTGTGGGAATCCAACTCCATCATCCGTTACCTGGCGACGCGCTATGGCCACGCCTCGGTGTACCCGACCGAGGCAAAAGCACGGGCAGGTATCGATCAATGGATCGACTGGCAGGCTTCGGACCTCAACAGGTCCTGGAGCTACACCTTCATGTCGCTGGTCAGGCATTCACCCGCCCATCAGGACCCGCAGGCGCTGGCCGCCGGCCGTGCCGAATGGTCTCGCTACATGCAGATTCTCGATCGGCAACTCGCCGCAACCGGTGCGTATGTGGCCGGCGACATGTTCACCCTGGCTGACATCCCCATCGGCCTTTCGGTCAACCGGTGGTTCGAGACGCCTTTCGAGCATCCTCATTTGCCAGCCGTCAGGGCGTATTACGAACGCTTGAGCAAGCGCCGGGCATTTTGCCTGCATGGCAGAAACGGCACCCCCTGAGCGCACGGCTGCCACACTCGACCGCTGCGCCGCCCTGGCAGAACTGATCGAAAGGGCTGCGTGGCGGCCCACGTGCCCACCGCCCACGGACTACCCCCATGCCGCACACTTATCAAGGCAGCTGCCTTTGCGCCGCTGTCAGCTACCAGTTGCTGACAGCCCCCAAAGCGCTCACCCATTGCCATTGCAGCCAGTGCCGCAAAGGCCACGGGGCGGCGTTTGCAAGCTATGCCAGCGTACCCCGCAACGCACTCAAGGTACTGACCGGCGCAGACACGATCAGCACCTATCACTCCTCGCCTTCGGTACAACGCGAATTCTGCGCACGCTGTGGCTCGAACCTGTTCTGGTCACGCGCCGAGGGTGAATTCAGCGACTGGGTATCGGTGGCCCTGGCCACACTGGACACGCCCTTCACGCCACACAGCCAAAAGCACATTTACCTCGACGCCAAGGCGCCTTGGTACACCCCTGTCGAACCCAGTGCGCCTGGCGCCTAGGCGCCTTGCAGCACGCTCTAGCGTGGCTGCAACAGCTTCGCCAAGACGAACGTCACAACCACGGCCAGCAACACCGCAAGCGAAATCGACAGGACTGCGCCCCACTGCAATAGCGTACTTTGCAGAGCCAGGTAGAAGCCCACCACGCCCACCGCGCCAATGGCATTGCCACGCACGATCGCGCCCAACTCGTGGCGCCCGCCCTGGACGTGGGCAAATACTGCAAGCGGCCAGGCGATTACCGGGACCGGCGCCAGCATCCCACTGACCACCGGCCCGAGCATCGTTGCACTGGCCGTGATCACCAACAGCAACAAGGTGGCGGTCATCATGCGCATCGGGATGACCCAGCGCGGCATCGGCACGTAACGCGCTGAATGGGCCTGGGCAGGTTGCGAGGTAGCGACGACGATGGCGACGACCAGTAACAGCGTGGCAACGACAGACAGCGCCACCCAGCCCAGGTGGCTGGTCGCCAAGGCGGCCACAGCGAAGAACAGCAGCGCTACGCTGCAGCCGACAAACGCACTGACGCGCTGGGTCACCCAGTAGTAGAACAAACAGGTCGCTTGCACGGCGGCCACCCCCGCCAATGCACCAGGTACGGCCTGCGACGCGAACACCTCGCCCTGTTCAAGGCTGAGAAACAGCATCACCAGCGCCGAGGTGACAGGCAGCCCCGACAGCAGCCCGCCAATTTGCGTACCCCAACGTTTGCCCGCCAGCGAGATGGCCAGCATGAGGGTGGGTGTCATGAGTAGTTTGAGGTAGAAGGCAGTCATGCAGAGGTTCGGATCAGAAGGAAGGGATCAAGCCTTGCGCAGTCGCGCGCGGGTTGCTTGGCAGAGCCTCATGCTAGCCGAATTGCACTTCTGCCCACCAGCGGCGAACGCGCCGGCCCCGTCACAACTGCGCCAGCCGCTCCCGCAAGAACCCGACAAAGGTTTGCACCGCCCGCGCCACCTGGCGATGCTGCGGATACACCGCCGACAACTGCAACGCCGGCGGCGTCCAGTCTTCCAGCAACGTCACCAAGCGGCCATCCGTCAGTGCCTGGCCAACGATGAACGTGGGCAGGTACGTCACGCCCATCCCCGCTATCGCCGCATCCCTGAGCATTTCGCCATTGTTGGCGCGCATCCGCCCCGCCACCGCAATTGCCTGCGTCTTGCCGCCCTGTTTGAACTGCCACTGCACCTGCCGTGAATGCCCATAAGGCAGGCAGTCATGCCCGGCCAACTGCTCGGGGAATGCGGGCACCCCCTGCGCCTCAAGATAGGCCGGGCTTGCGCAGTACACCCGTTCAACACCGGCAATACGCCGCGCGATGAGGCTGGAGTCCTCCAGCGCGCCAATGCGCAAGGCCAGGTCATAGCCTTCGCCGATCAGGTCCACGGCCCGGTCGCTGAGGTCCACTTCTACATCCACCTGCGGGTGCAACTGCAGAAATTCGGTCAGCAGGCACCCCAGGTGGGCCATGGCGAACGACAGCGGCGCACTCAGGCGCAAGGTGCCACGCAGGGCCTGGGCCTGGCCACTGATGTCGTGCTCTACCTGCTGCACTTCGCCCAGCAAGCGCAACGCCGACTGGTAATAGTGCTGCCCCAGCGGAGTGGCATCCAGGCGCCGTGTCGAGCGGTTGAGCAGGCGCACGCCCAGGCGTTCTTCAAGTTGCATCAGGCGCCGGCTGACCGATTGCTTGGACATGCCCAGACGGTCCGCCGCAGCGGTGAAGCTACCGGCTTCCATGACCTGGGCGAAGATCCGCATGTCTTCGTAAGGGTTCATTGTCTCGTTCCTAGTGACAGTCAAACGCTTTATAGCCGCTTTTTCCCACGAAGGCATCTCCTTAATCTACTCGCAAGTCACTGCGATGGCCCTTAATGCCAGGCAATTCGCCCCTCTCAAACACTTGCATAGAAAAGGATTCGCACATGAACATTGTCCACAAGGCACTCACTACTAGCCTCCTTGCCCTCTCCGTTTCCACTGCGTTCGCAGCAGGCAGCCCAGGCGTCGAGCAGCACACCCAGGCCTTCCTCGAAGCCCTGGAAAAGGGTGGCGGCAAGCCCCTGGAACAGCTCGCGCCGAAGGACGCCCGTGCAGTGCTGACCGGTGCTCAATCGTCGGTCAAGGTTGACCTGTCCGGCATCGAAGTCAAAGCACACACGATCCAGGCCAACGGCGAGGCGATCACGCTGCAGGTTGTCCGCCCGGCCAATGTGAAGGGTGAGTTGCCGGTGTTCATGTTCTTCCACGGCGGCGGCTGGGTACTGGGCGATTTCCCAACTCACCAGCGGCTGATTCGCGACCTGGTGGTCGGTTCCGGCGCGGTAGCGGTGTACGTGGACTACACGCCTTCACCTGAAGCGCACTACCCCACTGCCATCAACCAGGCTTATGCCGCCACCCGCTGGGTGGCCGAGCATGGCAAAGCGATCGGCGTGGATGGCAAGCGCCTGGCCGTGGCCGGCAACAGCGTCGGCGGCAACATGGCCGCAGTGGTCGCGCTCAAGGCCAAGGAGGCCGGTACGCCTAAGCTGCGCTTCCAGTTGCTGCTGTGGCCGGTGACCGATGCCAGCTTCGAAACCGGCTCTTACAAGCAGTTCGCTGAGGGGCACTTCCTCACGACCGGCATGATGAAGTGGTTCTGGAATAGCTACACCACTGACGCCAAGGCACGTGAGCAAATCTACGCCTCGCCGCTGCGCGCCAGCAGCGATCAGCTCAAAGGCCTGCCGCCAGCGCTGGTGCAGACCGCAGAGTTCGATGTGTTGCGTGATGAGGGCGAGGCCTATGCACGCAAGCTGGATGCGGCGGGGGTGACGGTGACTGCGGTGCGGTACAACGGGATGATTCATGACTATGGGTTGCTGAACCCACTGAGCCAGGTGCCTGAAGTGAAAGCGGCGATGCGCCAGGCGGCTGGGGAGCTGAAGGTGCACCTTCAATAAATCCAGACACAAAGGCCCGCGCGATCGCGTCTTTGTGGTTGCGCGTGCCATTGCTACCTGTTCTTCCGAAACCCACTTACAACGAGAGGGCGATGGCGTTCGGGTGCGCCAGGAGCAGTTGCTGCAACTTGCCAATGGCCAGGATGCAGAAGTCCTGGTGTTCGACTTGCGCCCTCATGAGTTGCCAGGCATGCCGTAAACCGATGCCGGCCCTGACCACCTCAGGGCTCGAACCCTTCGACGATGATCACTTCAGCCTTCGCCACGCCTTGGCGGTGGCTGCAGGCCTCCTGATAAAGCGCGGACCGATAACAGGCCACCGCCTGCTCGTACGAGTCGAACTCGATCACCACGCTGCGCTGCGGCGTCGGCCGCCCTTCCATCGCCTCGCTTCGCCCGCCCCGCGCCAGAAACCGTCCACCGAACGCGGCAAAGGCAGCAGGCGCGCGCTGGGTGTATTGCTGGTATTGCTCGGGGTCGGTCACATCCACGTGGGCGATCCAATACGCTTTCATCCGCTGCTCTCCTGTTGCAAAAGTATTTGTGTATGATGGTATACCATAAAAATCACCCCACCACAGCGAGCGTGCAGTATGGCTTTCAACAGCATCGAAGAACTTCTCGAGGACTACCGGCAAGGCAAGATGGTCCTGCTGGTGGACGATGAGGACCGGGAAAACGAAGGCGACCTGCTGATCGCCGCCGAACGCTGTGACGCCCAGGCCATCAACTTCATGGCCCGCGAAGCGCGTGGCCTGATCTGCCTGACGCTGACCGACGATCATTGCCAGCGCCTGGGCCTGGAGCAGATGGTACCGGCCAACGGCAGCGTGTTCAGCACCGCCTTCACCGTGTCGATCGAGGCCGCCACTGGCGTCACTACCGGTATTTCCGCTGCCGATCGTGCGCGCACCGTGGCAGCGGCCATGGCGCCGAACGCGCGCCCGGAAGACCTGGTGCAGCCTGGGCATATCTTCCCCCTGCGCGCCCGCGAAGGCGGCGTGCTGACCCGCGCCGGCCACACCGAAGCGGGCTGCGACCTGGCGCGCCTGGCCGGTTTCACAGCCGCCTCGGTGATCGTCGAAGTGCTCAATGACGACGGCACCATGGCGCGCCGCCCGGACCTGGAAGTGTTTGCCGCCAGGCACGGCATCAAGATCGGAACCATTGCCGATTTGATCCACTACCGCCTGAGCACCGAGCAGACCATCAAGCGCATCGGCGAGCGCGAATTGCCCACCGTGCACGGCACCTTCCGCCTGGTCACCTATGAAGACCGCATCGAAGGTGGGGTGCACATGGCCATGGTCATGGGCGACATCCGCCGCGAGCAACCGACCCTGGTGCGCGTGCATGTGATCGACCCGCTGCGCGACCTGGTCGGCGCCGAATACGCCGGCCCGGCCAACTGGACGCTGTGGGCGGCGCTGCAGAAGGTCGCCGAAGAAGGCACCGGCGTGGTGGTGATCCTGGCCAACCATGAATCTTCGCAGGCGTTGCTCGAACGCGTTCCGCAGCTGACCCAGCCGGTGCGGCCTTACCAGCGCGGGCAGTCGAAGGTGTATTCGGAAGTCGGCACCGGTGCACAGATTTTGCAGGACCTGGGCGTAGGCAAGCTGCGCCACCTTGGCCCGCCGCTCAAGTATGCGGGGTTGGCAGGGTATGAGTTGGAGGTGGTGCAGAGCATACCGTTCGAGCCAGAGATGGCTGGCTGACACCGCTGCCGTAGCGCCCACGCCGTGTAGGAGCAGCCTTGTGCTGCGAAGAGGCCGGTACTTACCCAGAGAAAGGTCCTGTTTGCACCGGCCTCTTCACAGCACAAGGCTGCTCCTACAGCACGTGGAGGCGATGGTTGGAAAGGTTGGAGTGATGGCCGGTCGCCTCCGCCTCTTGCCAAAAGTTTGGAATACCATAATATGATATCCCGTAGACCTTGAATGTGCAGGCCGGCACCTACACTCACAATCGGCCACCGACACTTTGTTTTAGCTGCTCCCCGAATACTGTTGGCGGGCGCACCAAAAAGCCCCGCCTCGAATAACAAAAGCAACGAGGGCGTAACCATGCTGTTGAGCAAACGTGTAACCGCAGTGCTGTCCGCCAGCCTGCTGACCCTGGCGTGTCAGGCCACGCAGGCCGCTGACAGCCTGAACTTCGTCAGTTGGGGCGGTACCACCCAGGACGCCCAGAAAGAAGCATGGGCCGTACCCTTCTCCAAAGCGACCAACATCAAAGTCGTCCAAGACGGCCCTACCGACTACGGCAAGCTCAAGGCCATGGTCGAAAGCGGCAACGTGCAGTGGGACGTGGTCGACGTCGAAGCCGACTTCGCCCTGCGCGCCGCCAGTGAAGGCCTGCTCGAGCCGCTGGATTTCAACACCGTCAAAAAAGACCGCATCGACCCGCGCTTCGTGTCCGACCATGGCGTCGGCTCGTTCTTCTTCTCGTTCGTGCTCGGCTACAACGAAGGCAAGCTGGGTGCCAACAAGCCGGTAGACTGGACCTCGTTGTTCGACACCAAGACCTACCCCGGCAAGCGCGCCCTGTACAAATGGCCGAGCCCTGGCGTGCTGGAACTGGCGCTGCTGGCCGACGGCGTGCCCGCCGACAAGCTCTACCCGCTGGACCTGGACCGCGCTTTCAAAAAGCTCGACACCATCAAGAAAGATATCGTCTGGTGGGGTGGCGGCGCGCAGTCGCAGCAACTGCTGGCCTCTGGTGAAGCCTCGCTCGGCCAGTTCTGGAACGGCCGCGTGTATGCCTTGCAGCAAGACGGTGCACCGGTGGGCGTGAGCTGGAAGCAGAACCTGGTCATGGCCGACTTCCTGGTCATCCCCAAGGGCGCCAAGAACAAGGACGCGGCCATGAAGTTCCTGGCCAACGCCAGCAGCCCCGAAGGCCAAGCCGAGTTCGCCAACCTGACCGCTTACGCGCCGGTCAACCTGGACAGCGTGCCCAAGCTCAAAGCCGACCTGGCGCCTAATCTGCCGACCGCCTACGCCCAGGACCAGGTGACACTGGACTTTGCCTACTGGGCGAAAAACGGCCAGGCCATCGCCGCACGCTGGAATGAGTGGTTGGTCAAATGAAAGTCGCCATCAACGCCCTGCACAACGCGCAAGGTGCCCCCACGGGCGCCGGCGCCCCGGGAACGGCCCCCCGCCGTGTGAGCCTGGGCCAGCGCTGGAAAGGCAGCCGCAACCTGTTGCCTGCCCTGCTGTTCCTTGGCCTGTTCTTCTTCGCCCCGCTGATCGGCCTGTTGCTGCGCGGCGTGCTGGAGCCAGTGCCAGGCCTGGGTAACTACGAGCAATTGTTCGCCAACTCGGCTTATGCGCGGGTGCTGTTCAACACCTTCTCGGTGGCCGGTGTGGTGACCCTGATCAGCGTGCTGCTGGGCTTCCCGCTGGCCTGGGCGATCACCCTGGTACCCAACGGCTGGGGCCGCTGGTTGCTGAACATCGTGCTGCTGTCGATGTGGACCAGCCTGCTGGCGCGCACCTACTCGTGGCTGGTGCTGCTGCAAAGCTCGGGTGTGATCAACAAGGCGTTGATGGCCATGGGCATCATCGATACCCCGCTGGAGATGGTGCACAACCTCACCGGCGTGGTGATCGGCATGAGCTACATCATGATCCCGTTCATCGTGCTGCCGCTGCAGGCGACCATGCACGCCATCGACCCGATGGTGCTGCAAGCCGGGTCGATTTGCGGGGCCAGCCCGTGGACCAATTTCTGGAAGGTGTTCCTGCCGCTGTGCCGCTCGGGGCTGTTCTCGGGGGCGTTGATGGTGTTCGTCATGTCGCTCGGTTACTACGTTACGCCGGCCCTGCTCGGTGGTGCGCAGAACATGATGCTGCCCGAATTCATCATTCAACAGGTGCAGTCGTTCCTCAACTGGGGCCTGGCCAGCGCCGCCGCCGCACTGCTGGTGGTGATCACCCTGGTGCTCTTCTACCTGTACCTGAAGCTGCAGCCGGAATCCCCGGTCGGCAACGCGAGGTAATCCGCCATGCTCCTGTCACCCAATGCCATGGGCCGCCCGCTGCGTACGGGCCTGTACCTGACCACCGGGGTCATCGCGGCCTTCCTGCTGCTGCCGGTGGTGTTCATCGTGCTGCTGTCGTTCGGCTCTTCGCAGTGGCTGGTGTTCCCACCGCCGGGCTGGACCTTCAAGTGGTACGGCCAGTTCTTCTCCAACCCAGAGTGGATGGATGCCGCCCTGGCCAGCCTCAAGGTCGCCGTGCTGACCACTGTTGCCGCGGTACTGCTGGGCCTGCCGACGGCGTTTGCCCTGGTGCGCGGCCGCTTCCCCGGCCGTGAGATGCTCTACGGCCTGTTCACCATGCCGATGATCGTGCCGCTGGTGATCATCGCCGTCGCGGTGTATGCGCTGTTTCTCAAACTGGGCTACACCGGCACGCTGTTCGCGTTCGTGGTCAGCCACGTGATCGTCGCCCTGCCCTTCACCATTATCTCGATCATCAACTCGCTGAAGCTGTTCGACCAGTCGATCGAAGATGCCGCGGTCATCTGCGGCGCCTCGCGCCTGCAGGCGATCTTCAAGGTGACCTTCCCGGCCATTCGCCCGGGCATGATCGCCGGCGGCCTGTTCGCCTTCCTCGTCTCGTGGGATGAAGTGGTGCTCAGCGTGATGATGGCCAGCCCCGACCTGCAGACCCTGCCCGTGAAGATGTGGACCACCCTGCGCCAGGACCTGAGCCCGGTGATCGCCGTCGCCTCGACGCTGCTGATCGGCCTGTCCCTGCTTGTGATGGTCATTGCCGCCGCTTTGCGCCGGCGCACCGAAGTCAACGCCTGAGCGCCCGGAGAAAACAACAATGAGTGCAGTGATCAAAGACAACGCGCACAACAAGACCCTGGTCAGCCTGCGCGGCCTGAACAAGCATTACGGCGACTTCACCGCCGTGGACAACCTGAACCTCGAAATCCAGGACGGCGAGTTCCTCACCTTCCTCGGCTCCAGCGGTTCGGGCAAGTCCACCACCCTGTCGATGCTGGCCGGTTTCGAAACCCCCAGCAGCGGCGAGATTCTGGTCGAAGGCCAGTCGCTGGTGAACGTACCGCCGCACAAGCGTGATATCGGCATGGTGTTCCAGCGTTATTCGCTGTTCCCGCACCTGAACGTGCGCGACAACATCGCCTTCCCCCTGGCCATCCGCAAGCTCGGCGCCGCCGAGATCAACAAGCGGGTCGATGCCATGCTCAAGCTGGTGCAGCTGGAAAAGTTCGCTCACCGCAAGCCCTCGCAAATGTCGGGCGGCCAACAGCAACGGGTGGCGATCGCCCGTGCGCTGGTTTATGAGCCCCGCATCCTGCTGATGGACGAGCCGCTCGGCGCACTGGACAAAAAGCTGCGTGAAGACCTGCAGGACGAACTGCGCCAGTTGCACCGCCGCTTAGGCATCACCATCGTCTACGTCACCCACGACCAGGAAGAGGCCATGCGCCTGTCCCAGCGCATCGCCATCTTCAGCCATGGCAAGATCGTTGGGTTGGGCAGTGGTTATGACCTTTACCAGAACCCGCCGAATGCGTTCGTCGCCTCGTTCCTGGGCAACTCCAACTTCCTGCGGATCAAGGCCAGTAGCAATGGCGCGGGCAGTTTCGAAGGCCAGCCGGTGGCCATTCGCCTGACCTCCGGGTTGGCTGCCGAGCAGCAGGCACTGATCATGGTACGCCCGGAAAAAGCCCTGGCACTGACCGCTGCCCAGGCCGCCGCGCAACCCCTGCCAGCGGGCTGGAACGAGGTGCGGGCCAAGGTCGCCGAAGTGTTGTTCCTGGGTGAAAGCCAAACGTGCCATGTAGTCACTGCCGGCGGTACCGAAATGACCGTGAAGGCGCTGTCTGCGGCAGGCATGCCGATGCAGCCAGGGGATAGCGTGAACGTGCGCTGGGCCGTGGCCGATGCCTGCATCTATACCGAGTGGGCGGAGAGTGACCTGAGCAAGTCGGCAGGCGCACACTGATTTAGCAGCAACCTGTGGGAGCAACTGTCTTGTGGTGCTTGTACCGGCCTCTTCGCGGGCAAGCCAGCTCCCACAGGATTAACGCCCTCCCGACTGCCTGTCATATTTCTATCACGCCACCGTCGTAATCTGCCGGGCAACTCTGTGCCATAGGTTGCCCGGCATGCCCCGCCTGCTGCTCATTCTTCTTGCCCTGCTTCCGCTGTCGGCCCTGGCCGATTTTGCGCTTTTGCGCGTGCAGGGCTCCAACACCATCGGCGCGGCCCTGCTGCCGGCTTTGGTGCAAGGGCAATTGCGGGCTCAAGGTGCAACGGCGATTGAACAGGCCCCCGGCACACATACCAACGAAACCGTCATCACCGCCCGCGACGTTCGCGGGCAACCGCTGCGTATCGACATCGCCGCGCATGGTTCCAGCACCGGCTTTGCAGCGTTGGGCCGGGGCGAGGCCGACTTGGCTGCCGCCTCGCGGCCGATCAACGATACAGAAGTTGAGCAACTGCATGCCCTGGGTGACCTGCGTGCGGCCAGCGCCGAACAGGTCATCGGCCTCGATGGCGTGGCGGTGATCGTCCACCCCGACAACCCACTGCCGCAACTGACCACGCTGCAACTGGCGCAGATCTTCTCCGGGCAGATCCAGCGCTGGGACCAGGTGGGCATTGCGGGTGGGAAGATTCACCTTTATGCCCGCGACGACCGTTCCGGCACCTTCGAAACCTTCAAGGCACTGGTGCTCGACCCTAATCAAGGCGAGCTGTCTGCCAAGGCTCAGCGCTTTGAATCCAGCGACATGCTGGCCGAGCGCGTCACCGCCGACCGCCAGGCCATCGGTTTCAGCAGCCTGGCGGCAGTACACGGGGCCAAGGTGCTGGCCGTCGCCCAGGGCGATGCACCGGCCATGCTGCCGCAGCGCTCGCTGGTGGCCAGCGAGGACTACCCGCTGTCGCGGCGCCTGTATTTCTACCTGCCAGCCAACCCCAAACCTCAGGCCAAGGCTCTGGCCGACTTTGCCCAGAGCCCAGCCGGCCAGGCCATCGTCGCCCAATTGGGTTTCGTTTCGCAGCAGGTCAAGGCCCAACCGGTACCCCCACAGGCCGACATGCCGCCACGCTACCGCACACTGGCCCAGCAAGCGCAGCGGTTGAGCGTGAATTTTCGCTTTCAGGAGGGCAGCGCCAGCCTCGACAACAAAGCATTGCGCGATGTGCAGCGGGTAGCCGAGTACCTGCGCCAGGCCGGCAAGTTGCAGAGCAAGGCGGTGCTGGTGGGCTTTGGTGACCCCAAGGAGACACCCGGGCGCGCGGCGCTGCTTTCGCGCTTGCGGGCGTTGGCGGTTCGTCGCGAGCTGGCACGCGATGGCGTGGACGTGCTGGAAGTGACCGGCATGGGCGACGAACTGCCCGTGGCAGGGAACGACCAGGAGCAAGGCCGCTTGCGCAATCGGCGGGTAGAAGTGTGGGTGTATTAAGGCGTAACCCGCCGGGTGCCAGGCAAAGAAATGTAACAGGTCTGCATTCGGCATCCTCGGTAAACGGGACTAGGCTCAAGCCCATGTGATACCGGGCCCCTCTGACGGCTGCCAAGCCGCCATGTCGGATCACTGTTGCCTTGCAACGTCGACAATCAAGGAGGGGCTCATGACGGCTCTGCAGACATTCCTCACCACTCCGTTTCTCGGTACCAGCACGTGGTTGTGGCTGGTGTTCATCGCCATCGTCATCGGTTTGCTGGTACTCGACCTGGGCGTGCTGCACCGCCAGGACCGCGAGATCGAAATGCGCGAAAGCCTGCTGCTGTACTCGGGCTATTTCAGTGTCGGCGTGCTGTTCGGCGCCTGGGTCTGGTATGAGCTGGGCGCGCAGTCGGCGCTGGAGTTCTACACGGGGTTCCTGGTCGAGCAGTCGCTGTCGATGGACAACGTGTTCGTCATGGCGATGATCTTCGGCTTCTTCGCCATCCCCCGCCGCTATCAGCACCGCGTGCTGTTCTGGGGCATCCTGGGCGTGGTGTTCCTGCGGGCGATCATGATCGGCGTGGGTGCGACACTGGTGCAGAACTTCGAATGGGTACTGTACATCTTCGGCGCCTTCCTGCTGTTCACCGGGGTGAAGATGGCGCTGTCGAAGGAGGACAGCCATCCGGACCTGGCCAACAACCCAATCTTGAAATTCGTGCGCCGGCACATGCGGGTTACCGACCAGATCCACGGCTCGCACTTCTTCGTGCGCCAGACACCGCCAGGGCAAAGCAAGGCGCTGCGGTATGCCACCCCGCTGTTTCTGGCCCTGGTACTGATCGAACTGGCCGACCTGGTGTTTGCGGTCGACAGCGTGCCGGCGATCTTCGCCATTACCCAGGACCCGTTCATTGTCTATACCTCGAACATCTTTGCCATCCTCGGCTTGCGCTCGCTGTACTTCGCCTTGTCGGCGTTGATGCACCGGTTTATCTACCTCAAGTACGCGCTGGCGTTGGTGTTGATCTTCATTGGTTGCAAGATCTTCTACCACGGGATGGTCGGCAAGGTGCCAGCGTTGCTGTCGTTGGGGGTGACGTTTGGGTTGTTGCTGGGTGGGGTGGTGGTGTCGTTGGTCAAGACGCGGGGGGGTAAGGTAGCGGTGGATGAGGCCAGCATGGAGCCGCTTCCGGCGGGGAAAGCTGAGGGTGATAAAAAAGAGAAAGACCCGCAATTGCGGGTCTGACTAACGGGGACTGTCAGTATTTTTGTGTTCGGGCCGGTAATGGCCTGCCGCCAGGCAGGCCCTGATTTTCACCAGGCGGGCCTGATAAACCGATCTCCGTACAGAATCGCAAATTGATTCATCGCGCTTTTCCAATCATGGGCCGGTTTTCCCCAATTGGCTGTTATGTTGCGCAATCCCAGCCAAATCAGTTTTGTCGCTGCGTCATCATTCGGGAAATGCCCTCGAGTCTTGATGACCTTGCGTAGCTGGGCGTTGATGCTCTCGATAGCGTTGGTGGTATAGATCACCTTCCGGATGGCGGGCGGGAAGACAAAGAATGGAATCACGCGATCCCAGGCGCGTCTCCAGGCAGCCACCACCGTTGGATATTTCTCACCCCACGGCCCGCTCTCAAACTCATCAAGGGCTTGCTCAGCCGCTTCGGCATTAATGGCTTGGTAAATCGGTTTTAACTCCTTGGCCAGTGCGCGCCGTTTGTCCCAGGCCGCATAGTCCAGGCTGTTGCGGATCAGATGCACGATGCACGTCTGCAACGTTGTCTCTGGAAACACGGCACTGAGGGCTTCTGGCATGCCTTTAAGGCCATCGGTCACGGCAATCAGCACGTCCTCGACGCCACGTGTTTTGAGATCGTTGAACACCTTCATCCAGAACTTCGCACCCTCAGTGTTCTCGATCCAGATGCCTAGGATGTCGCGCGTCCCGTCGGGTAGAACGCCCAAAGCCAAGTAAATGGCCTTGTTGCGCACCAGGCCTTCTTCGCGAATCTTCACCCGCAGCGCATCAAAGAAAATGACCGGGTACATCGGCTCCAGTGGCCGCTGTTGCCACGCGCCAATTTCGTCCATGACCTCGTCTGTCACAGAGCTGATGAAGTCGGGTGAAACGTCCGTGCCGTATTGCTCAGACAGGAATGCCCGGATCTCTCTGACCGTCATTCCACGGGCGTACATGGCGATGATCTTGTCGTCGAAGCCGGTGTAACGGCGCTCATGCTTGGGGATCAGGATGGGCGAGAAGCTGCCGTCCCGGTCCCGAGGGATATCCAGGCGTAGCGGACCATCGCCTGTCAGCACGGTCTTGCCGCTTTTGCCGTTGCGCTGGTTGGTTTCATCCTCCGGGCGCTGCGCGCCCGGAGGATAGCCCAGGTGATGACCCAGCTCTGCGTTCAGAGCTCGCTCAATCAATGCCTTCTTGAAGGCAGCAGAGGCTTCTTCGATGGCTTCTGCGGTCATCAGCGGGGCGGCGGAAAACTGCTCAAGCAGCTCTTTCGGAACCTTCGGTAACTCTCGAACCGGTTTCTTTTTGGTTGGCATACATGCACCTCTTACTCATGTTATGCCCGAACACAAAATTTCTGACACCCTCGACTAACGCGCTTAATACGTGCAAACTCAGCGATTCTTAGACGCAACTATTCATCAAAAATACAAAAACTAGAATTACTACACCTTGGAAATCTTGATAAGCAAACCCGCAAACATCATCCAGGCAAAACCGATGATAGCTAGCCAAGTAGACACTGCCAACCATCGCTTCAGCTTTGGCGGAAATCTTTTTAGTTCTTCAGCATCCACTTGACCGCGGCGCAACACAAACCAGGGGAACGTGACTAGGCCACCAATAGCACAAACCAACATTAGTCGCCATTTAAAATAAGATCCACCCCAGGTTACTTTCAAGCACTCTATATACGAATTACTTGTAACCGAAGAGCAAACAATCTGATAATGACGAGTCAACGTTATATACGCACTTATTGCAAAGCCTGACATGGAAATAACAAATGGCATAATTACAAACGACAGCTTTACAGCTATAGGCCATGTATTAATATCCATAATTTGATACCTCATAGATGAATTCCCCTGTCCCCTCCCCCATGACCTCACCTAACTTACCGCCCGCGAAGCTACCGCCGCCAACTAATAAAATTCCGCATAATGGAATTGCTAAACCCGCAGTACCCACAGTAAAAGCAGCACACACCGTACCAGCCGCTGCACCGGCTACCAACGACCCTGCCATTCCACCACCCACGCTCCCGCTAAATTTTCCTGTTTCTACGAAACGGGCTTTCCTGCAAGCCTCTGTACTCCCAGCCTGACAAACCTCTCTCACATTGAGGTACGACGAAGCCCCGCTCAGTCCAATTGCAGCATTCCCGCCGTGTTTGAGGTAATTGGAGAGTTTCGCCACTTTATCGAGATGCGTCGCATACCCCGGTATCTGCCCCGCCCCACCCGCTTTCGACCAATGGTGCACCAGGCTCTTGGTCGAAATATTCAGACTCTTCTTCAGCCGCTCATAACTGCCCAAGTTCAGCTGTTTGTTAAGCAATGCCGCCTTCAACTGTCCATCCAGCTGCTGCAACAGCTGACGCCGCGAGACGAAGAATTCGCGACTGTTCAAATGCCCATGCCGCAAAAACTCACGCTGATGCAATTGCTCGATCTGGTTCAAGGTGTTGCGGACCTGTTTCAACCCTTGATCCAGCATGTCCTTGCCCACGCCCATCGATTGGCTGGCATTGCTGAGCAAGCCGGCAATATCAGCCTGGTGCTTCATCATGAAATCCGATTCGGCAAAATCCAGCGCCGCCAACGCGTGCCGGGCGTCCTGAGCGGCAGCCATCAGCTTGGCTTCCTCACGGGTACAGGCATCGCCATTATCTGGGTCACCAATGACGAAAATTTCCCCAGCCTTGAATCCTTGATCGTAGGTAGGATTAAGCCGCTGCAAACGGGAAATGGGTAACGTGGCGTCCTGCTCGGCCAACCGCAGCAGAACCTGAGAGAACGACATGCTTCTGGGAACCACATAAAAGCCCGGCTCCATTGTCCCCGGCAATGCTGTAACTGACCCTCGCGAGCAGTTGCCTGCTTGAGCACCCGCGGTTGGCACAATAGACATTCCGCGGTTAGACGCAAAAGTCCGGAGAGGTGGCGGTGCCACATCCAGCGGTGCTACGACTCGGTTACTACCGGGCGGGCAACCACAGTTCACCAGCGCCCCATCCATGGCCACGGCATGGCCATCAGAGAAGAAATGCAAAACGCCTTCAGCGACGGTCCCTTCATCACCGCAGAGGGGACAGGGTGTTGTCCTGTCGCCCTCCCTGAGCACCCTACGCCCATCGCTCAAATAGCAGGGATCAGTCGCGATGCAAACAGCGCCCGTCGTGGTGACATCACCGTCTACCGCCTGACCTTTTCCTCCCAGGTTGACACGCATCGACACGCTCTCAGTGCATAGGTGAGGTGTCGAAACCTAACAGCTGCAACAGCGCTTTTAGTGCCTGAACGTGAAAACCAGACACTTCCTACAGCAATTACGAAATCTGCTTACAAATCACTTGGAACTACGCAACATCTCCACCGGCACATACTTGCCAATCTCATACTTGCCAATCGCCGCCCGATGCACTTCATCCGGCCCGTCGGCCAGGCGCAAGGTGCGCTGCATGGCGTACATATACGCCAGCGGGAAATCACCGCTCACCCCGGCGCCACCATGCATCTGGATCGCCCGGTCAATCACCTTCAAGGCCACATTCGGCGCCACTACTTTGATCTGCGCAATTTCGCTGCGGGCCACTTTGTTGCCGACCGTGTCCATCATGTAGGCCGCTTTCAGCGTCAACAGGCGGGCCATGTCGATTTCCATGCGCGAGTCGGCGATCTTGTCGACGTTGCCGCCCAGGCGGGCCAGCGGGCGGCCGAAGGCTGTGCGCTCCACGGAGCGTTTGCACATCAATTCCAGCGCCCGTTCGGCCATGCCGACCGAGCGCATGCAGTGGTGGATGCGGCCTGGGCCGAGGCGGCCCTGGGCGATTTCGAAGCCACGGCCCTCACCCAGAATCACGTTCTCGTAAGGCACCCGCACGTTCTCGAACAACACCTCGGCATGGCCATGCGGCGCGTCGTCGTAACCGAACACCGGCAGCGGCCGGACGATCTTCACGCCAGGCGCGTCGGTCGGCACCAGCACCATCGAGTGCTGCTGATGGCGCGGCCCTTCAGGGTCGGACAGGCCCATGAAGATCATGACCTTGCAGCGCGGGTCACAGGCCCCGGAGGTCCACCACTTGCGGCCATTGATCACCCACTCATCGCCATCACGCACAGCGGTGGCGGCCATGTTGGTGGCGTCCGAGGAGGCCACGTCCGGCTCGGTCATGGCGAACGCCGAGCGGATCTCCCCGCGCAGCAGGGGCTCAAGCCACTGGCGTTTCTGCGCCTCGCTCCCATAACGCACCAGCACTTCCATGTTGCCGGTGTCCGGTGCCGAGCAGTTGAACGGCTCTGGCCCGAGCAGCGAGCGGCCCATGATTTCGGCCAGCGGGGCATATTCCAGGTTGCTCAGCCCGGCGCCGTACTCCGACTCGGGCAAGAACAGGTTCCACAGCCCCTCGGCGCGGGCCTTGGCCTTGAGCTCTTCCATGATCGCGGTGGGCTGCCAGCGATCCCCCTCGGCGACCTGGCGCTCGAACACCGCCTCGGCGGGATAGACATAGGCATCCATGAACGCGGTGACGCGCTCACGCAGTGCCTGGACCTTGGGCGAATAGGCGAAATCCATCGGGGCTACCTTCACGGTTCGTAGGACATGGGCCAGAGCCTAGAGCAGCACGCGCCCATCCACCTAGTCTATTTTCCGCGTGTATAAACATTCATAACCGATATATGATCGGGCAATAACTCCAACAACGAGCGGCGCACATGAACCTCAGCAAGGTCGACCTCAACCTGTTCATCGTCTTCGACGCGATCTACACCGAAGCCAACCTGACCCGCGCCGGGCAAATTGTTGGCATCACCCAACCGGCGGTGTCCAATGCGCTGTCGCGGCTGCGCGAAACCTTCAACGACCCGCTGTTCGTGCGCACCGCACAAGGCATGGTGCCCACGCCGATGGCGCAGAACATCATCGGCCCAGTGCGCAACGCCCTTGCCCTGCTGCGCACCTCGGTGCAAGAAAGCCGCATCTTCAACCCGCAACAGGCCAACAAGACCTTCCGCATCAGCATGACCGACCTGACCGAGGCGGTGATCCTGCCGCCGCTGTTCCAGCGCCTGCGCCGCCTGGCCCCTTCGGTGCTGATCGAGAGCTTCCTGTGCAAACGTCGCGAAACCACCAAAGAACTGGCAGCCGGGCGGCTGGACTTTGCCGTCGACGCCCCGCTGAACACCGACCCGCAGGTACGCCACGTCAAACTGATGCAAGACCGCTATGTCTGCGCCCTGCGCCAGGGCCACCCGCTGGCCGACAGCAAACTGACCCTCGACAGCTACCTGGGCATGACCCATATCCATATCTCCAGCCGCCGCAATGGCCTCGGCTATGTGGACCTGGCCCTGGGCAAAATGGGGGTGCAACGCAAAGTGGCCTTGCGCTCCCAGCACTACCTGATGGCTTCGCAGGTGCTGCAGCAGACCGACATGGTGATGACCGTCCCCGAGCGTTTCGCCCGCCGCCATCAACTGCGCTACCAGGCATTGCCAGTGGATGTACCAGCGCTGGAAACCCACCTGTACTGGCATGAAAGCACGGATCAGGACCCCGCCAACCGCTGGATGCGCGAACAGATCATCGAGTTGTGCGAACGCGTGGTGGCGGAGGAAGAACGCACGCTGGAAACGGCCTGACGTTCCTACCATCGTACGGATTGCAGCCTGCTGGAGAATTATTTTCTCTACCAGCCTGCATGCATAGAATTATTTACCAAAAAGGTGCGAATCAACCAAACAGAAGGCAAAAATGTTTGCCCAGGGGCCGGGTACGCTTACTGCAACGATCACTGAATCCCACGTGACAGACACGGACCCGCCCCATGCCCAGCGCCCCGCTCTACTTCGACTACGCCGCCACCACGCCCGTTGACGACCGCGTCATCGAAACGATGCTCGCCTGCCTTGGCCGCCAAGCCAACTTCGGTAACCCCGCATCCAGTGGCCACGCCTATGGCCAAGCAGCCCGCAATGCTGTGGAGCAGGCGCGCCAGCAGGTCGCCGAACGCGTCGGCGCCCGCGCCGATGAGCTGGTGTGGACATCAGGCGCTACCGAGTCCAACAACCTTGCGCTCAAGGGCATCGCCCAGGGCATTGGCGAGCCGGGCCACCTGATTACCAGCCAGCTGGAGCACAAGGCCGTGCTCGACACGGTCGCTGAACTGGAGCGCCAAGGTTGGGCCGTTACCCGCCTGGCTGTGGATGCTTCGGGCCTGATCCAGCCTGAAGCCGTGCAGGCCGCACTGCAGGCCGATACCCGCCTGGTCTCGCTGATGGCGGTCAATAACGAACTGGGCACCGTGACCGATTTTGCGGCGATTGGCGAGCGTGTGCGTGCCCACGGCGCGCTGTTGCATGTGGACGCCGCGCAGGCGGTGGGCAAACTGGCCATCGACCTGGCAGCAATGGCGGTAGACCTGATGTCGTTCTCGGCCCACAAAGTTTACGGCCCCAAAGGCATCGGCGCGCTCTACGTTGGGCCGCGCGCGCGCGAGCTGATGCGTGCGCAGATGCACGGTGGCGGGCATGAACACGGGCTGCGTTCCGGCACCCTGGCGACCCACCAGATTGTCGGCATGGGCAGCGCCTTTGCCCTGGCCGGCCAGCCGGGGGACAGCGAACACCAGCGCATCGAGCACCTGTCCCAGCGGCTGCGCGATGGGTTGCTGGCCTTGCCAGCGGTAAGCCTCAACGGCTGCGACACACAGCGCATTGCGCATACCTTGAACCTGTGCATCCAGAGCCGAGGCTTCAACAGTGCAGCGTTGGCCAGTGAGTTGGCATTGTCGACCACGTCAGCGTGTAATTCGGCGAGCAATGCGCCATCGCATGTGCTGCTGGCACTGGGGCTGGATGAAAGCCGGGCACGTAACAGCGTGCGGTTGAGCATTGGGCGGTTCAGCACCGAGGCTGAAGTGGACAAGGCAATCGAGGTGTTTGCCAGGGCTGTGACAGCGGCGTCAGTGTCGTTGTGGTAAAGCTGGCGCCGACGTCCTAGGCCGATGTAGGAGCAGCCTTGCGCTGCGAAGAGGCCGGTGAAAACACCCTTAATCTTCGCAGTGGTTCCGGGCCTCTTCGCAGCACAAGGCTGCTCCTACAGGTTCAGAGAAAGCCGCTCAGAGGAAGGTAAACACCTTCGAAGCCGGCAACCGCGACTTGCTGAGCCCCGCATTGAAGTCAGCCTCACTCCGATAGCCCAGGCTCATGATCACCACACTGGTGTAGCCCTGCTCGCGCAGCCCCAGCTCGGCATCCAGCGCCTTGCTGTCGAAGCCCTCGATCGGCGTCGCATCCAGGCCATGTGCCGCAGCCCCAAGCAGTGCGGTACCCAAGGCCAGGTAGGTCTGCTTTTCCATCCAGTGCTGCACGTCTTTCTGGTCGAAGCGGTGCAGGTCGACGTAGTGACGACGGCTCTGGTTCTGCCCGGCGCGGGCCTGTTCATCGCGAAAACGGCCATCAGCGGCTTCCTGCGCGAGCACCGCATCCAAATGGGCCTCGGTCATCTCGGTACGGGTGCAGAACACGATCACATGGGACGCATCGAGAATCTTTGGCGTGTTGTAGCCGAAGCGCTCTTGGGTGCTCTTGGCCAACCGGGCCTTGCCTTCGGCGCTGTCAGCAACGATGAAGTGCCAAGGCTGTGAGTTGACCGACGATGGGCTGTGGCGCAGTTGCTCGAGCAACGCATCGAGGGTGGCCTGGGGAATGCGACGCGAGGCGTCGTAAGCCTTGGTGGTGTAGCGGCGCTTGGCCAGAGAAACGGTATCCATGCAACAACTCCTGCAGTGAAACGGGATTTGTCGCGCATCTTATCTTTCCTGCAGATAAGAAAAACCGGCAAACTACAGCAACACTTTCATCCTGCGAGTGAAAATGCTGCGCATCACCGACCTCGAACTGTTCGTACGCAGCAGCGTGCTGGGCAGCTTCACTGCCGCCGCCCATGAGGCCGAACTGCTGCCGGGCCAGGTGGCCGCCGCCATCAAACGCCTGGAACGCGAACTGGACGTGCGCCTGTTTGCGCGGACCACCCGCAGCCTGCGCCTTACCGCTGCGGGCGAGTTGTACTTGCCGACCGCGCAGAACGTGCTGGAAAGCCTGCGCCAGGGCCGCGAGGACCTGCACGGTAATGCCAGTACCTTGCGCGGCACCCTGCAAGTTTCAGCCCCTTCTGACATGGGGCGTAACATGCTGCTGCCCTGGTTGAGCGCCTTTCGCCGCGAGCACCCAGCGCTGCACCTGCGCTTCTTTCTGTCCGACCAGATGGCCGACCTCAATCGCGACCCTGTGGACATCGCCATCCGCTACGGCCTCAATCAAGATGCCAACTACATCGCCCTGCCCCTGGCCAACTGGAACCGCCGGGTACTGGTCGCCTCCCCCGATTACCTGGCACGCCACGGCCGGCCACTGACGCCGGAGGCCCTGCAGCAACATGCCTGCCTGTTGTACATGCAACAGAACCGGGTCTATGACAAATGGCGGGTGGGTAACCGCACCGTGCAGGTGCGTGGGCCGCTGGTCAGCGACGACGCCGATGTGATCCGCCGCCTGGCGCTGCTGGGTGAAGGGATCGTCTACAAGTCGTGGCTGGATGTCAGCGCCGACATCGAGGCGGGCGCACTGGAGATTCTGCTGCCCGAATACCTGGGCGAGCCAACGCCGGTCACCTTGGTCTGCCCGCACCGCAAACAGCTGACGCCAGCAGTGACACAGCTGCACCTGTGGCTGCGCGAACGCTTCGAGGCCCTGCGGCCGCGGCTGCTGAACAAGGGCTGCACAATCGTTCCAGACTGAACCGCACGCGTGCGCTAAGGTAGCGTTTTACCCCCACGGCCTGCCCCCATGAGCAACTGGATCGACCTCAAACAAGACGCCGACACCGGCATCGAGTCGGTCCGCGCGCATTTTGTCGGGCATGCCTACGACCCGCACTGGCACGACAGTTTCCTGGTCGGCGTCACCGAGCAAGGTGTGCAGCAGTTCAACTGCCGGCGGGTGCGCCATCGCAGCACGCCGGGCCAGGTGTTTCTGCTCGAGCCCGGCGACATCCACGACGGCCTTGCACCGACCGAGGAAGGCTTCACCTACTCGACGCTGTACCTGGAGCCTGCCTGGCTGGACGATCAATTGCGGTCCTTGTTCGAACACGCACCCAGCGCCGGCCTGCCCAGCTTTGCCGATACCTTGTGCCACGATGAGCGCCTGGCCCGCGCCACCGCGCTGGCCTTTAACAGCGTGCACTACCAGGACCTGCGCATTGTCCGCCAGACCGCCATGGACGACCTGCTGGCCTGCCTGACCCGCCACCTGCACTGGCGCAAACGCGTCAACCCCGACCCGCGCCTACCGCTGACCGCGCAGCGGGCGCGTGACTACCTGCATGCCCACCTGGACCGCGACATCGGCCTGGAAGACCTGGCCCAGGCCTGCGGCGTCGACCGTTTTCGCCTGACCCGGGCGTTCAAAGCCGCCTTCGGCCTGGCCCCGCACGCCTACCTGATCCAGTTGCGCCTGGCCCGCGCGCGGCGCCTGCTCAGCCAAGGCCAGACACCTGCTGAAGTGGCCATGGCGCTGGGCTTTGCCGACCAGAGCCACTTGGGGCGCTGGTTCCGCCGGGCGTATCGGTTGACCCCGGCCGACTACCGCAGGCGCTGCTCAAACCTTCCAGACTGACTGCAGCCAGGCAGCGAACATGGCGCTTCGAACCCTCGGAGCCTTGTGCCATGTCGCAGACGTTGTTGCCCTTCATCCTCTTCGCCCTGGTGGCCAGCATCAGCCCGGGGCCGACCAACTTGTTGATCCTGGCACATGGCGCACAGCAGGGCTTGCGGGCGAGCGTGGCGCCTATCCTGGCCGGCTGTGGCGCGGCGGCGGCCGTGGTGTTCCTGGTCGGGCTGGGGCTGGGCGAGCTGTTACTGCGCCATCCACTGGCCCAGCAGCTGATGAGCTGGGCCGGCGTGCTGTGGTTGAGTTGGCTGGCGTGGCGCATTCTGCGCAGCGCTGGGCAGCCCTTGGACATCAACGCAGACAAGCCTTTCGATGCGCTCAGCGCGGCGTCGCTGCAAGTGGTGAACCCGAAAGTGTGGATGATGGCCGTGGCCGTGATCGGGGTATTTGCCGCGCCGGCACTGCCGGTGTGGCTGTTGGCGCTGGTGTTTCTGCTGATTGCCCTGCCGTGCATGACGGCCTGGGCACTGCTGGGGGTAGGAAGTGCACGCTGGTTGCAAGCGCCTGCGCGGTTGCTGTGGTTCAACCGGGGGTTGGCGGTGGTGTTGCTGGTGTCGGCTTGGGCGACGCTGCTGGGTTGATTGTGATGTTGGCTTTGCCGGCCTCTTCGCGGGTAAGCCCGCGAAGAGGCCAGTACAGGCAAATCAGCCACCTAAGGCATCACGGAACCGCCGGGTACTGGCCGCCGCCAGCAGCAACCCGACAACCGCGACACAGCCTCCGACCAGGCCGATGTCGGCCACGTCCATCTGGCTGCTGACGATGCTGCCCAGCAATGCACCTCCACCAATACCGATGTTGTAAATGCCCGAGAACAAGGCCATGGCCACGTCCGTGGCATCGGACGCCAACTTCAGTGTTTTGGACTGCAGCGACAGGCTGAAGCTCAAAATCGCCACGCCCCAGAACATGCTCAACACAGCAAACGCATAGAAGTTGCCCGACAACGGCAACATCAACAGCAGGCAGGCCGCCAGCAGGCCAATCGAGCCCACCAGAAAACCCTGGGGGAAGCGGTCGCTGTAACGACTGAACAGCACCGAGCCGAACACGCCGGCGCCACCAAACAACAGCAGCAGCAACGTGGTGCGCTCACCGCTGATCTGCGCCACATGCAGGGCAAACGGTTCGATGTAGCTGTAAGCGGTGAACTGCGCAGTGATCACCAGCGTCACCAACAGGTAGGTGATCACCAGGGCCGGGCGCTTGAACAGGATCGGCAAACTGCGCAGCGAACCGGAGTTCTGGCTGGGCAGCAGCGGCAACGACTTCATCAAGCACAGCATGGTGGCCAATGCCACCCCGGCAATGCTGAGGAACGTCACGCGCCAGCCCAGGGCCTCACCCACCACACGGCCCAGCGGGATACCCAACACCATCGCCAGGGTAGTGCCGGTGGCCAGCAGGCCGAGGGCCTTGGCCTGCTGGCCAGGCGGCGCCACACGCACGGCCAGCGACGCGGTAATCGCCCAGAACACAGCGTGGGCCAGGGCGATGCCGATGCGGCTCACCAACAGCATGGCAAAGCTCTGCGACAGCCACGACAACAGGTGGCTGACGATGAACACCAGAAACACGAACAGCAGCAGGCGCCGGCGCTCGATGTTGCGGGTCAGCAGCATCATCGGCAGCGACGCCAGGGCCACGACCCAGGCATAGATGGTCAGCATCAGGCCGACCTGGGCAGTGCTCATGTCGAAGCTGCGGCCAATGTCGCTGAGCAACGCCACCGGGACAAACTCGGTGGTGTTGAAGATGAAGGCCGCGAGGGCCAGGGCGATCACGCTCAGCCAACTGCCGTTACCGGTGGTCGGCGGCACATCGGTGGGTAGGGGTCCGTTCATGGGTGGGGTTCTATTCTCCGCAGGCATGGCGAAAAGACGCGCGTCAGGGGCCAAGTATCGGCCGCGCTGAGGCACGGGTTTGTTATTGGAAGGAATGCCGGCATGGTACGCGTCAATACCGGGCCTCACAACCAGCGGCACATTGCGAGTAACATGCCCGCTTAATGTGAATTGCAAGCGGAACAAGGAGCCCGATCCGCCCATGGACAAGCAACAACCCCAGCAGCAGTGGCAGCAGGCGGTCACCACCTACGCCCAGGCCATCAACCGCTACGTCGCGCAAGGCTGCGCACAGGGCTGGGACAACCTCGAAGAACCACAGCCTGCAGCCACCGAGCACCTGCTCGACGCCTGGCAGGCCGCCTTGGAAGCGATCAACCGCCCGGGGGTGGACGAACAGCAACGCCAAGCCTTCCGCGCCGCCTGGCCGCCCGCCCACCTGCCGCTGGTGCCGCTGCTCGATGCGCATGGGCAAGGCATCTGCAGCGTCCTGCTGCTGGACGACGGCAGCCTGCTCGCGCGCATTGGCATGCCCTATGAAAAGGGCCAGGTGGTGCGCATCGATCAACAAGGCGTAACGCCCGTCATCGGTATCGAGCACTTCGGGCGCTGCCCACAGCGCCGCTACTTTGCCCTGGCCAACGCCGAGGGCGTGCGCGTGACCGATGGCTGGGGCGGCCCGCAGGTCGCTCGCCTGGCCTGGCCTAGCGGGCTCGAAGGCCTGCCAGCGGGTTACCCGTTCGAGCCGCTCGACCTGCCACCCACACCCACCAGCCTGGTGCCCTTCGCCGATGGCCAGCGGGTGTTGCTGGTGAGCGCCGAGGGTATTTACCTGCTGGACGCCGAAGGTGCCATCCGGCTGCTGCCACGCCAGTCGCAGGTACTCGAGGAGCTGGCAGAAGGCACCGACCCGGACGATATTGCCCTGGGCCTGGCCATGGAGCACGGTGCAGTGTCGCCGGACGGGCGTCTGATCGTGGTGGGTGAGCAATGCAGCCGCCACCTGGTGCTGAATGACCAGTTGGAGGAAGTGGCGCAGATCGGCCCCGGCGGCGAATACCCGCACTTCGCCCTGTTCAACCGCAGCGGCGACCAGTTGATCGTCAATGCCTGCCACTTCTACAACGGCGGCACACTGGGGGTACGCGTGGCAGACCTTGCGGGCCTGGACACCGACTATTACAGCGAAGACCCACGCACCCCACTGCTGCAAGACGGGGCGCGGGTGTATGCCGGGGTCGCAGGCGATGGCGAGTACATCGTCGGCGATGCCTACGGCTACCTGCGGGCCTTTGGCGAAGAGGGCACGGAACATTGGCAGCACTTCCTGGGGTCGACCATCAGCGCCATGGACATCAGCGCCGATGGACGCACGCTGGTTGCGGCGAGCCATGCCGGGTTCATCTCGGTGATTGCGCTGGGCAGTGGACGGCCTGAGTGGCAGATCGGTACCGGCGAGCATGGTGAAGTGCGGCGCTGGTTGTTCTGGAAGGGATGGGACAAGGCGCTAGTCTGGTAGGTCTGCACTGGCTTCTTCGCGGGCAAGTCGGACCGCGAAGAGGCCAGTACAGACGACTACTCGATCAGCCCTGAAGCGTGGCCATGTCAATCACAAAGCGGTACTTCACATCCCCAGCAATCATCCGCTCGTAAGCCTGGTTGATATTACGAATATCGAGCATCTCGATATCGCAACGGATGTCGTGCTCCGCACAGAAATCCAGCACTTCCTGAGTCTCGGCGATGCCGCCGATCAGCGAGCCGGCCAGTACCCGACGCTTGAGCACCAGGTTGGCCGCGTGCAGCGCCGGTTCAATCGGTTCGATCAGGCCGACCAGAATATGCACACCGTCGAAGGTGAGGGTTTCCAGGTACGGATTGAGGTCGTGCTGCACCGGAATGGTGTCGAGCAGGAAATCGAAGCGGCCCGCGGCGGCGCGCATCTGCTCGTCATCGGTGGACACGATCACATGGTCGGCACCCTGGCGGCGCGCTTCCTCGGCCTTGGCTGGCGAACGGGTGAACAAGGTCACTTCCGCGCCCAGCGCCTTGGCCAGTTTGATACCCATGTGGCCGAGGCCGCCCATGCCCAGGATGCCTACCTTGTGGCCAGGGCCAACGCCGTGGTGCTTGAGCGGCGAATAGGTGGTGATGCCGGCGCACAAGATCGGCGCAGCGCTGGGCAGGTCCATGCCGGCAGGGATACGCACGACAAAGTGCTCGCTGACAACGATGCTGCTGGAATAGCCACCCATGGTGTTGCTGCCATCGACCCGGTCAGGGGTGGCGTAGGTCATGGTCGGGCCTTCCACGCAGTATTGCTCCAGGTCCTTGGCGCACGCCTCACAGTGGCGGCAGGAATCGACCATGCAACCGACGCCTACCAGATCGCCGACATTGTGCGCGGACACCTTGTCGCCCACCGCGGTGACCCGGCCGATGATCTCGTGGCCCGGCATCAACGGGTACACGGCGATGCCCCATTCGTTGCGCGCCTGGTGGATGTCGGAGTGGCACACGCCGCAGTAAAGGATCTCGATGGCGACATCGTCCGGGCGCGGGCTGCGGCGTTCGAAGGTCATGGGAGCCAGAGGGCTGGTCGGGGTTTGGGCGGCATAACCGATGGCGGTGTACATGCGGGACCTCGCAGATAAGTGAAACGATTCAGGCGGCGCATTCTGCGCGCCATGCCTCACCTCGCCCACCGCAGATCCTCCGGCATGCATGCCTGATTCTCCGGAGTTACCCTCAAGCATCTGACGCTAGACCTTCAATCTGCGATGATGCAACTGTCTGATTCTCTGCCCAGGTTCACCATGCAGCTCACCCGCCATGTCGACGCTAACGCCCCCCTCTGCGCGCTGATCCGCCGCCTCGCCACCCGCCCGGGTTTCGTGCCCACTCACCTGCCCCAGGTGCAGGTGCTGAGCTGGGACCACTATGTCGCCAGTAGCCCGCAAATTTACGAGCCAAGCCTGATGATCCTGGCCCAGGGCAGCAAACTCGCGCGGCTGGGGCCGCGCACCCTGGAGTACGGTGCGGGCCACTACTTGGTCCAGGCGTTGTCGGTGCCGTTCATGTGCGAAACCTTCGCCACCCGCGAGGCGCCGCTGTTGGGCGTGGCAGTGGACATTGACCGCAGCGTGCTCGGTGAATTGGTGCAAAGCATGGACCTGGCACCGGATGCCGCCGTCCAGGCCCAGACCCCGCAATCCATGACGTCTGCAGCGCTGGATGCGCCCATGCGCGAAAGCGTCGAACGGCTGCTGAGCTGCCTGCAAGACCCGCTGGATGCCAAGGTGCTCGGCCCGGCGCGGGTGCGCGAAGTGCTCTATACCGCGCTGCGCGGCCCGCAAGCCGGCGTGTTGCGGGCGTTGGTCGAACAGCAGGGGCATTTCGCCCGCATCGGCGCCGCCCTCGCCCACTTGCGTGAACACTACACCGAGCCCTTGAGCGTCGAGGCGCTGGCGGCACGCGCCAACATGAGCGTGTCGACCTTCCATGAGCATTTCAAACGCTGCACCGACATGGCACCGATGCAATACCTCAAGCGCCTGCGGCTGCTCAAGGCGCAACAGATGCTGATCGGCGAGGGCTTGGGGGTGGCGCAGACGGCGCACCGGGTGGGTTACCAGAGCACGTCGCAGTTCAGCCGCGAGTACAAACGCCAGTTTGACCGTAGCCCGGGGGATGGGGTGGCGTACCAGAGTTTGCCGGTTTGATGGTTGGATGTGGGGGCGTGCGTGAGGTTTTTAGGTGGATGGCTGGGGGCTGTGGTGTGGCTGAAATCGAGCGCCGCCCGCGC
>NZ_BNTL01000008.1:0-7864 GCF_022179005.1 Pseudomonas sp. PAGU 2196 | reverse complement strand
CGCGCGGGCGGCGCTCGATGTGTGCCACACCTCCAAACTTGAGCCATGCACACCCAACATCACCCACCCAACATCTCACCCCCCCCCCATTGCTACCCACCAACCGACCCAGCTAATATTGAGAACGATTCACACTCACAACTGGATACCAGGCGTTGGACAGCACATCGACCCGCAAGCTGGGCTTCTTCTTCAGCGACCATCACCGCTGGCTGCTCCAACATGTCTTCAAACGCCTGCGTAATCGCGCCGATGCCGAGGACACGGCAGCCGAGGCGTTCTGCCAAATGCTGGGCGCACGCGTCGACCCGGACAGCATCGAGCAACCGCGTGCCTACCTCTCGACCATCGCCCGTCGGCTGATCTTCGATCGGTACCGCCGTCGCCAACTCGAGCAGGCGTACCTCGAGCGCTTGGCGCTGCTGCCTGAACCCATCGCCCCTTCTGCCGAAGAGCAACTGCTGCTGATCGAAGCACTGGTGACCATCGACAAGGTGCTGGACGGCTTGCCCGCCATGGTCAAGGCCGCCTTCCTGTACAGCCAGCTCGACGGCATGAGCTACGTCGACATCGCCGCCCGCTTGCAGATCAGCGAACGCACCGTCAGCCGCCATATGAAGCAGGCCCTGCGCCAGTGCTACCTGTGCGAGGTGCACGCATGAGCGCAACACACCTGGACCCGATCAGCGAGCAGGCCATCGACTGGATGGTCGCACTCAAGGCCGGCACGCCTGACCAGGCGCTGCTGCAACGCCTGGCACACTGGCTGCGCCAGGACCCCGCACACCAACGCGCCTGGGACCGCTTGCAACACCGCCTGGGCAGCCCGTTTGCGGCGCTGCACGCGCTGGACCAACGTGCCCCAGGGCAAGCCGCCGAAGCCCGCCAACTGCTGCTCACGCCCACCCACTCTCGCCGCGAAGTGCTGGGCGCGCTGGCAGGCATGGGTGTCGTCGCAGGCGCCTTGTGGAGCGGTTGGCGCAGCGACAGCGCGCAAAACTGGCTGGCCGACCTGCACACCGCCAGCGGCGAGCGGCGCAGCTTCACCCTGGCAGACGGCAGCCGCCTAAGCCTCAACAGCGCCAGTGCCGTCGACCTGCAGTTCGATGCCAGCCAACGCCTGCTGATACTGCGCCGTGGCGAAATGGTGATTCAGGTTGCGGCCGACCCTCAGCGGCCCCTGCGCGTGCGCACGCCCCAAGGACAAGTGCAGGCGCTGGGCACCCGCTTTCTGGTAAGCCAAGAGCAAGCCGCTACCCGCGTCGTGGTGCTGGAGCACAGCGTGCGCGCCAGCCTGCGCGATGGCCGCTGGCAAGACGTGCAACAGGGGCAGGCGGCCCTGCTGCGCAGCGATGGCATCCAGCAACTGGGCGGCGAGCAGCAACAACGCTGCGCCTGGCTGTATGGGCGCCTGGAAGTGCTCGACGAACCCCTGCACGCGGTCATCGATGCCCTGCGCCCCTACCAGCGCGGCTACATTCGGCTGGCCCCGGCGGTGCGCGGGATGCGCGTGCAAGGCGTGTTCCCGCTGGACCAGCCGCAGGAGGCGCTGGCCGCCCTGGCGGAAGCCCTGCCGATCAAGGTCGAACCGTTCGGCCCCTGGGTGACGTTGATCGGCCCCGGCCACGGCTAATGAAAATATTTTTGAAAATCATTCGCGGGCGTGTCCGGTTTTCGTTTCTCGTCCCACCTATCTCCTGACAAGTCACTTCATTCGGGAGAATTCTGTGCTCAACCTCTGGCCCCGCGCCTTGCCCCTCGTCGTTGCCCTGAGCAGCCTAAATGCCCATGCCCAGGTGCAGACCCTGGCGTTCGACCTGCCGCCTGCCAGCCTGGCCACCACCCTTAACCGGATTGCCAGCCAGAGCGGCTACATCATCGCGCTCGAACCCCAGCTGGTACGCGGCAAACAGGCGCCAGCAGTCGTCGGCCAGATGAGTGCCGAGCAAGCCATGCAAACCGCGCTGGTCGGCAGCGGCCTGCAATTGCGGCTCACCAGCAGCGGCCACTTCAGCGTCGCCCCGGCAACCCCAGAGAGCGACGTGCTGGAGCTTGGCAGCACCAGCATCACCGACAATTACCTGGATGCCACCAGCGAAGGCAGCGGCTCGTTCGCCGCCCGCGCGGTGACCCTTGGCAAAGGCACGCACACCCTCAAGGAAATCCCTCAATCGGTGACGGTGATTACCCGTAAACAGCTGGATGACCAAGGCATCACCGACCTGCAGGAGGCGCTCAACCACACCACCGGGATCGTCGGCGCGCAAGGCATCGGCCCTGGCGTGGTGGTAACATCGCGCGGGTTCCAGATCGACGACTGGCAGTACGACGGCGTGCCTATCCCGCGTAACAACTATTCGCTGGGCAACTGGGCGACCCAGGACCTGGTGTTCTTCGACCGCATCGAGGTCCTGCGCGGCGCCTCGGGCTTGCTGCAAGGCACCGGCAGCCCCGGCGGCGCGATCAACCTGGTGCGCAAACGCGGGCAGGCCACGCCGACCGTCACCGTCACCGGCAAGGCCGGCTCCTGGGACCACTACGGCCTGCAACTGGACGCTGGCGGCCCGCTGACCGACGACGGCCGCGTGCGCGGCCGGATGGTGGCCGACGAGGACCAGAGCGACAGCTTCATCGACTACCAATGGAGCAAGTCCCACTCCCTGTATGGCGCGCTGGACATTGACCTGAACGACGCCACCACCGTAGGTGCCGGCATCAGCTACAACCGCCAGCAGTCGCGGCCAATGCTGCGCGGCATCCCCCGCTACACCGACGGCAAGCCGGTCGACCTGCCCCGCTCGACCTTCACCGGCGCCCGTTGGAACCGTGCCGAAACCGACGTGACCACCTACTACGCGGACCTCGAACACCGCTTCAACGACGACTGGGCGTTCAAGGCCGCCGCCGTGCGCATGGACGAAGTCAACACTTCCACGCACCAGCGCGTGCAGTCCACCGGCCAGGGCGTGGCGCCGGACGGCAGCGGCATCACCTATGCCGACTGGCTCACCGACTTCCACAACACCAAGCTGGGCCTGGACATGAACGTGGTGGGCCACTTCAACACCGGCCCGCTGGCCCATGAAATCACCGTCGGCGGCAACTACTCCAAGCTGACGTCGGACGACGCCTATTGGCGCAACTTCGCCGCGTCTGGCGACACCCTCTTCGACATCGACCACAACCGCCCCGAGCCTAGCCGTGACAGTGTGTTCGACGGCAAGCTCGCGCGCTCCAACAAGGCCAGCTACGACATCCGCCAAAAAGGCCTGTACGGCGTGTGGCGGGTCAAGCCGACCGATGACCTGACCCTGATCCTCGGCTCGCGGGTCAGCTGGTTCGACTACAGCTGGGACTCGATCGACTTCAACAGCCGCACCGACCCTGGCACCCGCTACCCCACCAGCCGCATGACCGAGTCGGGCGAAGTTACCCCGTATGCCGGCTTCGTCTACGACCTGACCCGCGAATGGGCCTGGTACGCCAGCTACACCGACGTGTTCGTGCCGCAGACCGAGCGGGCCGTCAACAACGTGCCACTCAAGCCTGTAATCGGCAGCAACTACGAAACCGGCCTTAAGGGCGAGTTGCTGGACGGCCGGGTCAACGCCTCGCTGGCGGTGTTCCGCTACGACCAGGAAAACCGTGCGGTGACCGACGTGGCTTCGGGCTTTGCCTGTGATGACTGGTACTGTTCCACTGCGGCGGGCAAGGTGCGTAGCCAGGGCATCGAGGCCGAGATCAGCGGCGAAGTGCTCAGCGGCCTGCAGCTGTTTGCCGGCTACACCTACAACACCACCAAGTTCCTCGACGACCCGGACGAGGAAGGCCGCGTGTTCAGCCAGTGGACGCCCAAGCACATGTTGCGCGCCTGGGCCGACTACACCCTGCCACTGGACGGCCAACGCTGGAGCACCGGCCTGGGCTTCACCAGCCAAAGCCACACCCTGGGCTACGAACGCACCTACACCGTGCCTGGCTACACCGTGTGGAGCGGGCGCCTGGCCTATCAGCTGACGCCGGAAGTGAACCTTGCAGTCAACGCCAACAACCTGTTCGACAAGAAGTACTGGGTTGCCGGCTTCAACCAGCTCAATGGCAGCAACAACTACGGCGAACCCCGCAACTTCATGTTGACGGTCAAGTACACGCCTGAGTTTTAAAACGCAGCACGCATCACTCGGTCAACGGCCATTGCGCAAGCGGCCAGTACACACCCTTGCGCGATTCATACAGGGCGAAGTGCCGCGCGGCCAGGAAGAACTCCGGCGCCGTGGCGGCCTCCGGCGGCTGGCCGCGGTAGTCCCTGGACAAGGTCAGGTGCGGGCGGTATTCACGGCTCGCCGCCTCCAACCCCAATGGCAGCAGCGCCTGCTGCAGGCCATACACCAGTTGCAGCAAGGCCGGCGGCGTTTGCTGCGGCTCAAGCACCAGTGCACTGGCGCGCGGCCACACCTGCAAACGGTCGAGCAACAGCCGCGGCGCCGCCGCCGGGCGCTTGAGCGCATCGACCGCAGCGCAGATCGAGGGCAGCAAAGCAGTATCTACATCACCGAGAAACAGCAGCGTCACATGGAAGTTGTCGGCGGGTACCGGCTTGCCAGTGCGCAGGTTCAAACCGCGCCGCCACTGGGCCAGGGCACGGCGCTGGGCATCGCTGACCGGCAAGGCGAAAAACAGCCGTTTGAAGGGGGCGCCACTGGGGCGAACGTCCTGAACCATGTGATCTCCTTGACATGAAACGTTTGCGCAAGCGCTAGGCCATTACACCTAAGTCGCGCGGTAGTCACGTAACAATAAGTACAAACTGCTCCCATGATTGTTTATGCTGGCCAGCTTATGCCATGGCGCATGGCCATTTTTCGACAAGTAAACGTCCATGAAAATTGCACTCGTACTCCTCTTTGTTCTGTCGATCGCCTATGTTCACCTACGCGGTCGCGTTCGCCACAAGCTGACTCGCCAGCTGGGCGACCACTCCAGCTTCCTGGCCCCGGTCAACAGTTTCCTCTACCTGTTTTCCAAGCACCCGGCCAAGCCCTACTTGCCGGTCGAGGCCTTCCCCGAACTGCAACCGCTGCAGGACCACTGGCAGGAAATCCGTGCCGAGGCCCAGCAGTTGCTCCACGTCGGTGAAATCAAGAAATCCGAGAACTACGATGACGTCGGTTTCAACTCATTCTTCAAGACCGGTTGGAAGCGCTTCTACCTGAAGTGGTACGGCGAAAGCCACCCTTCGGCCATGACCCTGTGCCCACGCACCACCGAACTGCTGCAAGGCATCGGCACGGTCAAGGCTGCAATGTTCGCCACCTTGCCACCGGGCGCCAAGCTGGTGCGCCACCGCGACCCGTACGCCGGCTCCTACCGCTATCACCTGGGCCTGGACACGCCGAACGATGACGGTTGCTATATCGACGTAGACGGCGAGAAGTACTCGTGGCGTGACGGTGAGGGCGTGATCTTCGACGAAACCTACATCCATTACGCGGCCAACACCACCGACCACAACCGCATCATCCTGTTCTGCGATGTCGAGCGCCCGCTCAAGTACCGCTGGGCAACGGCGTTCAACCGCTGGTTCAGCCGCAACGTGATGGCGGCCGCCGCCGCGCCCAACGATGCCAACGACAAGACGGGTGGCATCAACCGGCTATTCACCCGCATCTACAAGATCCGCGAACGCGGCAAGGCGCTGAAAAAGCGCAATCGCATGCGCTACTACCTGGAAAAATGGGCGGTGGTGGCTGCACTGGTGCTGGTGTTCATCTACATCTGATTCAGCGCTGCCTGTGCCGTCGGCACAGGCAGCAGATGCCCTCGCCTTTTTCGACTAGCCTGAAAGCTCCACTCGCAACCACCCCAAGGTGAAGACGATGAGCATGATGGACTGGGACGCCTACCGTAAGCAGTTGATGGCCGGCATCGGCGATCTCAAGCAGTTGTCTCCCGACACCGTGGCCGGCTACATGACCGCCAGCGGTGCGGGCGCCAAGACCAACCACCTGGACGCCAAGACCCGCGAACTGATCTCCCTCGCGGTGGCCGTGACCACCCGTTGTGACGGCTGCATCGCCGTGCATTCGCAGCAGGCGGTGAAACACGGCGCCAGCCGCGAAGAGATTGCCGAAGCCCTTGGCGTAGCGGTGGCGATGAACGCCGGCGCCGCATTGGTGTACTCGGCCCGCGCCATGGACGCAGTGGGCAAGGCCAACGGCTGACCCCGCGTGGCGTCGCCGCCCTTGCGCGACGACGCCGCGACACCCAGACTTGGCGGTCCAGCCCTTGCAGGAACCACCATGATCCACATCCGCCCCATGACGCCTGAGGACTTCGAGCGTTTCTGGCCCACCTTCCAGGCCATTGTCCAGGCCCGTGAAACCTACGCCTTCGACCCTGCCCTGAACTTCGACCAGGCCCGCCAGTTGTGGCTGGAGATGCCCCTTCGCACCTGGGTAGCAGAGGACGACGGTGAGCTGCTGGGTTCCTACTACCTCAAAGCCAATGCTGCCGGCCCTGGGGCCCACGTAGGCAACTGCGGTTACATGGTCTGCGAGGCCGCGCGTGGCCGTGGTGTGGCCCGGATGATGTGCGAGCATTCGCAGAAGTTGGCGCGCCAGGAGGGGTTTCTGGCGCTGCAGTTCAATTCGGTCGTGGCCAGCAACGAAGTGGCCGTGGCGCTGTGGCACAAGCTCGGTTTCGAAACGGTCGGCCGCCTGCCCAAGGCTTTCCGGCATGCCCGGCTGGGCTTGGTGGATTGCCTGGTGATGTACAAGTGGCTGGCGGATGAGCCAGTGGTGGAAAAACCGCCACTGTTGATCGGGCGCAAGAACATCGAGGCCCGCGTGTCGCGCCGCCGGGGGCGTTAACCGACGGTAGGAGCAGCCTTGCGCTGCGAAGAGGCAGCGCATGCACCAGGCCGGTCATCGCCTGCACTGGCCCCTTCGCAGCGCAAGGCTGCTCCTACACAAACCGCGGTGTTGGCAAATCGCTGCTTAGAACGCCAAGCCGACCTTGAAGCCAAACTCATCACGCTTGAGTTTGGTGTTGTCCGCCACGGGCGAGTCGCCATCCAGCTTGTACTCGGTGCGGGTGTAGTAGACCCCCGCCTGTACCGGCATGCCGCCCTGCTGGTTCATCAGCAGGGTGACCTCGGCATAGGGGTTTGTGCGGTCCTTCAGGTCCACGGTGTCACTGCCAAAATCATCCACCTTCAGGCGCGCACGGCCATCGAGGGTGTGGCGCGCGCCCACCTCCACGCGCAGGGTCGACGCATCGAACTGGTGGTTGTAACCCAAGGCCGCCTTGGCGAAGGGCGACTTGACCGTGAGTTTGGTGTCCAGGTCGTTGATTTCGGGCTCGAAGCGCGACCAGCTGTAGCCGCCACCCACGGTCACATCGACGAAGTTGCGCGCGTCCAGCGCCGCACGCCAACCGAGGTCGAGATCGGCCTGGGCTTCCTTGAGTTTGTTGTCATTCTTCTTGCCGTACTTGGCCTCGGCACCGATCTGGTAGATGAAGCCGGACTCGGCGGTCATCTTGTTGCCGAAGGTAGCGAATACACCGCCCTGCCCCAAGTGTTCCTTGTCGGTTTCGCTGCCGCCTTCGAATTTGAAGTCGTTATAGGCACCCAGCAGGCCGAGGGTGAACAGCGGGTCGGTACTGGGCGCGGCGGTGGCGGCTAAAGGCGAAGCGATCAAGGCGAGCAGGCAAGTGTGACGCAACAGGTGACGAGCGGACATGCGTGAAGTCTCCATGACGTGAAACAGTGATAACGAGCGGTTCGAGAGACACGCTTTGGAGAAAGTTCGAAAAAATTCATTGCGAGCGTATGCCTTGGGTTATGCAGCGCCTATGAGATCGA
>NZ_BNTL01000007.1:0-175234 GCF_022179005.1 Pseudomonas sp. PAGU 2196 | reverse complement strand
CCCCTCAGCGCCCCCGCAACCGCTTACCCCAATCCCCGCCGTGGCTCCGACTACAAGCCTCTTCACTGTCAAACCGCACATGCCAGGCCGGGTGATCCAGCCGTATCCCCACTTCATCAAGCGCCTGACAGGTCAACGCCAGCATCCGCGCTTTAGCCACCCCAGCCAGCGCTGCAGCCTTGTCTGCCTCGCGCTCGAATACCCAGGTAATGCGCAGGCTGGCAGGAAAACTGTCGGGGTCAAGGTGATGGGTAAGCCAGGTGAACCCGACAATCTCTGCCTTGGCCGTCTCGCAGGCGTCCGTCAGGCAAACCACCAGCTCACGCTCCACACGGGCCATTTCGCGCTTGCCCATGGCCTTCATTGCGCGGCCTCATCATCGATTTGCTGGCAGAAGCGCAGGCGGTTGCCAAACGGGTCATGGACCTGCATCTGCAGCCCCCAGTCCAGGCGTTCGGCCTCGGGGCGGGCGTAGCCGTAGCGTTTGGCCTGAAGTTCGCGCTCGAGGGCGCGCAGGTCGTCGAGGCGGGCGAACACAGTCGAACCCGGGGTGGCATCGCCGTGGTGTTCGCTTAGGTGCAGGATCAACCCGTCGCGGTGGATTTGCGCGTACAGGGGCAGGTCCGGGCTGAAGCGGTGTTCCCAGTCCAGGCTGAAACCGAGGAAGTCGAGGTAGAACTCTTTGGCTTTATCGACCGAGAAAATACGCAGTACCGGGATGGCGGGGGCGAGCGGCATAGGGCGTCCTTGGCCGTTGATGAAGGTGCAACTGTAGCGCAGATGCGCCGATGCTTGTGCGTGTGTCGCGCAATGACCGACGGCAATGGTTGACCACCTGCCAGCCACTGCGTAGCCTTGCCACTTCGAGGTTCTTCGGCCAGGCCGAAGCTAAGACGGGAACGCGGTACAAGCCGCGGCTGCCCCCGCAACTGTAAGCACCGACAACGGGTCGACACAGCCACTGCGCAAGCGCGCGGGAAGGCGTCGCGCCCTCCAGCCCTGCTATTCAAGGCACGGCAGGTACGGTGCGAGCCAGGAGACCTGCCTCGAGGCGATTTCGACTTTCAACCGGGCGGGGTGATCCGGTGGCGAACAAGCCCGGCCGACCTGGCCCGTGGCTTTCGTCCTGCATGCCCGCGCCATCTTGCCAAGGGCATCGCGACATGAAAACACTGGCCAAACTCCCCGTCACCATCGTTACCGGCTTCCTCGGTTCGGGCAAGACCACCTTGCTTCGCCACATGCTCGACAACGCCCAAGGCCGCCGTATCGCGGTGATCGTCAATGAATTTGGCGAACTGGGCATCGATGGCGAGATCCTCAAACAGTGCAGCATCGGTTGCACCGAAGAAGAGGCCAGCGGCCGCGTGTACGAGCTGGCCAATGGCTGCCTGTGCTGCACCGTTCAGGAAGAGTTCTTCCCAGTCATGCGCGAGTTGGTCGCACGCCGTGGCGACCTTGACCACATCCTCATCGAAACCAGTGGCCTGGCGCTGCCCAAGCCGTTGGTACAGGCCTTCCAGTGGCCAGAAATCCGTAACGCCTGCACCGTCGATGCGGTCATTACCGTGGTCGACAGCCCGGCTGTGGCGGCCGGCACCTTTGCCGCCTACCCAGACCAGGTGGACGCACAGCGCAAGCTCGACCCGAACCTGGACCACGAGTCGCCGCTGCACGAACTGTTCGCTGACCAGTTGGCCAGTGCCGACCTGGTGGTGCTGAACAAGGCCGACCTGATCGACGCCGAAGGCCTGGCCAAGGTCCGCGCCGAGGTGGCCGAAGAGCTGCCGCCCGCGGTCAAGGTGATCGAGGCCAGCAGTGGCCGTCTGCCACTGGACGTACTGCTGGGCGTGGGCGCCGAGTCCGAGGTGCACATCGATGGCCGCCGTACCCACCACGATTCGCACCACGATGGCGATGATCACGACGATCATGACCACGACGCCTTCGATTCGATCTCCATCGACTTGCCAGAAGCCGACGAAAGCCTGTTGCTCGATGCCCTGACCCAGTTGGTGGTCGAGTTCGGCATCCTGCGCGCCAAAGGTTTTGCGGCCATCCCGGGCAAGCCGATGCGCCTGCTGGTGCAAGGCGTGGGTACCCGCTTCGACAAGCACTTCGACCGCGCCTGGCGCGCCGACGAGCCGCGTATCACGCGCCTGGTGCTGATCGGTCAGGACCTGGATGCCGTGCAGCTCGAAGCGCGTTTGCGCCAGGCCTTGGGCGCCTGACCCATGCACCTGCTGCGGACCCAGCCCGGCGGCTTCGTGCCGGATGACAGCATTGCCGACCTCGGCCAGACACCCGCCGAACTGGTGATCCTCTGCAGCGGCGATTCACACCTGGCGTTGCTTGCCGATACCGCCGAGCAATTGCCCGAGGGCTACCCCAGCCTGCGCCTGGCCAACCCGATGCAGGTGCAGAACCACGCCTCGGTCGACCTGTATGTCGACGAGGTGCTGCGCCATGCCAAGGTCATTTTGGTGTCGCTGCACGGGGGTGTTGGTTACTGGCGCTATGGCGTCGAGCAACTGGTCGCCCTGGCGGCCCGCGGCGTGCAGTTGATCCTGGTGCCGGGCGATGACCGCCCGGACCCTGAGCTGACCGGCCTGGGCACCGTGACCGGCGATCAGGCCGAACGCCTCTGGCACTACCTGCGCCAGGGCGGCAAGGCCAACGCCCTCAACCTGTTCAACTGCCTGGCCAACCAGTGGCTGGGCCGTGACTATGGCTGGGACGAGCCGCAGCCACTGCCACGCACCTCGGTGTATCACCCGGCCAAAGGCAGTGCACTGCTTGAGGACTGGTACGCGCAGTGGCACCCGGAGCATCCGGTGGCACCGTTGCTGTTCTACCGGTCACACCTGCAAGCGGCCAACACCGCGTTCATCGACGTCTTTTGCGAGCGTCTGCTGGCGGCGGGGCTCAACCCCTTGCCGATTGCCGTGGCCAGCCTCAAGGAAAGCGCCTGCTTCGAACAGGTTGAAGCTTGGCTGGACGAAGTCGGCGCCGAGGTCTTGATCAACACCACGGGGTTTGCCTTGTCCAGCCCCGAACGCCCCAACCTGCGCCCGTTCCGCCGCGACATCCCGGTGTTGCAGGCCATTTGCGCGCAGGACAACCAACCCGCATGGGAAGCCAGCGAGCAGGGCCTGGGCGCGCGTGACCTGGCCATGCATATCGTTTTGCCGGAGCTGGACGGGCGGATCATCACCCGCCCGGTCAGTTTCAAGGACATGGCCTGGCGCAGTGAGCGCAGCCAGTCCGACGTAGTTTGTTACCGCGCCCACCCCGAGCGCATGGATTTTGTCGCCGAGCTCGCTCGGCGCTGGGTAGAGCTGGCCCGGTTAGCCAATGGCCAGAAGCGCGTAGCGCTGGTGCTGGCCAACTACCCGACCCGTGACGGCCGGATCGGCAACGGGGTAGGGCTGGATACGCCGGCAGCGGCCTTGAATATCCTCAAGGCACTGCAGGCCGAAGGGTATCCGTTGGCGGGCCTGCCAGGCACTGGCACGCAGTTGATCCAGCAGTTGCTGGGCGGCGTGACCAATGACCTCGATCACCTGGACCAACGCCCGTGCGCGCAGAGCCTGAGCCTGGATGACTACCAGGCTGCGTTTTCCCGCCTGCCTGAAGCCAACCGCCAGGCAGTGCTAGAGCGTTGGGGGCCGCCGGAGCAAGACCCGATGTACCGCAGTGGCCGCTTGATGGTTGCGGGCTTGCGCTATGGCCTGACCTTCGTCGGCATCCAGCCGGCGCGGGGCTATCAGGTCGATCAAAGCGCGGTGTATCACGACCCTGACCTGGTGCCGCCACACGCGCACCTGGCGTTTCACTTCTGGCTGCGCCATGCCTTTGCCGCCGACGCGGTAATCCACGTCGGCAAGCACGGCAACCTGGAGTGGCTGCCTGGCAAGGGGGTAGGGTTGTCTGCGCAATGCTGGCCAGACGCGCTGCTGGGCCCGCTGCCGAACATCTACCCGTTCATCGTCAACGACCCAGGTGAAGGCGCCCAGGCCAAGCGCCGAACCCAGGCGGTGATCATCGACCACCTGATGCCGCCGCTGACCCGCGCCGAAACCTATGGCCCGCTGCGTCACCTGGAACAACTGGCGGACGAATTCTACGAGGCGCAGCTGCTCGACCCGCGGCGTGCCCGCGAGCTGCAACGCGACATTCTTGAGCTGGTCAAGGCCAACCACATCGACCGGGAGCTGCAACTGGAAGGGCAGCTGGACGATGCCGCTGTGTGGCTGCCGCGTCTGGACACCTACCTGTGTGACCTCAAGGAATCGCAGATTCGCGATGGCTTGCACGTGTTTGGCCAGTCGCCCGAGGGCCGGCTGCGTTTGGACACCCTGTTGGCCTTGCTGCGTGTGGAGCGCGGTGACGGCCGGGGAGGCAATGCCAGCCTGTTGCGAGCACTGGCCAAGGCGCTGGTACCGGGCTTCGACCCGCTCGATTGCGACCTTGGGCAGCCGTGGCAGGGGCTGCAGCCTTGGCCTTTGCAGGCGATCAGCGAAGCGCCATGGCGCACCTGTGGCGATACCCGCGAGCGCCTAGAGCTGCTGGCCTTGCAGGTGATAGAGCAGGCGCTTGGCGGCACGCTGGTACTGCCGGCCCTGAGCGAATGGCAACTGGTACGTGATGTGGTGCAGGCATTGTGTGACGCGGTGGCGCCGAGCCTGGATGCTTGTGGTGCGGCTGAGATCAACGGCCTGCTGGCGGCCCTGGCCGGCCGTTTCGTGCCGGCCGGCCCGAGTGGCGCGCCAAGCCGCGGTCGCCTGGATGTACTGCCGACCGGGCGCAACTTCTATACCGTGGATGTACGCAACCTGCCTACCACCACGGCCTGGCGCCTGGGTTTTGCCTCGGCGAGCCTGATTCTCGAGCGCCATTTGCAGGACCACGGCGACCACCTGCGCCAGTTGGGCCTGTCGGTATGGGGCACCGCGACCATGCGCACCGGCGGCGACGATATCGCCCAGGCCATGGCCCTGATGGGGGTACGCCCGGTGTGGGCCACCGGTAGCCAGCGGGTCGACGATTTCGAAATCCTGCCGCTGAGCCTGCTCGACCGCCCGCGGGTGGACGTGACCTTGCGGGTGTCGGGGTTCTTCCGCGACGCGTTCGGCAACTTGATCCGCCTGTTCGATGCTGCAGTTCAGGCGGTGGCGGCGCTGGATGAGCCTGATGACCTCAACCCGCTGGCAGCGCGCGTGCGCAGCGAGCGTGAGGCTCTGCAGGCGCAGGGCGTGGAAGCCGAGCAAGCGGCGCGCCAGGCGGGCTGGCGGGTATTCGGGGCCAAGCCCGGTGCCTACGGTGCCGGTGTGCAGAATGCGATCGATGGCCGCTTGTGGCACAGCCGTGACGACTTGGCTGAGGTCTACCTCAACCATGGCGGCTACGCCTATGGCGGCAGTGATGAAGGCACCCCGGCCCGTGAGCAGTTCGCCCGCCGCCTGGGGCAGGTCCAGGCGGTCCTGCAGAACCAGGATAACCACGAGCATGACCTGCTCGATTCCAACGACTACTACCAGTTCCAGGGTGGCATGCTGGCCGCCTCGGAAACCTTGTCTGGCGCGTCGGTGGCCAGCTACCACGGCGACCACAGCCAGGTCGATCGGCCGCGCATCCGCACCCTCAAGGAGGAGCTGAACCGGGTCATTCGTGCCCGTGCGCTCAACCCCAAGTGGATCGACGGGGTAAAGCGCCATGGCTACAAGGGTGCCTTCGAGATGGCGGCAACGGTCGACAACCTGTTCGCCTTCGATGCCACCACGCACCTGATCGACGACCATCATTATCAGTCGCTGGCCGATGCCTACGTGCTCGACCCAGCGACCCGCGATTTCATGCGCGAGCACAACCCCGAGGCGCTGCGCGACCTCACCGAACGCCTGCTGGAGGCCCAGCAACGCGGCCTGTGGGAGGCGCCCGGCGATTACCGCGAAGCCCTTGAGGCGCAACTGCTCGACGGCGAGGAACAGGCTTGAAATGAGTGAACCCGTACAATTTCCGCTGGCCGCCGTGGTCGGTGCCGACGCGCTGAAACTGGCCCTGTGCCTGACCGCCATCGACCCGAAGATCGGTGGCGTGCTGATTGAAGGCCCGCGCGGCATGGCCAAGAGTACCTTGGCCCGTGGCCTCGCCGACCTGCTCGGCGAGGGGCCGTTCGTCACGCTGCCGTTGGGCGCCAGTGAAGAGCGCCTGGTCGGCACCCTCGACCTGGACGCTGCGTTGGGGCAGGGCAAGGCCCAGTTTTCACCCGGTGTGCTGGCCCAGGCCGATGGCGGCGTGCTGTACGTGGACGAGGTCAACCTGTTGCCCGATACCCTCGTCGACCTGTTGCTCGACGTGGCCGCCAGCGGCACCAACCGCATCGAACGTGATGGCATCTCGCACCGGCACAGCGCGCGTTTTGTGCTGATTGGCACCATGAACCCGGAAGAGGGCGAGTTGCGACCGCAACTGCTTGACCGTTTTGGCTTGAATGTGGCCCTCGAAGGCTTGCCGGAGCCCCAGGCGCGCCAGCAGATCATCCGCCGCCGCCTGGCGTTCGACAGCGACCCCCAGGCCTTCTGCGCGCAATGGGCAACTGCCCAGGCGCAACTGCGCGAGCGCTGTCAGCAGGCGCGCCACGACCTCGCCCAGATTGCCCTGGACGACCAGGCCCTGGCCTGGATCACCCAGCGCTGCTACGCCGCCGGGGTCGATGGCCTGCGGGCGGACCTGGTCTGGCTGCGCGCAGCACGCGCGCACTGTGCCTGGCGCGGCGGCGAGGCCATTGATGAAGCCGATGTCGAGGCGGTGGCCGAGTTCGCTTTGCGCCATCGTCGCCGTGTAACGCCCCAGCAGCAGCCGCCTTCGACACCGCCTGAGACGGGCCAGCAGAGCGCAAGCAGCCAGGGCGGCCAAGGCGGGCAGGGTGACTGGGGCGCGCTGCCACCACAGCCAGTGACCAGTGGTGCGCGCCGTGAGGTGCCGAACTGGGCAAAAAAGCCCTGAGCATCCGCCAGCGAAAAGCCCAAGGGACGGATGCCAGGCCACGTGCAGGGCAGTTGAAAGGTGCCAGCCGTGGCCGTGTACACAGCACCACTTCGGGCCGAGTAGCCTGGCTGCCGACTTTGCTCAAGGGGCGGCCACAGCTGCGTGAAGACCTCTGCTGGCAGCAACGCAAGGCTCAGCCTGGCGAACTGTGGCTGGTGATCGTCGACGCCTCGGCCTCAACCCGCCGCCACCAGGCGCTGGCGCAGACCAAAGGTTTGCTGGCGGCGTTGTTCGACCAGGCATACCGTCAGCGGGCGCGGTTGGCCCTGCTGACAGCGAGCGGGCAGACGCCGCAGTGGCAGCGACACGGCCTGAAGGCCTCGGCGGCCTTGCAGCCCTGGTTGCAAGCACTGGGAGCAGGGGGCGGTACACCGTTGATCGCTGCGTTGGAGCAAGCGCGGCAGTGGCTGCAGGCTCGGCAGCAGGCCCACCCTCATGAAGCTGTGCGCTGCCTGGTATTTACCGACGGTCGGCTGCAGCACTCGGATAACGTGCAACCGATGGGCTGTGCCACGCTACTGGTCGACATGGAGCTGGCGCCCGTTCGTCTGGGCCGTGCGCAACAATTGGCTGCGCAACTGCAGGCCGATTATCAGCACCTGGAACACTTCAAGGTCGTGGATTGAATAACAGTGCGGCGTGATACTGCGACACAATGTCGCAATAAGGTGTCGCAATAAGAAAAGTTGCAGCGGCAGCAACTGGGAAGTTGCACAAGTGCGTGGCAGGGCACGCACTTGGAGGGGCAATCGCAATTACTTCGGCATCGACCACGGTTGCAGGTCATAACCTTTTTCACACAGCTCGGCGCGCACTTCCTCGATCAGGCTGGCCCATTGCGCAGGGTCGGAATAAATGCGCGAGGACACTTGTTTGCTGCCGATGCGGGTGCTGGTCCGGTCGATCACTGCGAGGCTCAATTCGCCAGTACCATTGGGCGCATCCCAGGCTACGCACTGGAAAGGTTCGAAGGCGTGGTCGGCAATCAGCAGTGCTTCGTTGACACGGAGCGGGGCATTCATGGTTCGGTCTCTCTATGGTCCCAAACATCGAAGTGAAGTCCGCGTTGCTTTAAATTCGCCTCAATCATCGCGATATGCAGCGCGGGGTTATGTGTACTGATGCTCGTTGTCCGGGGGCAAGTCACACATTGGGTGTAAAAATTTGTTTCAGGGTTGAATCCGTTCTTGCCTGCGCCGCCATGGGATGTCGATAAAGTGCGAAAATTCCCGTCAGGGTTTGTAAAAAAATGATTCGGCAGACAGACGGTACTGGGCACCGTCAAGTTCGTTGCTACTGTTAATTGGGCGCCACAACTTGCTGTTTTACTTCACAAAACCAAACTCTGGCGCCAAGGAACGGTCATGCAGCAACCCGCTTCCCAACGCCGTTTGCTCATCGTCGACCCCTGCGACGACTGCCACCGTTTATTGCCAGGCCTGCGCAGTGCCGGCTGGGATGTGGACAGTTGTATGCTCGGCGCTGCCCTGGACCACGCCTGCGATGTTGGCCTGCTGCGGCTGCAGGCATCGCACCTGCGCCATCCCGACGCGGTCAAGGACATGATAAAGCGCAGCAATACCGAGTGGATCGCCGTGCTCAGCGCCGAGCAATTGCGCATGCAGAACGTCGGTGATTTCGTCTGCGAGTGGTTTTTTGACTTCCATACCTTGCCGTTCGACGTTTCCCGCGTTCAGGTTACCCTCGGGCGTGCCTTCGGCATGGCGCGGCTACGTGGCAAGGGTGCGGTCCGTGTGGACGACTCGGTTCACGAGTTGCTGGGTGAGAGCCGGCCGATCCGCGAGTTGCGCAAGCTGTTGGGGAAACTGGCGCCCACCGAGTCGCCGGTTTTGATCCGTGGCGAGAGTGGCACAGGCAAGGAGCTGGTGGCGCGCACCCTGCATCGGCAGTCGCAGCGGCACGATCAGCCGTTCATCGCGATTAACTGCGGGGCGATACCCGAGCACCTGATTCAGTCCGAGCTGTTTGGGCACGAGAAGGGTGCCTTTACCGGTGCACATCAGCGCAAGGCCGGGCGAATAGAGGCGGCGCATGGCGGTACCTTGTTCCTGGACGAGGTGGGTGACTTGCCGTTGGAACTGCAAGCCAACCTGCTGCGCTTTCTGCAGGAAAAACACATTGAACGGGTCGGTGGCAGCCAGCCTATCCCCGTGGATGTGCGAGTGTTGGCGGCCACCCACGTGGACCTTGAAAAAGCCATCGAACAGGGCCGCTTTCGCGAGGACCTGTATTACCGGCTGAATGTGTTGCAGGTGGTGACGGCGCCACTGCGAGACAGGCATGGTGACCTGTCGATGCTGGCCAGCCATTTTGCCCATTTCTACAGCCTGGAGACCGGGCGCAGGCCGCGCTCGTTCAGTGATCATGCGTTGGCGGCCATGGGCCGGCATGACTGGCCGGGCAATGTGCGTGAGCTCGCCAACCGAGTGCGGCGCGGGCTGGTGTTGGCAGAAGGGCGGCAGATAGAAGCGCAGGACCTGGGCTTGCAGATCGAGCAAGAACAGCAGCCGCTGGGTACGCTGGAGGAGTACAAGCACCGGGCAGAGCGCCAGGCTTTGTGTGATGTGCTTAACCGGCACAGCGACAACTTGAGCATCGCTGCGAAAGTACTCGGGATCTCGCGGCCGACATTCTATCGGCTGCTGCACAAGCACCAGATTCGTTGACGCCTGCCTGTGTAGGAGCAGCCTTGTGCTGCGAAGAGGCCGGTGGCAGCACTTAAGATCTCGGATGCTGCCGCCGGCTTCTTCGCAGCACAAGGCTGCTCCTACAAGGGGGCGATCAATGCGGCGCGCGTGGGATGGTCTTGAGCAGGTCTTCCGGGCTGATATGGCCGACTACTTGGGCCACCGCGCTGCCGGGGGTCGGCAGGTCGATGATGTGGCTTTTCATCTTGCCGACCACATGCATTTCACACGGTTTGCAGTCGAATTTCAGGGTCAACACTTCGTCGCCCTGAATCAGCTGCATCGGCGCCACCTTGGTGCGCACGCCGGTCACGCCCTTGGCCTGCTTGGGGCACAGGTTGAACGAGAAGCGCAGACAGTGCTTGGTGATCATCACCGGCACTTCGCCGTGCTCTTCATGGGCCTCGTAGGCCGCGTCGATCAGCTGCACGCCGTGACGGTGGTAGAAATCGCGCGCCTTCTGGTTGTAAACGTTGGCCAGGAACGACAGGTGCGACTCCGGGTACACCGGAGGCGGCGTGGTTTCAGCTTTACGGCCGCCGCGTGGATGCGCTTTGACCCGAGCAGCGGTCAGCGCCTCGATGGCTTCACGGCGCAGGGCCTTGAGCTGCGAGTTAGGGATGAAATACGCCTGCGGGGCATCCAGTTCGATGGCATTGGCGTGGTACTGGGTAGTACCCAGTTGGCCCAACAGGTCGTGCAGTTGGTCCAGCGCTTGTTGCGGCTTGTTGGCCGCGCCGAACGGGCCGTCCAGGGCCACTTGCACGCTGACGCCTTCCTCGCTGCTGACGGTGAGCATCAGCCGCTGCTCGCGCAGCACCGCGTGCCATTCCACACCCACTCGGCGTTCGGCCGACGTGCGCTGCAAGGCCTGTTGCCAGTTGTGGTCGAGGTTGCGTGACAGCGGGTGATTTGGCCGCAGTTTGTACAGGCCGTCAGGCATTTCGTTGGGTTCGACGCGGTAGCGATAACGCTTCTGGCCGTCTTCCTCGAACTCGCCACGGGGTTCGGCAATGTTGGCGCGGAACCCCACCACCTCGCGCTTGACCAGCACGTTCAGGCCGTCGCCGTTGGTCAGCGGCACGTCAGTGGTGACCAGCATGTCGCGTTTGTTGACCTTTTCCACTACGCCCACCGGCAAGCCGGTGAACGTTGGCGAGTCGAACGCGCCGATGTCGATCTTGCGGTCGCTGACGAAGTAGTCGGTGCTGCCGCGGTGGAAGGTCTTGTCCGGGTCGGGGACGAAGAAGTGCTCGGTGCGGCCACTTGACGCGCGGGCCAGGTCCGGGCGGTCCTCGAGGATGGCGTCGAGCTCTTTGCGGTAGTGGGCAGTGATGTTCTTCACATAGCCCATGTCCTTGTAGCGGCCCTCGATCTTGAACGAGCGCACGCCAGCGTCGACCAGGTCGCGCAGGTTGGCGGTCTGGTTGTTGTCCTTCATCGACAACAGGTGCTTCTCGAAGGCCACCACGCGGCCCTGGTCATCCTTCAGGGTGTAGGGCAGGCGGCAGGCTTGCGAGCAGTCGCCACGGTTGGCGCTGCGCCCGGTCTGGGCGTGGGAGATGTTGCACTGGCCGGAGAAGGCCACGCACAGCGCACCGTGGATGAAGAACTCGATGGCGGCGTCGGTTTCGGCAGCAATGGCGCGGATCTGCTGCAGGTTCAGCTCACGGGCCAGTACCAGCTGCGAGAAGCCCGCCTGATCGAGGAACTTGGCGCGCTCCAGGGTACGGATGTCGGTCTGGGTGCTGGCGTGCAGCTCGATCGGTGGGATGTCCAGTTCCATCACCCCCAGGTCCTGCACGATCAAGGCGTCGACGCCCGCGTCGTAGAGCTGATGGATCAGCTTGCGCGCCGGCTCCAGCTCGTTGTCGTGGAGGATGGTGTTGATGGTGGTGAATACGCGTGCATGGTAGCGACGGGCGAACTCGACCAGTTCGGCGATTTCGCTGACTTCGTTGCAGGCGTTATGGCGCGCGCCGAAGCTCGGGCCGCCGATATAGATGGCATCAGCGCCGTGCAGGATCGCTTCGCGAGCGATGGCCACGTCACGGGCAGGGCTGAGCAGTTCCAGGTGATTCTTTGGAAGGGACATGTCGTTATAGTTTCGGGCGGTCACGGTTTAGGCGGGCATTGTAGCGGTGAAACGGGCTGGTGGCATCCCTACGCTGCCCAGAGGCGGTGCGACCTGGAGTAGGAGCGGCAAGGCCGCTCCAGTGATCGAGCGGGGAATCAGCGTTTGGCAGCCATCGCGGTGACTTCCACGCGCATGCCTTCGACCGCCAGCGAGGCCACGCCAACGGCGGCGCGCACGGGCCATGGCTTGCTGAAGAAGCGCTGGTACACCTCGTTGAACGCTGCACGTTCAGCCATGTCGGTGAGGTAGATGGTCAGGTGCAGCACGCGGTCCATGCCGCTGCCGGCTTTTTCCAGGGCTACTTTCAGCGCCTGCAGGGTGCATTCGCTCTGCGCAACGATGTCGCCCAGCTCGAGGCTGCCATCGGCGCGGGTGGGGATCTGGGTGGAGACCAGCACACCGTTGTATTCGGCGACGTCGGACGAAATGGAATCGGCGTCCGGATCGGGGGTGTAGATGATGTCTGTGTTTGCCATGGGCGCGTTTGCCTTGCTACGGAAGGAAAGCGGCAAGCGTACGCGAGCAGGCGGCAGGGGTCGAGTCGTTAGGGCGCTGTCGCAGTTACCACTGGCACATCCCAAAAAACAGGGCGCCTGATAGGCGCCCTGTTTTGTGTTGCTTAGGCTTCAGCGTCCCAAGGACGATCGCCTTTCTCATCTTTGACGCGGGTCGGCAGGCCCATCACGTCCAGCGCCTTGAGGAACGGCTCGGCTGGCAGTTCTTCGACGTTGACCATGCGCTTGGCATCCCACTCGCCACGGGCGACCAGCAGGGCGGCAGCCACTGGCGGTACACCGGCGGTGTAGGAAATACCTTGGCTGTCAGTCTCGGCGAAGGCTTCTTCGTGATCCGCCACGTTGTAGATGAACACTTCGCGCGGCTGGCCATCCTTGGTGCCCTTGACCAGGTCACCGATGCAGGTCTTGCCGGTGTAGCCCGGGGCCAGGGAGGCTGGGTCTGGCAGCACGGCCTTGACCACTTTCAACGGCACCACTTCCAGGCCTTCGGCGGTCTTGACCGGTTGCTCGGAGAGCAGGCCGAGGTTTTTCAGCACGGTGAACACATTGATGTAGTGCTCGCCGAAGCTCATCCAGAAGCGCACGTTCGGCACGTTGAGGTTCTTCGAAATCGAGTGAACTTCATCGTGGCCGGTCAGGTACAGGTTTTGCGAACCTACTACGGGCAGGTCGTCGGTACGCTTGACCTCGAACATGGTGTTGCTGGTCCACTGGCTGTTCTGCCAGCTCCATACTTGCCCGGTGAACTCGCGGAAGTTGATTTCCGGGTCGAAGTTGGTGGCGAAGTACTTGCCATGCGAACCGGCATTGACGTCGAGGATGTCGATCGAATCAATGCTGTCGAAGTATTGCTGCTGCGCAAGTTTTGCGTAGCTGTTCACCACACCCGGGTCGAAACCGACGCCGAGAATGGCGGTAATGTTCTTTTCTTGGCACTCTTCGAGGTGTTTCCACTCGTAGTTGCCGTACCAGGGCGGCGTCTCGCAGATTTTGCCCGGTTCTTCGTGAATCGCGGTGTCCAGGTAGGCGACACCGGTATCGATGCAGGCACGCAGCACCGACATGTTGAGGAAGGCAGAGCCCACGTTGATCACGATCTGCGATTCGGTCTCGCGGATCAGTGCTTTGGTCGCCTCGACATCGAGGGCGTTGAGCGAGAAGGCCTGGATGTCGGCGGGTACCTTCAGGCTACCCTTGGCCTTGACGCTGTCGATGATGGCCTGGCATTTGGAGATGTTCCGCGACGCAATGGCAATACGACCGAGTTCGTCGTTATGCTGCGCGCACTTGTGGGCCACCACCTTGGCGACACCTCCTGCACCAATGATAAGAACGTTCTTCTTCAATTTATCCCTTGCTCCTTACTGAAAGCCGGTCTTACGACAGGCTGGAAACGTAGTCTTCGAAACCGAACTCGCGCACCACCTCGACACTGCCGTCGAGCTGCTTGACCACGATGGATGGCATTTTCAGACCGTTGAACCAGTTTTTCTTGACCATGGTGTAGCCGGCCGTGTCGATGAACGACAGGCGGTCGCCAATGGCCAACGGACGATCGAATTGGTACTCGCCGAAGATGTCACCGGCCAGGCACGATTTGCCGCAGACCATGTAGGTGTGCTCGCCATCGTTGGGGGCCATCTTGGCGTTGAGGCGGTAGATCAGCAGGTCGAGCAGGTGTGCTTCGATCGAGCTGTCGACCACGGCCAGGTGCTTGCCGTTGTACAGGGTGTCGAGCACGGTCACTTCCAGCGAGGCGCTGTTGGTGATGGCGGCTTCGCCCGGCTCCAGGTACACCTGCACGCCGTAGGTTTCCGAGAAGGCTTTAAGGCGCGCGCAAAACGCATCGACTGCATAGTCTTCACCGGTGAAGTGGATGCCACCACCGAGGCTGACCCACTCGACCTTGTGCAGCAGGTGGCCGAAGCGCTCTTCGATGTGCGTGAGCATCTTGTCGAACAGGCTGAAGTCACCGTTCTCACAGTTGTTGTGGAACATGAAGCCGGAGATCTGTTCGATGACCTTCTCGATCTTCTCCGGGTCCCACTCACCGAGGCGGCTGAACGGGCGTGCCGGGTCGGCGAGCAGGTAGTCGGAGCTGCTGACTTGCGGGTTGACGCGCAGGCCGCGAACCTTGCCTTCGGACTGTTCGGCGAAGCGTTGCAGCTGGCCGATCGAGTTGAAGATGATCTTGTCGCAGTTCTCGAGCATTTCCTCGACTTCGTCATCGGCCCAGGCAACGCTGTAGGCGTGGGTTTCGCCTGCGAATTTCTGGCGGCCGAGCTTGAGCTCGAACAGCGACGAAGAGGTGGTGCCGTCCATGTATTGCTGCATCAGGTCGAACACCGACCAGGTCGCGAAACATTTGAGGGCGAGCAGCGCTTTGGCACCGGACTTCTCGCGCACATACGCGATCTTCTCCATGTTGCCCAGCAGCTTGGTTTTATCGATGAGGTAGTACGGCGTCTTGATCATTTAAAGGCCCCCGGCAAGGCCGGCCAAAAAAAGGACACGCATTGTGCCTTCACTCGCTACAGATCGAAAGGGCGAGATGCGCTTTTCGTCAGGCTCGCTGGAATTTTCCCAGGTGCTTGAGGCTCATTAGAACAGGCCTGTGTGACTATCCTGATCTCACGGGCGTTTTTCTCGCCACCCCATTGGACCAGGAACGCAGGCATGAAAATTGGCGTGATCGCCGACACCCACGGTTTATTGCGCCCAGAGGCGGTGGATGCGCTGGTCGGTTGTGCGCTGATCGTGCATGCCGGCGATATCGGCAAACCGGACGTGCTGGAGGTGCTGGAGGCCCTGGCGCCGGTGCGGGTAGTGCGCGGCAACAATGACCTGAAATGGCCTTGGGCGGCGGACTTGCCCGATCAACTGCGCTTCGACATGGGGGGCTGGCAGGCACTCCTGGTGCATGACATCGCCGATGTGCCGGCCAAGCTCGATGAGGCTGTGCGGGTGGTGATCACCGGGCATTCGCACAAGCCGCTGATCGACTGGCGGAACGGGCTGCTGTACCTGAATCCCGGAAGCGCCGGGCCGCGACGGTTCAAATTGCCCGTGACGGTGGCGGTGATTGAAATAGAGGGAGAAGCGTTAGTCGCCAACATTATTCCCTTGCTCGATTAACTGCCCCGGCCCCTTCGCGGGCAAGCCCGCTCCTACAGGTCAAAGTTATTCCTGTGGGAGCGGGCTTGCCCGCGAAAGGGCCGGAACAGGCAACCTCAATCGACCTGCTTCAACCAATCCTGAATCTGCGCCAGTGTCGCCGTGGCACCTCCGCAAACCACTATCAGCACATTGTTGTACTCGGCCAATTTCTCGGCTTCGTAAGCTACTGCCAATGCAGCCCCACACGCGGGCTCCACCAATACCCGATGATCGAGCAAGAAGCGCTCGCAGGCTTCCAGCGCGGCACGGTCGCTGACCAGATGGTTGTGCAGCGGATGGTTACGCGCGCATTCCAATGCCTGATCAGCAACGCGCTTCGCACCCAGGGAGGTGGCCACCGAGGCGAGCCGCTCAAGTTCAACCGGGTGGCCTGCTTGCACCGCTGCGTGCAGTGAGGCGGCACCGGTGGTTTCCACCGCCAGCACGGGTACATCATCCCAGCCATTGCGTTTCAGCCCTTCGACTACGCCACTGAGCAATCCGCCTCCGCCGACCGACAGCACCACCGCATCAGGTTTAAGCCCGGTGGCGGCAACTTCGTCGATCAGGCTGGCATGTCCGGCCCACAGCAGTGGGTCGTCGAAGGGGTGAATGAACGCATCGCCGCTGCCGAGCAGGGTCTGGGCCAGCTCGTTGGCCTCCTGCCAGGAGCTGCCATGCACCAACACCTTGGCGCCTTCAAGGCGCAGCAGTTGCTTGGCGCGCTCGGTGGTAGTCTCGGGTACCACCACCGTTACCGGTACCCCGAGTTTGCGGCCGGCATACGCCACCGCCAGCCCGGCGTTACCCCCGGACGACGACACAAAATGGCGCGCGCCCCTGGCATGGTGGACTTCGCAGGCATGGCCCACGCCACGCAGCTTGAACGAGCCACAAGGCTGCACAGCCTCGAGCTTGAGCCAGACGGTACAGCCTGACGCCAGCGAAAGCGGGCGGGATTCGATCAGCGGCGTCTGTATATGCAAAGTCATCGTTAGCTCCAAGCGTCAGTCTTCACGGGCCGCTGCCGGCTGTTCGCCACGCAACTGCTCCAGGTAGTTGTAAACGGTGTAGCGGGTCACCCCAAGGGCGCTGGCAGCCTTTTCCACGCCGCCCTTGACGATGAACAAGCCGCGCTCCTGCATGACCCGCACTGCGTCGACCTTGGCCTGCTTGGTCATCCGGCCTTGGCCGCTGCGTTGCAGCGCGCCCTGGATGATTTCGCTCATCAACAGCGCCATGTCGGCGGGTTCGCTGACCGCTGGCGAGTCGCTCAGGGGCTGCAACTGCTGCAGAAAATTCATCGCAGCGTCCAGCCCCGTAACGTCGATATTGATGCACAGGCTGGCGAACGGGTGGCCGGTGCTGTCGCGGAAAATAGCCGTGGCGCTGCGCAGGGTGCGGCCCTTGAGCGTGGTCGGGTAATCCGGCAAGACCACAGGCGCACAGCCGCGCTGTTCCACGGTGGCCCGCATCAAGGCCTTGAAGCCTAGGTCCTGTTCGGGCGCGGCGAGGATTGGGCTGCCGACGACACGGCCGGAGAGGTGGCCGTTGACGATCGCCACCACGGAGTGTTCCGGGTGGTCAAGGTCGTGCAGGAGGATTTCCATGTTGCGCGCGGCAACGCTGCCCAAAGCCTGGATAGCGGCCTTGAGAACGGTGAGGGTGAGCTGACGTTCTTCAGGGGGAGAGAGCGGCATGAATGCATCGCCAAATTCAACGGTTTGTGCATTTTTACACAATACGTTGAAAATGGCGATGTGCCGGGCGAGTTTACTTGCCCAGTGCTGGCGTACGCGGTGGAATCATGCGGCGCGAGCCAGTGGCCTCGAAGGCCGATGCGAAGCTCAACAGGTGGTTATCGGTATAGGCCCGGCCGGCGAAGGTCAGCCCCACCGGCATGCCGATGTCAGCCATTACACCCATGGGCACGGTGACGGTCGGTACGCCCAAGTGGCGGATCGCAAGGTTGCCGTTGGCCACCCAAATGCCGTTGCTCCAAGCAATGTCGGCCGAAGCCGGGTTGACGTCAGCATCCGCTGGCCCTACATCGGCCACGGTCGGGAACAGCACCGCGTCCAGGCCCAGGGTGTCCATCCAGTCTTCCAGGTCCAGCTTGCGGGTTTTCTCCAGGCCGCGCAGCCCGTCGGGCAGCGTTTCGATCTGGTCCCAGGTCTTCAGGCCGCGTTTGGCCATGTTGACGTATTCGTCCATGCCTGCGGCCAGGTCGTCCTCACGGTTGGGCAGGGTGCCGGGGTCGTGCGGGAAGATCTTCGGCCCATCGACATCGGCCAGGCGGTTGAGCTTGGGGTCGTCGTTGGCCCGCAGGAAGTCGTCAAAGGCCCAGCCCGACAGCTCCCACAGTTCGTCATGGAGGAATGCCTTGCTGACGATGCCGCGGTTGTACACGGTCGGGGCGCCAGGGCGGTCGCCTTCGCAGTTGGAGACCAGCGGGAAGTCCACTTCGAGCACTTCGGCACCTGCAGCTTCCAACGCCTGGCGCGCTTGTTGCCACAGGTCGATGACGCTGTCGCGGGTGTTGATGCGCTGGCCGGTTGGGCCACCGATACCCGGTTTCTCGGAGGTGCCAGCTTCTGGGTCGGCATTGATGTACATGCGCGGCACGCCAAAGCGTTTGCCCTTGAGCGCGCTGGCATCCACAGCCAGGTCCAGGTACGACGCTGGGCGCACCGAAGAGGCGGCCGGGATAGTTACCCACGGCTGCAAGCGCCACAGGTCACCGCGTGTGTCGGCGTCGTCGGCAACCACCACGTCGAGGATTTCCAGCAGGTCGGCCATGGTGCGGGCATAAGGCACCACCACGTCCATGGTCGGGGTCAGCGGCCAGTTGCCACGCACCGAGATCACCCCACGCGAAGGGGTGTAGGCGCACAGGCCGTTGTTCGATGCAGGGCCACGGCCACTGGACCAGGTTTCCTCGGCCAGGCCAAAGGCACTGAAGCTGGCGGCCGTCGCGGTGCCTGCACCGTTCGACGAGCCAGAGGCGAAGGGCGCAGTCAGGTAGGCGGCGTTGTACGGGCTTTCGGCACGGCCATAGACGCCCCGCTGCATGCCACCGTTGGCCATGGGCGGCATGTTGGTCTTGCCCAGGCACACGGCACCGGCGGCGCGTAGGCGCTCGATGGTGAAGGCGTCGCGCTGGGCGACCAGGTCTTTGAAGGCCGGGCTGCCAGAAGCCGCAGTCAGGCCCTTGACCAGGTAGCTGTCCTTGGCTGTGTAGGGGATGCCGTCCAGCGGGCTCAGGGGCTGGCCCTTGGCGCGGCGGGCGTCGGAAGCTTCAGCTTCCTTCAGTGCGTCTGGGTTGCGTACCACCACGGCGTTCAGTGCGGTAGCGGTGTCGGCGCCATCGTAGGCGTCGATGCGCGCCTGGTAGGCCTTGACCAGCTCGACCGCCGTCGTGCGGCCCGACTCGAGTGCGTCGCGCAGCTCGGCAATGGAAACCTCGGTTACCTCGATCATGCGTTCACCAAAAAGTTTTGCAGGTGGGGGCTAGTGCGAGGAGTGTACAAGAAGGCATTGCCGGACGCAGGTTTGCGCAGGGGCAAATGGTTTTATGCAGGCGAGCATTGTCGGGGCCGCGAGGCGGCCCCGAACGGTCAATCCAGGTCGGTCGCCGAGTGCCGTTCTGGTACTTGGCTGGCTTCATCGCCCCAGGTGCAATTGACCCGTGACCCACGTTGCACGGCGGGCCGCTGGGCGATCTCTTCGGCCCAACGCTGCACGTGGGTATATTCGTGCACCGCCAGAAACGTTGCTGCGCCATAAAGATTGCCGCGCACCAGCTCGCCATACCAAGGCCACACGGCGATATCGGCGATGCTGTATTCATCGCCGCCCAAATAACGGCTTTCGGCCAGGCGGCGGTCGAGCACATCCAGTTGGCGCTTGGCTTCCATGGTGAAGCGGTTGATGGCGTATTCGAACTTTTCCGGGGCGTACACGTAGAAGTGGCCAAAGCCGCCGCCCAGGTAAGGCGCCGCGCCCATCTGCCAGAATAGCCAGTTCAGGCTTTCGGTACGTGCAGCGGCAGACGTGGGCAATAGCGCACCGAACTTTTCTGCCAGGTACAACAGGATCGAGCCCGACTCGAATACCCGTACCGGTGGCTCGACACTGCGGTCGAGCAGGGCAGGGATCTTCGAGTTGGGGTTCACCTGCACGAAGCCGCTGGAAAACTGGTCACCCTCGCCGATGCGGATCAACCAGGCGTCGTATTCAGCGCCGCTGTGGCCCAGGGCGAGCAGCTCTTCAAGGGCTATATTCACCTTCACGCCATTGGGCGTGGCCAGCGAATACAACTGCAAGGGGTGCTTGCCCACTGGCAGCGCCTTGTCATGGGTCGGGCCGGCTACCGGGCGGTTGATGCTGGCGAACTGGCCACCGGAGGCTGCGTCATTGCGCCAGACCTTGGGTGGGGCGTAAGGGTGCTTGCTCATGCAGGGTGCTCCTTCAAGGTCGCGAAAGGGTCAGGTAAAGCGGTTGACCTGCATCTATGCCATGGGTTCTCGGAAAAGCGCAATTGCATTGGGCGCGGTCGTTTCGTGCATGCAGGGTTTCATCCAGTTTTCATCTGCCCTTGGCGTCGGCGGCTCTATGCTGGCGCTATCTCTGACCCTGCACGGAACGGCTGGCGATGAACATCCCTCGCAGCGTGTTGGCGCTGGTCCTGCTCGGCGGCCTGTTGTCGCACGCCCACGCCGCGCCTTGGGTCGCCGGTCTGCACCACATGACCCTGGCCGACCCTGTCGATGATCGCCCGATGCAAGCGCTGGCGTTTTACCCGGCGACGGGTGTGCCCCATAACATGCGCATCGACGGCTACCCGCTCGACGTCGCCGAAGAGGCGCCGGTGGCCCTGGGGCAGTTCCCTTTGCTGGTGCTCTCCCACGGCAATACCGGCAGCCCGCTGGCCTTGCATTACCTGGCTACTGCGCTGGCACGGCAGGGTTTTGTGGTCGTGGCGGTGGTGCACCCGGGGGACAACGCCCGCGATCACAGTCGCCTGGGTACCTTGAGCAACCTGTATGGCCGGCCGCTGCAAGTCAGCGCCGCGATCACGGCTGCCCGTGACGACGCGCTGCTTGGGCCCTACCTGAATGATGGCAAGGTAGGTGTCATTGGCTATTCGGCCGGGGGCGAAACGGCGCTGATCGTCTCGGGTGCGCAACCCGACCTGGACCGCCTGCGCCAGTACTGCCTCGAGCGCCCCAGCGATGGCGACGCCTGCAAGACCCATGGCGTGCTGATTGCCGACCGCAGCGAGCTGGCACCGAAGGCCGATTCACGGGTGGGCGCGGCGATGTTGATGGCGCCGCTGAGCCTGCTGTTTGGCCGCCATGCGCTGGCCAGTGTGCACATCCCGGTGCTGATCTACAGCGGCGACAGCGACCAACTGGTAGCCGTGGACCGCAATGCCGAAGCGTTGGCGCGCAAACTGCCCGTCACGCCGGATTACCGTCCGCTGGCCGGCGCAGGGCATTTCGTGTTCATGGCGCGCTGCGACGAAGAACAACACGCCCGCATGCCGGCGCTGTGCAAGGATGCCGAAGGCGTTGACCGCCGCCATATTCATCACTCGTTGCAACGCGACACCGCAGCGTTCTTCAGCCAGGCCCTCAGCGCACCGCTGCCGGATGAGCGCTCAGCTGCGTCGGCTGCGCCGCGCCAGAAGCAGCGTTAAGCCAACGCCTGCCAAGGCGAGCAGGGCGGCAACGCAGAAGATAGAGGCATAGCCCAGGTGCACTGCCACCGCGCCCATCACTGGGCCGGCGATGGCCAAGGCCATGTCGAAAAACACTGCGTAAGCCCCCAACCCAGCGCCGCGGCTGCTGCTAGGCACCTGCTTGATGGCCTCTACACCCAGTGCCGGGTACACCAGCGACAAGCCGAACCCCGTGAGCCCGGCACCTGCCAACGCCCAAGGCGGCGAGGGTGCCAGCCACAGCAGCCCCAGGCCTATCACCTCGGTGGCCATGCACACCACTGCCACGTTGTAGCCGCCAAACCGGTTGACCGCATTGACGAACAACAGTCGCGAAATGATAAAGCACACGCCGAAGGCGCTCAGGCACCAGGCTGCACCAGCCCAGCCACGTTCCAGGTAATAGAGGGTGACGAACGTGGTCAGCGTGCCATAGCCGATCGACGCCAGTGTCAGCCCCAGGCCACAGGGCGCAACGCGGCCGAAGGCAGACCAGAAGGGCAGCCGTTCGCCCCGTACCACCACCACGTCCGGGCGTTTGCGCAGCACCAGCATGGCCAGCAGCGCCAGCACCAGCAAGGTTGGCCCCAGCACGCTGAAGTCCAGGCCATCCACCGCCAGCACGCCGACCGGTGCACCAATGGCGATGGCGCCGTAAGACGCGATACCGTTCCACGAGATCACCCGGGCGGTGTGCTCCGGCCCAACCTGGCTGATGCCCCAGCTCAAGGTGGCCACGCCGATCAGCCCTTGGGCGATGCCCAGCAGCAGGCGCCCGCCCAGCAATAGCGCCAGGCTCAGTAACGGCACGCTCAGGGTCCAGGCCGACAACAGCGTCAGCACCCCGCAACTGGCAATGCCGAGCAAGCCGAAACGAATCGCTTGCTTGCCGCCCAGCGTGTCCGCCACCCGCCCGGCAAAGGGGCGGCTCAGCAGGGTGGCCAGGTATTGCAGGCCAATCGTTATCCCGGCGACAACCGCACCGAAGCCCAACTGGTCATGCACATAGCTGGGCAACACCGCAATCGGCAGGCCGATGCAGAGGAAGGCAATGAACGTGTAGAAGACGATCGACAGGATCTGCAGGGTGATGTTGGAGGTATTGCTGGCGGGGGCGTGCTGTTGCGCGGTCATGGGCTCTTTCGCGGGCGGGCGGTTGGGCGTTGTTTCATCATGGCCATTGCGCGAAGGAAATGAAAGCAGGCTAACGAATTATTCCGGGTGAATTACCAATCCATGGGATCCGCCTGGTCAACTCAACGCGACCAGGCGGAGCGCACTACATCAGACTACGACGCCCTGGCTACGCAGGTAGTCGTCATAGGTGCCGCTGAAGTCCACGACACCGTCCGGCGACAGCTCAATGATGCGGGTGGCCAGCGAGGACACGAACTCGCGGTCATGGCTGACGAACAGCAGCGTGCCTGGGTAGTTTTCCAGCGCCAGGTTCAGTGCTTCGATCGATTCCATGTCCAGGTGGTTGGTCGGTTCGTCCATCACCAGCACGTTCGGTTTTTGCAGGATCAGCTTGCCGAACAGCATGCGGCCTTGCTCACCACCGGAAATCACCTTCACCGACTTGAGGATCTCGTCGTTGGAGAACAGCATGCGCCCGAGGGTGCCGCGAATCACCTGCTCACCGGAGGTCCACTGGCCCATCCAGTCGAACAGGCTCAGGTCGTCCTCGAAGTCGTGGGCGTGGTCCTGGGCGTAGTAGCCCACTTCCGCGCTGTCGGTCCACTTCACCGAGCCCGCATCTGGCGTCATTTCGCCAACCAGGGTGCGCAGCAGGGTGGTCTTGCCGATACCGTTGGGGCCGATGATCGCAACACGCTCGCCGGCTTCGACGGTGATGTCGAAGTTCTTGAACAGAACCTTGTCGTCGAAGGCCTTGGCCATTTTCTCGACCACGACGGCCTGACGGTGCAGCTTCTTGGTCTGCTCGAAGCGGATGAACGGGCTGACCCGGCTCGAGGGCTTGACCTCGGCCAGCTGGATCTTGTCGATCTGCTTGGCGCGCGAGGTGGCCTGCTTGGCCTTGGAGGCGTTGGCCGAGAAGCGGCTGACGAAGGTCTGTAGCTCGGCGATCTGGGCTTTCTTCTTGGCGTTGTCCGACAGCAACTGCTCGCGCGACTGGGTCGCGGCGGTCATGTACTCGTCGTAGTTGCCTGGGAACAGGCGCAGCTCACCGTAGTCCAGGTCGGCCATGTGAGTGCAGACGCTGTTGAGGAAGTGCCGGTCGTGGGAAATGATGATCATGGTGCTGTTGCGCGCCGTGAGGATCGTTTCCAGCCAGCGGATGGTGTTGATGTCCAGGTGGTTGGTCGGTTCGTCGAGCAGCAGCACGTCCGGGTCCGAGAACAACGCCTGGGCAAGCAGCACACGCAGCTTCCAGCCCGGCGCCACTTCGCTCATCGGGCCGAAGTGCTGGTCCAGCGGAATACCCAGGCCCAGCAGCAGTTCACCGGCGCGCGATTCGGCGGTGTAACCGTCCATCTCGGCGAATTCGGTTTCCAGCTCGGCGACGGCCATGCCGTCTTCCTCGGTCATTTCTGGCAGCGAGTAGATACGATCGCGCTCGGCTTTGACCTTCCACAGCTGGCCGTGGCCCATGATCACCGTATCGATCACGGTGAATTCCTCGTAGGCGAACTGATCCTGGCGCAGCTTGCCGAGGCGGGTGTTCGGCTCGAGCATGACCTGGCCACCGGACGGCTCAAGGTCGCCGCCGAGGATCTTCATGAAGGTCGACTTACCGCAACCGTTGGCGCCGATGAGGCCGTAGCGGTTGCCGTTGTTGAATTTGACGGAAACGTTTTCAAACAGCGGCTTGGAGCCGAACTGCATGGTGATGTTGGCGGTAGAAATCAAGTGCTTGTCCTGCGGGGGTTCCAGAGGTGTATTTAGGCCCTCGTGTCAGTTTTGGGCCAATTTTGGGCCAATTCGACGCGGGGCGGCAGCTTCTCCAGCTCCCTCCAGTCCGAGGAGGAGCTGATCCATTTCGCGTAGGTAGAGAGCAACATCTCAACGCTATGGCCGAGCTGATTCGCGATGAACGCAGGGTTCATCCCAGGCATCAGGCACAGGGTTGCGTAGGTGTGGCGGGTGTCGTACTGACGGCGATCACGGAAGTCCAGCGCTTGAGCGCTGATTTGAATGGGGGGATTGTAACACTTGCATCGCAGCTCCACAGCCCACCTTTGCTTGGTTGGACCACGAAGGGCCTCGGGCGGGCGATATCACCAAAGGACCGTGTGCGTTGTGCAATGCCTCTTGACGCACGCCGCAGCACAGCTTCACCTCTAGGGTAAGTGGAACGTGCGTTGCCCTTAGTGCCCGAGGTGAAGCTGTTTGTACCGGATCATAAAAGCGGGCTTACCCTCGGATCACCTTAAGGCGCGCCCGCCCAGCGTCCGTGATGGCGTTTTCGCCTTCATCGCTGATGCGGTAGCGACCGGACACTGACTGTGTAATGGTGAACCTCACCAGTCCGCTCTTGGACAAAGCCTCACCCACTTCAAAGCTCATTGCACGCTCTAGGTCGAAGATTTTTGTTTCTCCGATTTTATAGCGGGCAAACGCAATCAGCGCCGAATCTATCGCCGCTTGGTCTATCACCTCAACTCGCATTTGACCTCCTGGTCTGAATCGCCCAGGTCCGTGGGCTTGCGGTTAACGGACCTGGAACTTCGTAGAATGCGCAACGCTACTACGGAGCCGGGCGTGTTAGTTACTGGCTTTGCGTCCATGCTGGATGGGTGGCCAGGCATGATCGTTAGTTTTAGTCTGCGTGCGGCGCTGCGGTGTCCGTTAACGACATCTCTTTTGGAAATATGTTGATAAACGCACTAATAGCAGTCTTGTCGTCATCATCGATATTGATCTTCGGTGTTTGCGACGATCGACTGATGTCCGTTGCAAAATTAGCGGCCCTCAGCGCACGTTCGATTTGCTGGCTTCCCGGGCTGTCATACAGCACTGCCTGAACGCCTGTGGCCTCTTTGGTGAGCATCAACTGCTTTATTTGTACCCGCACGCCCGCTTTGGTCAGGGCAACGGCGATCTGCTTGGAGAACGCCAACGCTTCGTCGTCGTTTCTGACGATATTGAGCAGTACGGTTGGGGCTACTTTGTCTTTGGCGAGCGCTGTCGCCAATGCCTGGAACGCGGCCTGTGCCTGCGCTGTCAGCTTTCTGGGCCGCAGGCGATGCTCTATGGCCTGGCGCTCTTTTTTCGCGGCGTCCAGTTGTGCCGTCAACGCCGCATTCTGTTGTAGGAGTTCTTCGATTTTCAACTGCGACTGGGCGGCGGACTGGTTGGCTGTGGCGATCTGTTGGCTGGCCTCGGCCATGGACCTGTCTGACTCGCTGCTTTGCACCTCGGACGTCAGGTGCGCCAGGATGACCGCGCAGGCCGAGACTAAGGCGGCAATGATGGCGGTTGTTGTAGCAATGCTGTGAATAAGGCTGGCGTTATCTGCTGAAATTTCTGGCATTAGCGTGCTCTTGAAATTTAGTTTCCATGATTTTGCGTTTTTGATTTCGCGGCAGATTGCCATAAATTCACCGTGCAAGCGACCTCTGGCGTCGACTGTCGGTGCTTGATTTGGCAAGACGTGATGGCCTGCGTGAGCAAACGAATAACGCTTTGTTTACAGGTGATTGCCAGTTGTCCGATTCAGCTCACATTTCGACTGAGTACAGTTGCGCGCCGTTTGCCTTTGGCTATGGTGGCTTTAGGTATACAACTAAAGTCGTAGGAGGGGCGACATGCGGATTCGCGGCGACGTTTTCTGGGGCTGGGCTGACCCAACGCTTCACCATCGGACTCACGACGAAACGTTAAGTGACGGCAGCTACATCGATGTCCAGGTGCGACTGTCGCGAACAGGCAATACGCAGATGTTCATCGGGGTTTATGCCCCAAGTGGCATGGCCATTCATGAAGAAGCATTCGATTCGCGTCCAGGCGAATCGATGACCCGTGCCTTGGCGTGGGGCGTGGGCAGGGCGCGGCGGATAGCAAGCGATGCTATTCCCGTGACCGAACAGTTCGCCTGCGCTAAGTAGCGAGCTCTGAAGGTTGCCGTGGGTTGGGCGTGGCTCAGGTCTCATCCTTGATCTTTGCTGCGACAGACCTCAACTCACTGGCAACCCCATCGATGGACTTGATATGAGCGCGTACATCGATCTCGCTGTCTGAGGTCGCCCGCGCTTCCATGAACTTGGCGTGCCCGGTCATGGCTTTGCTGAGTTCGTTCAGGTGGTCGGCGGTTTTGACGAGATCGGCTTTGATGGTATGAAGCGGTTCCATGAGCGTGAGTGCGTTCCTTGAAGTGTGCGTCTACAACCCTGTCCGACTGTTCAGCGAAGCGTGCGTGACATCAGCCACTGCAGGTTGCCCCACGCCTCGAACTGCTCAATCACCGTCCAGCCACGCTTGGCATAGTAAGCTTGTTTATCATGGGTGTGCAGGTACAAGGTTTCGAGGCCGGCAGTGCGCGCATGGGCACATAGGCGCTCAATCAGGTCCTCGGCGATACCGGCTCCTCTGGCTGTCGGGTCAACGAACACGCAAGCAAGCCAAGGGCCGAGGTCCGGACGGGAAGGCAGGTCTTGAGCTGCTAGAGCGGCACCGCCCAGCAACTGCCCTTGCTCCAGGGCAATCAGGCATTGCCAGTCACCATTGCCCTGGCCTTCTGCGAACTCATGCTGCCATCGCGAAAGGTCGATGCCGTCGAACTCATACGTGAATTGCTGATGAATCCACTGAGCGAAGGCGTTGCAGTGGTTCATGTGGTTCGCGAGCCAATCAAACTGAGGCATGGGCATCCTGCACGGTAGTACCTGTTCAGCGCATCATGACACAACCAGCAAGTGGACACGCAAGTGAAGCTTTTCATGCTAAGGCTGGTCAGTGTCCGACTTGCCGCCTTCGTTACTTTGCACCTGCAAGACTGAGCCTTTATCGTCCGTTGCCAACAAGGCACTTTGTGCATTGTCAGTGTGCAGTTCTGCATGCGCGATGTTTGCTACACCCCGAAAGATACCGCGGCTTTCTTCACCTGTTTTCACTGTGCTCAGGTTATCACTCTGGTAGAAAAAAAGCGTGCGAGTGGGTGGCATGTGGAGCGCTCCTTGTGGTGCTTCAAGATAGTGTGTAACCGCACGGCCACTCTCTACCCGCTTCACGGCTTTGGCTACTAGCAGAATTAACAGGTGCCTGCTTTAGTGAAGCTTCAATAGAATGTTCACTCATAAGCAAAATGCACCACGACCTTGGTTTATTGGAACCAAGTTGCAACGCTGGGTAGAATGCCCCGTATCCCTAATGGTCAATTGCAAATGCCTACTTTTCGTATCTTTATTTGCACCTTGTTGACTGCCAGCCTTGCCGGTTGCGCAACACCGGGTAACCCCACAGCCAGTAAGCTGACTTCCAAAACCCCTGCACAATATGCCGCCTGTGTAATGCCCAAGTGGCAAGCACTGGCGCCCCTCGCCAACCAGAAGTCGATCGCCCACGGCTATCGATTGACCGCGCCAAGCGCAGTGGCCTCCGACGATGTTCTCGAGGTGGTTGAGTCGCGCGACGGCAGCCGCGCCACGTTCTACAAAGGCAGCTTCCTTTCGGGCGACAAACTGCGCCTGGCTGCAAGAGAGTGCTTGGAGTGAGCTCAGTAACCTGAGCCGCCCATACCGCCCATGTTGGTAGCTGGCTTGCGAGTCAGTTAAACGTCATCGGCAGTGAATGGGGCCGCGCAGCGGCCCCCTTGGCCGTAACTGACTGGCATTAATCGGGGCAGGGTCATGAGGTGAGGCCGCAAGTACTGCACACGTCATTTGAGCGCACCCGCTTCGGCGACTTCCCCTCAGCGTGCTTCGAGTTTTGTGTTCATCCGCTGGCATTGCACTTCTGCATCGGTCCTGTTTGGGTAACTGGGCTTGAGCCGCTCCTTCGCCAGGTTGTCGTAAATGTCGAACCCCCCGCATACGGTGGCTGCGTAGTACCGGCTACCGACGCGGAAAGACTCCTTTTCGATGGGTACCGCCGGAACGATAACGAATCTTGGTTGCATGTTTCGTGCCTCCCCAGGCAGAGACCTAAGTATTAGTCGGGCAGTTGGTAACCATCAAGCAGGCTCATGGGCAAGCGACGAATAGCCCGGTGCGTGACACCGTTTCCAGCACGCCCGTTCGTCGGTGAAATGGGGGCAATGCGCCTGCCAGACCTGCAGACGGGTGAACAACGACCGGGAGTACGGGTCTGTAGAAACACCGCGCTTGTGTGGAGAAGGGCGCTGTCATTACTTCCACTTTTGGACAGATTTAGACCCAGCAGTCGCTTTGTGTAAGGTTTTTGTAAAAGCGTCCGTTGTGCATACAAGGACCGGTATCGTGTTTTGTACTGTCCAGTCCAAAGTAGCAAACGATGAACACACTTCCGTCGCAGCCCAGTGCTGAACGCGGGGCGTTCTCCAGTTTCGAGGCGTGTCGCAATACCCAGCAAGGCCCCGTGGTGATTCTGGCGTCGGGTGCCTCAGCCAGGCATTTCCCTCTGGCTGATTTTGCCCACCTGCCCATCATCGCCATGAACGGTTCAGTCGCCATGACAGCAGAGCATGGCGTGAAACCGTTTTTCTACGTGTGCACCGACAAGAGCTTCGGCCTGCAGCAACCTGATCTGTTTGCCACCGCCCTGCGTGACAGCCAACGGCTTGCGCTGTGGCCAGAGCAATTCGAGGGTGCCGACATCCCAGCTGCCAGCGAATGCTATGCCTTGCACAAGGCGCACACACCCGGCCTTCTCGACGGTGTGCGCGGGCACGGTGACAGTTGCGTCTGCAGCCGCGCACTGTGGAGCAAACGGGCACGGTCGATCGCCTTCAGCAAAGACTTGTCGCAGGGTTTTTTCGATGCCCGCACAGTCGCCTACGTGGCGCTGCAACTGGCTTATCACCTGGGGTTCGAAGAGGTGTTGCTGGTGGGGGTCGACCTTGACCAGACGGTGGGGCGCTTCTACGAGACCGAAGAAGGGCAACATTCACCGTGCGGCCTGGACCAGCATTGGGACAGCCGCATCCTGCCGTCACTGACATTGATGGCGCGGCAAGTGGTCAATGAGCATTTTCACGTCTACAACCTGTCGGCGGCGTCGCGCATCCCGGCCGAACTGATCCCCAAGGTCAACCTGTCAGAAGCCAGGCGGATTGCCGGCTACGGGATTGGTTGAGCAAGAAAGCGGGTGCGTGTGGCCTTGCGCCTGCGTAGAGTGCGCTGACCATCTCGCACCCTGCAGGAGCCCCCAATGTCCAGCGCCTTCACCTTCATGCAATCCCCCGTTGGCACGCTGACGCTGGTCGCCCGCGGCGAACGGCTGGCAGCCGTGCTCTGGGAAGAGGAGCGGGAAAACCGCGTGCGGCTCGGTGAGCTCCACCGAGATGACCGGTGCTCGGTCCTGCTGGACACCGCCCGCCAGCTGGGCGAGTACTTTGCCGGCACGCGGCGACGCTTCGACCTGGCGTTGGATTTTGCCGGTACGCCGTTTCAGCGTGAGGTGTGGACTGCATTGCTGACCATTCCTTTCGGTGAAACCCGCAGTTACGGCGACATTGCCCGGCAGATCGGCAACCCTAGCGCGGTCCGAGCGGTAGGCGCGGCCAATGGCCGTAACCCGATCTCCATCATTGCGCCGTGCCACCGGGTAATTGGTGCTTCAGGCAACCTCACCGGCTTTGCCGGAGGGCTTCAGGCGAAGCAATACCTGCTGGCGCTGGAAGGCAGAGAAAGCCTGGCATTGGCGCTCTGAGTCAGGCAAGCCTAAAAGATCCAGCTGGCGACCAGGCAAGCCACCAGCGCCAGCGCTGATCCGGCCATCAAGGTGTACTGCCGGTGGGCCCGCCGTGCATGGGGCCGGACCTCTCGCAAATATTCGCCAGGGGTGGGCGCACCCGGTCGATGGCGCAGGCCTTCGGCGATTTCGGCCAATTGCCCCTGGATCAACAGCCCGACCAGGTAATGCGTGGATGCGTAGCTCGCCAGCGTCAACAACAGATACTTCACGCAGTCAGCACCCTCAGTGGCACAGCGGTCGCGCTGGAGCGGGTGGTATCCAGCAGAATCAGCCCTTCGCAGGTGTCATCCAGGCTGGCCAGCAGCTGACCCTGGCTATCCCAGGCCGCAGACCCACCTGCGCCGATGAACGTATCGGCAGGCCCCACGCAGTTGGCCAGCAAGACAGTAAGGCCCAGGGTGCGGGCGACCTTCGGGTAGTGTTGGTAACCCTCATCAATGCCCTTGGGCGTTTTCGCCACACTGGCCAGGTACACCTGCGCACCCTGTGCCCGCGCCTCTGCAGCATGTTCGATGAACATCGACTCGTAGCAGATGGCTGGCGCTACCCGGTGTTTGGCCACCTCGAGTACCAACGGTTGATCGCCTGCGGCGAAGTAGGGCAGTTCATCGCCGTGCAGGCGCCTTTTGGCATACGCCTGGCGGGGCATGCCTGGGCTCAGGATCGGCATGCCGATGAGAATCCCGTCAGGCGTTGGTAAGGGCAGGCCCACAGCGACTGTGAGTGCATGCTGGTCGCACAGCGCCTGAAGTGGCTCCAGACATGGGGAGGATAGAGGCAGGGCGAGCTGGCGGGCCAAGGTCGGCTCATAGCCGGTCAGTGACAGTTCAGGAAACACCACCAGCTCAGCACCCAGCGCCGCAGCCTGCTCGATGCAATCCAGGTGACGCGCAAGGTTGCCCTGAATATCGCCTTTGAGCGACGCCAGTTGCACGGCGCAGATCTTCATCAACAGCTCCTTCCCTGGTACGAGTCAAGGACCGAGCATACGCCTGGCCGCAACACCTGTACCAGTGAAGGGATTTTCAGGAAGCCGAGTGCGGTGCGAAGCGCTGGCGGAACCAGTCGTTCAGCATGGCCTTTTCGGCATACAGGCGGTCGCTGCTGCTGGTCACCCGCCCCGGGCGGCTGAGGTACATCTTGTCGCTGACCCGTTCCTGCGCTTGCTGGGCAGGTTTGCCGGGCTGGCTGAGGGTGTAGCTGAGGTCGATGGTCGGCCAGGTGATTTCGCGCATGAAGCGCACATCGTAGGCATTGCTGTGCCAAGGCTCGAAGCGCCCGGCCAGGTCGATGTCACGGATGTCGATAACCAGCTGCTGGTCTGCTTGCAAGTAACGCTGGCCGAGCTTGTGCAGGTACTCGGTCAGGGCCTTCATGACATAGGCATCGGCACCCCGTTCGTAGCCGGCACTGTCGAGGCTGGCATCGCGAAATTTTTCGGGATGGTCGAATCGCACCTCGACCTGCGCAGCCGGAGCACCTTGTGCCATGCTGTTCAATGACAGCGCCACGAGCACGGCACACACGAGGGCGGTACGCATGATGCACCTCCAAGGTGAAAGACGTGTCCTTCTATTCTACGCCTGCCATGACAGCACCCGCAGAGGAAGTTTGTAATGAGTCGGTTTCGGCGGGTAGCCGCCAACCCCCTGGGGCGAGACCTGGCGGTGGGTGATATCCACGGGCACTTCGGGCGCCTTGTTCGGTGCCTGCAAGCGGTTGGGTTCAACCCCGCAGTGGACCGCCTGTTCAGCGTCGGTGACCTGGTCGACCGCGGTCCGCTCAGCCACGCGGCACTGGCATGGCTGGACTTGCCCTGGTTTCATGCCGTGCAGGGGAACCATGAGGCGCTGGCGGTTAGCTACCTGCGCGGTGGCCGGTTCGACCTGGAGATGTACTACGCCGCCGGTGGTGGCTGGTTTCTTGAGCTGCCCAAGGCCGAGCAGCGGCGCTTTGTCGAACGCTTCGAGCAATTGCCGATCGGTATGGAAGTTGAAAGTGCAGCGGGCCTGATCGGCCTGTTGCATGCCGACAGCCCCTTCGCCGATTGGCCCGTGTTACGCAGCTGGCTGGAACTGGATGACGACCCCGAGGTACGCGAAGTCTGCCAATGGTCGCGGCGCCGGCTGAAGGAGGGCGACACCCGGCCTGTGCACGGCATCCGTGCCTTGTTGGTCGGGCATACACCCGTGTTGCAGGTCAAACAGCTGGGCAATGTCTGGCACCTGGACACCGGCGGCTGGGCCAGCGGCCATTTCAGCCTGCTCGACCTAGCCACTCTTGAGCTGGTCAGCCCCGCGCAAGGTGAACAAGCAACGCCCCGGCCAACACCATCAGCATGACCCCCGAAGCCCGCTCCAGCCAGGGCAAGGCGCGGGCGAAGCGCTGCAACACGCGCTGGTTGCCGATGGCCACGGCGACCAGCAGGTCCCAGAGCAGCACGATGCAGAACATCCAGCCCGCATACGCCACCTTCCAGCCGACACTGCTGCTGGCGACCATGCTGGCGAGGCTGGCGTAGAACAGCGCGTTCTTGGGGTTGAGAATGCCCGACAAAAAGCCCATCGCCAGGCTGCGCCACCCACCTGGTACAGCGCCATTGCCGGCCACTGCGGCCAGGTTGGAATGACCGGCGTAGCGCAAGAATTGTGTGCCGATGTACAAGAGATAGGCCGCACCGGCCAGCTGCAAAGCAATGAACAACGTGCTGCCTTCACGCAAAATCGACAGGCCAGTAAAGGCCATGGCGATGAAGGCGCCATTGGCCAACGCGATACCCAGGCACGCGCCGCTGGCGGTGCGCCAACCGCCACTGATGGAGGTGCGGGCAACCAGGAAAAAGTCCGGGCCGGGTGACAGCAGGGCTAGGAAGTGGGCGAGGGCGACGATCAGGAACTGCTCCATGGGCAGGACGACTCCGGCAGGGGAAAACCGCAGTCTGGCGTCGAGCCTGGAGCCCGTATTGAAGATTATTGCGCGGGGCCTCAATGGCCTCGGTATTGCCCAGGCGTTACGCCCACGTGCGCCTTGAACACTCGCTGAAAGTGGCTTTGGTCGGCAAACCCAAGCTGATAGGCGACCTCTGCCAGCGCCAGGCCCTGGTTCAACAGAAGCCGACCGCGATTGACCCTGGCGTTGAGCAGGTAGGCATGGGGCGTCAGGCCGGTCGCTGCGCGAAACGCCCGGATCAGTTGATAACGCCCCAATCCCGCTTCCTGGGCCAGCAACGTCAGGCTCAGTTGCGCAGGGTCCTCAGCCTCGATCCGTTCGACCAGGCCACTGAGCAGGGAGGCGCCCAGCGCCGGTGCCGCCTCCAGCGTCGGGTGCGCGCAGAAGTCCTGGTCCCCCATGAAGGCAATCAGCGCCGCCTCTTTCTCGCCGTTGCTCGCACCGGAGAACAGCAAGGCATTCAGCGCGCAGAACTGGCCGTACAAGGCGGGCACATGGCTGATACGTGCTGGCTCACCCGCCTGCGCACCGCGCAGCCCAGATTCCAGGCGCAGTTGCGACAGCCAGTCGGCATCCACGTGCAGCATCTGGTAGCTCCAGGCCTGGCCAGGCGCCGGATTGCACGCATGCACACGCTTTGCCGGGACCATCACCAAGGTGCCGGGTGTCAGGCGTTGCTGGCCACCGCTTGCGCCGGTAAACAGGCTGAAGCCGGCATCCACTGCGCCCATGGAAAAGGTCGGATGGCTATGCGCCTTGTAGCAGGCGCGGCTATGGCAGGCGCGGCGGCTTTCGACGAAGGGCAGGGCAGTATCGCGCCAGACGCGGGCTTGTGAGCGGGGCATGAAAAGGGTCCTCGACAGGAGCAAAAGCTTACCAGTAGCAGGGGACCCGTACAGTTTTTTTGGCTGGCTGTAACTTGACCCTGTGCGCGTCTGCGGTCGAAATAAGCGCTTGATGTCAGAGGACAATAAAAATGGATCTTGCCAGTTTGCTGCTGTTCATCCCCGCGTGCTTCGCCCTCAACATGGCGCCCGGGCCCAACAACCTGCTGTCGTTGCACAATGCCAGCCGCTACGGCCTGCGCACGGCCTGCGTGGCCGGTGGCGGGCGCATTGTCGCTTTCAGCGGCATGATTGCGCTGGCGGCCATGGGCCTGGCGGTGGTGCTGCATACCAGTGAATACCTGTTCCTCGCCATCAAGGTTATTGGTGCCGCCTACCTGTTCTACATTGCCTGGCAGTTGTGGCGGGCCCCTGTTGGTGAAGCCGTGGTGGCGGGCGATCACCCACGCGGCACCTGGCGCCTGGCGCGGCAAGAGTTCTGGGTGGCGGCGGGCAACCCGAAGGCGATCCTGATCTTCACGGCCTTCCTGCCCCAATTTGTCTCGGTCGGCGGTGCCACCCCGGTCAGTGAGCAGTTCCTGTGGCTGGGCGTGCTGTTCCTGCTGCTGGAGTGGGCCGCCATCGCCATCTATGCGGGCCTTGGCGCCTATATGCAGCGCTGGTTCAGCCAACCTGGGCCGCGTCGGATGTTCAACCGGGTCAGCGCCTCCTTGCTGGGCTGCGCTGGCCTCGGTCTGCTGGCAGCGCGCCGCTAGAACTGCCAGCGCACACCCAGGTTCACGCCGCTGGCTTCCTGCTGGCGGCTGTCCAGGTTGGCGCTGTACTGCACGCCGCCGTGCAGGCTAAGCGCTTCACTCACTTGCGCGACCACACCGCTTTCAAGTTGCACTGAGGTGTAGCGGTAGTCAGTCTTTATCGTGTCGAGTTCATCGAACGTCAGCGTGTCGCGGCCACCGTCGCCGTGCCACAGGTTGACCTGCGCATAGGGTTGCAGCAGGCGTCCACGGGTGCCCGTGAAGGTGCCTTCAAGGCGCGCACCCAAGCGCGCGGTCAGTTCAACCTGGGCGTCATGGCTGACGCGCGAGGCGCTGTCTCGGGCGGTGTCCAGCGAGACCTTCTGGGCGATCAACTGGGCTTGTGGCTCCACGGCCCAGCGTTGCGACAGTGCGATGGGGTAGCCGGACTCCAGTGACGCTGTCCAGGCATGGCCATTGATGTTCAGCTTGTCACCACGGTGCGAGCGCGCCCGGCCATCCAGGTCGGTGTACTGCAGTACGGCATCGAGGTACCCGCGCTGCGGCCCGACCAGTGTCCAGTAAGCGCCGACGCTGTCGCCATCGAGCTTCAGGTCACCGACGCTGCGGTCTTGTACGGCCAGGGCAAACCCTTTGACGTCGGCGTCCAGGCGACTGTGGCTGACATACACGCCGACCTGTTGGCGATAGCCGCTGTCATTGACCTTGGCATACATGTCCTGGCCGACCTTGAAGCCATACAGGTCACCGTCCAGGCTGGGGCTGACCGTGCCTGTCCATTGCTGGCGCAGCGTGCCGCCGTAGGCCTGGCCCCAACTGGCGGGGAGCCCGCCTTGGCCGGCCAACAACTGCTGGTCGCCCTGGCGCTGGTGAAAGGTACCCAACGCTTGGCGGGCGATGATTGCGGCGCCTCTGGGGGCTGCGGCGTACACCGGGACTTCGGGGCGGTACAGCGCCAAGGGCTTGCCCTGCACGGGCGCAGGCAGTTCAGCTTGCCCAGGCGCCGCCGCAACCACAGGCGGGGTCGCAGCCGGTTCGATTACGGGTGGCTCGCCGGGTTGCGGTGCCGGCGACGGAGCAGGTGGGGCTACCACGTTCGAGCGCAGGTACCAGCTGTTTTCGCTGCCGGCCGTCACGCCACCCTTGAACAAGCGATAGTCGTAGGCACCGACCGAAAGCGTCTGGGTCTGGACGAAAGCGTCGTTCCTGCTGGTCGCGCCGTCGCGGGCTTCGACCACTTGGATACCGTTCTGTGAGGTCAGCGCGCCTGCGCCACCCAGGTTATTGACCAGCAGGCCAGTGCGGCCAGCGATATCCCCGCGGCTGACTACCAGGCGGTCGGAGGCCGCGCCATCCCCGGCCAGCACGCTGTTCACGCGCAGGGTGCCGTTGTTGCCGGTGTAATCGCCATGAATGCTCAGGCGCCCCTGGGCATCGTTGCCCCGCGACAGGTCTATCGTGCCGGCGTTTTCGACCGACACCTTGTTGCCGTTCTGGATACTCACGATGCTGCCTTGGCGTGCGGTCAGTGCGCTGCTCGCATCGATTGTGAAGCTGCCTGTACGCGTGGCGGGGAGCGTGTCGGTGCCTAGGTCGCCCAAGGTGAGGGTGTCGTCGAGGGTGAATCGGCTGGCGTTGGTCAACGCCACGGATTCCCAGTTGGTGTACAACGCCCCGCGCGTCACCTGGCTGCGGTTGAACACCAGGGTGTCATTGCCAGCGCCGCCGTCGATGCTGATGTCCAAGGCCTTGGCATCGATGCTGTCGATTGTCGTGGAGTCATCGCCAACACCCATATCGACCCGGCCACCGATGCTGCCGCCGGACCACGTGAAGGTGTCGTTGCCGGCACTGGCGAGCACATTCCCCTTGAGCGAACCACCACTGATGGTAATGCGGTCCTGGCCGCCACTGGTGCTGATATTGCCGCCAATCGAGCCCCCGCGCAGCAGGATCGTGTCGTTGCCAAAGCCGCTCACCAGGTTGCCGTCAATCTTGGTTGCAACGGCGGTGTCCTGGGACATTTCGAAGTAGTTGTCAGCGAGCTTCAAGTCGACTCGGCCTATCTGACCGCCCGAAAAGATTGCATGATCGCCATCCTCGAACGCACCGATAATGCGCCCGCCCGACATTGTGAAATTATCGAACCCTTGGCCCTGATTCAGCGACTGGACCGTGCCCCCGCTCATGGTGAAGGTATCGACCTGTTGGGTTTGCGAAATCGCCCCCAGGCTGTCGCCCGGCATGACGGTCAGTGAATCAGGGTAGCCAAGCGTCGGCAGTACGAGCAGTGGCAACGCGGCAGGGGCAAGCAGGCGGTGATAACGCATCGGCAGGTCTCCGGGGCCTCAGAGGGGGACCACTACCTGACGCGGCGCTTAGGCGCACCACCTCGGTCCTGCCTGAGTTGTAGGGAAAGGCCTGACGTTGAACAACTGGCAATAATGCTAGGTGGCCTGTTGCCACCCTGACGCTGTCAGTCGCGGTAGAAGGTTTGCACCAGGTGGTAGCCGAACTTGCTCTTGATCGGCCCATGCACCACGCGCAGCGGCTTTTTGAAGATGACCTGGTCGATGGCGCCGACCATCTGTCCGGGCCTCACCTCACCCAGATCACCGCCGCGCTTGCCCGACGGGCAGGTGGAAAACTTCTTCGCCAGCACGTCGAAGGCCTCGCCATTGGCGATGCGCTGCTTGAGCTTTTCGGCTTCGTCAGCGGTCTTGACCAGGATGTGGCGGGCTTGAGCTTTCATGGGACACCTGTGCTTCGGGGTAAAAAAAGGGCGCCATTATGCCTCATTGTGCAGCGCGTTGTGGTCGCGAAACTGCTCCAGCGCCTCCGGGTTGGCCAGGGCGTCGGTGTTTTTCACCGGCAGGCCATGGACCACATCACGTACCGCCAGCTCCACCAGCTTGCCGCTGATGGTGCGCGGTATGTCGTTGACCTGGGCAATCACCGCAGGCACATGGCGCGGCGTGGTGTATTGGCGTATCACCTGGCGAATGCGTTGCCGCAAGGCGTCATCCAGCTGCAGGTCGTCGCGCAGGCGCACGAACAGCACCACCCGCACATCGCCTTGCCAGTGCTGGCCGATGGCGACGCTTTCCAGCACCTCTTCGACCTTCTCCACCTGGCGGTAGATCTCTGCCGTGCCAATGCGCACCCCGCCAGGGTTGAGCACGGCATCGGAGCGGCCGTGGATGATCAGGCCACCGCTGGCGCGCTGCTCGGCATAGTCGCCCTGGGCCCAGACCCCCGGGAACTGGCTGAAGTAGGCCGCGTGGTAGCGGCTGCCATCGGGGTCGTGCCAAAAGCCCAGCGGCATGGACGGAAACGGCTGCAGGCACACCAGTTCACCTTTTTCGTCATACACACTCTGGCGTTGCGCGTTCCAGACCTCCACCGCCATGCCCAGCCCCTTGCACTGGATTTCGCCGCGATGCACCGGCAGCGTCGGGTTGCCCAGCACGAAGCAGGCAACGATGTCGGTGCCACCGGACATGGAGGCCAGGCACACATCGGCCTTGATCTTGCGGTAAACGTAATCGTAACTGTGCGGCGACAGTGGCGAGCCGGTCGACAGCAGCAGGCGCAAGCTGGTCAGGCGGTGCGTGGCGGCAGGCTCAAGGCCTTCCTGTTCGAGTGCAGCCAAGTACTTGGCGCTGGTGCCGAAGGCATGGATGCCCTCGGCATCGATCAAGTCCAGCAGCCGCGCTGGCCCGGGGTGGAAGGGCGAGCCGTCATACAGCACCAGTGTGGCACCTACAGCCAGGCCGCTGGCCAGCCAGTTCCACATCATCCAGCCGCAGGTGGTGTAGTAGAACAGCACATCATCGGCCTTGAGGTCATTGTGCAGGCCGTGTTCCTTGAGGTGCTGCAGCAGCACGCCACCGGCGCGGTGGACGATGCACTTGGGTACGCCGGTGGTGCCGCTGGAGTAGAGGATGCACAGCGGATGATCGAACGGCAGCGGGGTGAATCGAGGCATGCCTCCGGGCTGGAAAAAGCCCTCCCACAGGTCGACCCGGGACGCGTGGAATTCGTCGGCGCGGGTCCCGTTGCGGGTATGGGGTACCACGATCAGTTGCTCAAGGCCTGGTAATTGGGCGCAGACCTGGTTGACCTTGTCGACTTGATCGATGACCTTACCGGCATAGTGGTAACCGGCGCAGACGATCAGCAATTTGGGGCTGATCTGGCCGAATCGGTCGATGATGCCGTGCACGCCGAACTCGGGTGAAGCGCTGGACCAGATTGCGCCGAGGCTGGTGCAGGCCAGCATGGCTACCAGGGTTTCCCAGGTGTTGGGCATGATGGCAGCGATGCGGTCGCCCGGTTTCACACCGCAGGCCTCGAACGCCCGTTGCAGCCCCGCGACCTCGGCGGCCAACTGCGCATGGCTCAACACTCGGCGCTGGCCGTCTTCGCGTACGGCGATCAATGCCGGGCGGTCGTCGCGCCGGCGCAGCAGGTGTTCGGCGTAGTTCAGGGTGGCGCCGCTGAACCACTGGGCATCGTGCATTTGCGGGCCTTCGCGCAGCACGTGGCTCGGTGGTTGGTGCCAGTTAACGTGAAAGTACTCGGCAAGGCTCTGCCAGAACGCTGAGCGCTGCTCGATGCTCCAGCGGTGCAGTGCCTGGTAGTCGTTTAATTCGAGGTTGTAGCGCAGGTTGACCCAGCGGCGAAACGCAACCATCCGGCTGGCCTCGATCTGCGCTGTGGAGGGGCTCCAGAGTACGTCGTTCATGGCGAACCTCCAGTTGTTGCGGGAGGGGAGGTAGGAGCAGCCTTGCGCTGCGAAGAGGCCAGTGAGAACACAGTAAATCTTCGCTGCTATTACTGGCCTCTTCGCAGCGCAAGGCTGCTCCTACCTGTCAGCGTGATGCGAGCTTCTTATTCCACTTTAGCCTTCTGCACGTCTTGCGAAGCCGACCACACGCGGTAGCGCACTTCGACGTCCTTGGGCACATACACCACCACTGGCAACTTGCTGTTGTAGCGCAGCATGAAGCCTTCGCCGACCACCGGGACGAACGCTTCGGTCTTCTTGCCATCCGGGCAGGCCATCAGGGTGCTCGCAGGGCCGCCGACCTTGTCCAGGCGGTAGTAGCTGTAGCCCCAGCCTTCGAGTGTGCGTTCTTCGAGGCTGCCTGCCAGGCGTTGGCGGTTGCAGTCGACCTTCAGCGTCTTGCCCGCGAGAATTTCCAGTTTATAGGCCGACTCGTCAGCCTGGGCCGGCAGGTGGATGACCTGGCGGGTGAAGCCTTTTTCCGCCTCAGGATAGGGCGCGACGTCCTTCAAGCTGGCAGCCATCGCCGGGGCGGCGGCTGCCAGGGTCAAGGTCAGGATCGCGGACAGTGGGAGTGGGCGCATGTAGGCCTCCTTGCAGTTGAAAAGGGTGCAAGACCATTGCCAGGTCGTGGCCGGCCCTCACTGGGCCAGCCAGCCACCGTCGACATTCCAGGCGGCACCACGGACCTGGCTTGCGGCCTCGCTGCACAGAAATAGTACCAGCTCGCCCAGGTGCTCGGGGGTGACGAAGGCCAACGAAGGCTGCTTCTCGGCCAACAGGTCGTGTTGTGCCTGCTGCGGGTCTACACCCTTGGCGGCGCGGTCGTCGATCTGCTTTTGCACCAGTGGGGTCAGCACCCAGCCCGGGCAGATGGCGTTGCACGTGACATTGCTGGCGGCCGTTTCCAGGCCCACGACCTTGGTCAGGCCCACCACGCCATGCTTGGCCGCCACGTAGGCGGCCTTGCCGGTCGAACCGACCAGCCCGTGCACCGAAGCGATGTTGATGATCCGCCCCCAGTTGCGTGCGCGCATGCCGGGCAGGGCCAGGCGGCTGCCATGGAACACCGCCGACAGGTTGAGGGCGATGATCTTGTCCCAGCTCTCCACGGGAAATTGTTCGACCGGCGCCACGTGCTGGATACCGGCGTTGTTGACCAGAATGTCGACACCGCCGAATTCATGCTCGGCCACAGCGAACAGGGCCTCTATTTGTGCTGCATCCGACAGGTCGGCGGGGTGGTGGATAGCCTTCACTCCGTGGCTGGTAATGCTGGCGATGGCCGGCGCCGGGTCGCCAAAACCGTTGAGCAGGATGTTGGCCCCGGCACGGGCCAGCACCTGGGCGATGCCAAGGCCGATACCGCTGGTGGAACCGGTGACGAGTGCAGTCTTGCCTTTGAGGGTCATGCGAATGCTCCCAGTGCAGGTTGTGGGTCTTTTTGTGGAGCAGCCTTGTGCTGCGAAGAGGCCGGTGAAAGCAGCTAAGATTTATAGGGTTTTCACTGGCCTCTTCGCAGCGCAAGGCTGCTCCGACAGGGGTCGTGCATTAACCACGTGGATCGAACGCTTCGCGCAGCGCATCGCCGATGAACACCAGCAGCGACAGAATCACCGCTAACGCGAAAAACGCAGTAAAGCCAAGCCAGGGCGCTTCCAGGTGCTGTTTGCCCTGGGTCACCAGTTCGCCCAGCGAGGCGCTGCCGGCCGGCATGCCGAAGCCCAGGAAGTCCAGCGCAGTCAGGGTGGTAATGGCCCCGGTCAACATGAACGGCACATAGGTCAGCGTGGCGTTCATGGCATTGGGCAGAATGTGCCGCAACATCACCTGGCTGTCTGGCAGGCCCAGCGCCCGCGCGGCTTTGACGTATTCCAGGTTGCGCCCGCGCAAGAACTCGGCGCGCACCACATCGACCAGGGCCAGCCACGAAAACAGCGCCATGATCCCCAGCAGCCACCAGAAATCAGGCTCGACGAAGCCGCTGAGGATGATCAACAGGTACAGTACCGGCAACCCCGACCAGACCTCGAGCAAGCGCTGCCCCAGCAGGTCGACCCAGCCGCCGTGGTAGCCCTGCAAAGCCCCGGCCGTCACGCCGATCAGCACGCTGACCACGGTCAGGGCAAAGGCGAACAGCAGCGACACCCGGGTGCCGTACAGCACCCGGGCCAGCACATCGCGCCCCTGGTCGTCGGTGCCCAGCCAATTGCTGGTACTGGGTGGGCTGGGGGTGGGCACTTGCAGGTCATAGTTAGGGGTGTCGGCACTGAAGGGGATGGGGGCGAACAGCATCCAGCCGCCCTGGGCCTCGATCAACTGGCGCACGTAGGCACTGCGGTAATCTGGCTGGAACGGCAATTGGCCGCCGAACTGCTGTTCGGTGTAACGCTTGAGCGCCGGGGTGTACAGCTCGCCCTTGTAACCCAGCAGCAAGGGTTTGTCGTTGGCCACCAGCTCTGCGCCCAGGCTCAGCAGCAATAGCGCTGCGAACAGCCACAGCGATACCCAGCCGAGGCGGTTGCGGCGAAAGCGTTGCAGGCGGCGGCGCGACACGGGCGAGAGCATCAGTTGGCCCTCGTGTCGAAGTCGATGCGCGGGTCGAGCAGGGTGTAGCACACATCGCCGATCAGACGGATCAACAAACCCGCCAGGGTAAAGATGAACAGCGTGCCGAAGACCACCGGGTAGTCCCGCGACACGGCGGCTTCGTAACTCATCCGGCCAAGGCCATCGAGGGAGAAGATCACTTCGATGAGCAGCGAGCCTGCAAAAAACACCGTGATCAGTGCCTGGGGCAGCCCGGCCACCACCAGCAGCATGGCATTGCGCAACACGTGGCCGTACAGCACGCGCCGCTCGCTCAGCCCCTTGGCCCGGGCGGTGACCACGTACTGGCGGGAGATCTCGTCAAGGAATGCATTCTTGGTCAGCAGGGTCAGGGTGGCGAAGCCGCCGATCACCAGTGCGCCGACCGGCAGCACCAGGTGCCAGAAATAGTCGGCGACCTTGCCCAGCAGGCTGAGCTGGTCGAAGTTTTCCGACACCAGGCCGCGCACCGGGAACCAGTTCAGCGACGTGCCGCCGGCGAACAGCACGATCAGCAACAGGGCGAACAGGAACGAGGGCAGGGCGTAGCCGATCACGATCAGTGCGCTGCTCCAGGCATCGAAGCGGCTGCCATGGCGCACCGCCTTGCGGATGCCCAAGGGGATAGAAACCAGATAAGTGATGAGCGTGGCCCAGAAGCCGAGCGACAAGGTGACCGGCAGCTTGTCGAGGATCAGGTCGGTGACCTTGGCCCCACGAAAGAAGCTCTGGCCGAAGTCGAGGCGGGCGTACTGGCTCAGCATCAGCCAGAGGCGCTCGGGGGCTGATTTATCGAAACCGTACTGGTGTTTGATCGCCTCGATCAGCTTGGGGTCCAGGCCGCGGGTGGCCCGTGACTCGCCATGCGCCACCTCGGCCCGGGCGCCTGGTGCGCCGCCGCCGATACCCTGCAGCCGCGCCACCGCTTGCTCCACCGGGCCACCAGGCGCCGCCTGGACGATCGCGAAATTGACCAGCAGGATCGCCAGCAGCGTGGGGATGATGAGCAACAGGCGCCGCAGAATATAGGCCGTCATGGTGAGGCCTTCAGGCGTTCGGCCATCTGCGCGTTGGTCAGCGGGGTAGGGCTGACTTCCCACCAGGTGTCGAGGCCTTCGTCATAGGTGGCCTGAACCTTGGGCAAGCCAAAGCGGTTCCACCAGGCCGTGGAGCTGCCGGGCGGGTAGTAATTGGGGATCCAGTAGTAGTTCCACTGCAGCACGCGGTCCAGGGCATGGGCATGGCGCAGCATGTCGGCTTGCGTGCTGGCGCGTACCAGGCCGTCGATCAGGCTGTCCACTGCAGGGTCCTGGAGCACCATCAGGTTGTTCGAGCCGGGGTCGTGGGCCGCTGCCGAGCCAAAGTAGTTGTACAGCTCCGCCCCCGGCGACAGCGTGACCGGGTAGCCGGTCACGATCATGTCGTAGTCACGCGCCATCAGGCGGTTGACGTATTGGGCCGAGTCGACATTGCGGATGTTCAGGGTGACGCCGATCTGCGCCAGGTTGCGCTTCCATGGCAGCAGCAGGCGTTCCAGGCCGGCCTGGCCGTTGAGGAAGGTGAATTCCAGTGGCTCGCCCTGGGCATTCACCAGGCGGTCACCCTCGGGGTGCCAGCCGGCTTGCTGCAACAAGGCTAACGCTTGCAGCTGTTGCGTGCGGATGATGCCCGTGCCATCGGTGACAGGGGCTGTGAACACGCGGTCGAAGACCTCATCCGGCACCTTGCCGCGCAACGGCTCCAGCAGTTCGAGTTCGCTGGCGTCCGGCAATGCGCGGGCGGCCAGTGGGGTGTTGGAAAACACGCTCTGCTGGCGGATGTAGAGGTTGCGCATCATCTGCCGGTTGCTCCACTCGTAGTCCCAGAGCATGCCCAGCGCCTGGCGCACGCGGCGGTCGCGAAACGGCGGCTTGTCCAGGTTGAACACATAACCTTGAGCAACCTGCGGTTTGGCCGGGCCCAGGTGCGCGCGCTGCAGGCGGCCGTCGTCCAGCTGCGCGCCGTTGTAACCGAGGGTGTAGGCCGTGGCGGAAAACTCGCGGTTGTAATCGTAGCCACCCCCTTTTAGCACCTGCCGCGCCACTTCGGTGTCGCCGAAGTATTCGATGCGCAGCGTGTCGAAATTGTAGCGGCCACGGCTGACAGGGAGGTCTTTGGCCCACCAGGTTGGGTCACGTTCAAAGCTGATGCTGCGGCCATTGTCGATCTGGCCGATGCGGTACGGGCCGCTGCCGACCGGTTTGTCGAAGCCGGCGCCGTTGGCGAAATCGCGTTGTTGCCAGTCATGCTCGGGCAGCACCGGCAGGCTGGCCAAGTCCAAGGGCAGGGTGCGGCCATGGGGTTGCCTGAAGTCGAAGCGCACGCGATGCGGGCCTTCGACGGTTACCCCAGCGACCTCGGCGAACTGGGTGCGGTATTTGAGGCTGCCTTTGCTCATCAGCAGCTCGAAGGTAAAGCGCACGTCTTCGGCGCGCACCGGCTTGCCGTCGGCGAAGGTGGCGCGAGGGTCGATTTCGAAGCGCAGCCAGGCATCGTCCGGGCCACGTTCCATGCGCCGGGCAATCAGGCCGTAGACGGTGTAGGGTTCATCGAATGAGCGCACGGCCAATGGCGCGTACAGCCAACCATCGACTTCGTTGACGCCGATGCCTTTGTCGATGTACGGCAGAATATGGTCGAACTGGCCAATCTCCATGGCCGAGCGGCGCAATATGCCGCCCTTGGGGGCGTTGGGGTTGGTGTAGTCGAAATGGTGGAAGCTTTGGTTGTAGCGGGGGGCTTCGCCGTAGACAGTCAACGCATGGGTGGGTGCTGCGTGGGTGTTGGCGGAAAAGCACAGAAACAGAACCAGCCAGCCCAGGCGAAACAAGCCCTTGTAGGAGCAGCCTTGTGCTGCGAAGGCGTCAGCACGGTCAACGAAATTGCCCGGCCGGGCCACTTCACAGCGCAAGGCTGTTCCTACAGAGGCTGAGTCGTTCCAGAGGAACAACCTGGTATCAGTCCTGACGGCTGGTCACTTCCAGCAGGTGATAACCGAACTGGGTCTTCACTGGGCCCTGGACAACGTTCAGCGGCGCGCTGAAGACCACGGTATCGAACTCACGCACCATCTGGCCCGGGCCGAACGAGCCCAGGTCGCCGCCTTGGCGGCTGGATGGGCAGGTGGAATTGGCCTTGGCGACTTCGGCGAAATCGGCACCAGCTTCGATCTGGGCTTTCAGTTCGTTGCATTTGTCTTCGCTGCTGACCAGGATGTGGCGGGCGGTGGCACGTGCCATGGGTACTGCTCCTTAGGGTAAAAACGCAAGCCTAGCGCACTTGTTCGGGAAATGTCTCGCAAGGCTTGCTAGCGGCTTCCTACAGTTTTTGTGCCGCCTCGCGCAACAGGGTTTCTGTTGACGCCCAACCCAGGCAGCCATCGGTGATCGACACGCCGTACTTCAGTGCGCCTTTGCCTAGGGACTGGCAGCCATCGAACAGGTGCCCTTCGATCATCACGCCGACAATCGAACGGTCACCGGCCACGCGCTGTGCCAGCACGTCCTCGAATACCGCGGGCTGCTGCGCTGGGTCCTTGCCGCTGTTGGCATGGCTGCAATCGACCATGATCCGCGCCTGCAACCCCACCTGGGCCAACCCCAGGCGGGCCTGGGCGATGCTCGTGGCATCGTAGTTCGGGCCCTTATGGCCGCCGCGCAACACCAGGTGGGTGTCGGGGTTGCCCAGGGTCTCGATGATGGCCGGGTAGCCCTGCGCATCCATGCCGAAATGGCGGTGCGGGTGCGCGGCGCTGCGCATGGCGTCGCAGGCGATGCCAATACCGCCGTCGGTGCCATTCTTGAAGCCCACAGGCAGTTCCAGGCCGCTGACCATTTCACGGTGCACCTGCGACTCGGTGGTGCGTGCGCCGATGGCGGCCCAGCCTAGCAGGTCGTCGAAGTAGCCCGCGGCCATCGGCTGCAGCAGCTCGGTCGCAATGGGCAGGCCGCGCTCGATCATGCTCAGCATCAGGCCGCGCGACAGTGCGATACCGGCGTGCATGTCATCGCTGCCATCGAGGTGCGGGTCGTAGGCCAGGCCTTTCCAGCCCACCGTGGTGCGGGGTTTTTCGACGTAGGCGCGCATCACCAGCAGCAGCTTGTCATCCACTTCGCGGCTCAGCGCGGCCAGGCGGTCGGCGTATTCCAGGGCCGAGCGAGGGTCGTGAATCGAGCAGGGGCCTACCACTACCAACAGGCGTTCGTCGCGGCCTTCGAGAATGGCGCGGATGGCCTGGCGGTGGGCATGGACTTGCTGGGTGAGCTCAGCGGACAGCGGCATTTGCTGCTTGAGCAGGTGGGGGCTGGGCAGGCGCTGGCTGACGGTAGTATTGGCAGCTTGCGGTTGGTTCAGGGGCAGGGCGAGGTTCGAGGCTTGCATGGCGTTTTTCCCTGGGCGGACGGCGGGTTCTGGCCCGCGTCGTCGGCCCTATCGAGGTGTTCGACAAATCGTTGTAGGTGTATTGGCTGCAGCGTTGCCACCCTTGAAGGACCGAACGGAGGCGGCAGGCTGGCCCGAACGGGATTGGCTAAATCGCCAGGCATAGGTGTTTGCGCAGTAATAAGTGGCGTAGTTCATGAATCTGTCCTCAAGGTAAATCGGTAATGTTCAAAGGCCTGAAAAGCAAAACCCCCGGTCGGGGAGCCGACCGGGGGTTTGAGTATTCTCATGTTCGGCGGCCCCTCGAAAGTGGGCGCCGTGTGGGTATCAGCGGCGCCTAGTGGCTAAACCAATACCCAAAATAAAAGCTGGCAGGGGCCTTGCGACCGGCAACGGCCAGCACAGGGCGCAGGGTGCGACCGGTGTGGTTGGCGTGATTGCAGGTGCGTTTCGGCATGTTGCTCTCCAGTGAATGAGCCCGAGCTTACTTCAGATCAGGCGCGGCGTTCAATGGGTAAATGCTATGACGTTGGTCATTGCCGGTAATGGGAGGCAATGACTCATTCAATGGCCGTAGCGCCCCACCAGGGTTTGCGCGCCCAGGGCATGGTCTTGCAGCAACTGCAGTAGCCCGTTGCGGTCCAGGTCTGCTGGCAGGATGCCGGGTTCGAGGTCGGTTGCAATCAACGTCAGCGCGTAGTGGTGCGGGTTGTCCCCGGCGGGCGGGCAGGGGCCTCGGTAGCTGGCGGTACCGCGGGAGTTGCGCCCCACCGTCACGGCAGGGCTGGTCAGCCCGGCCACGCCTTCTTTCAAACCATCCAGGCCCGGGTCGATGTTATAGGCGACCCAGTGCACCACCCCCAGGCCTTTGCCGCCATCGGGGTCGAACATCACCAGTGCCAGCGAGCGCGTACCGGCGGGCAGGTTGTCCCAGCTCAGTTGCGGGGTGCGTTCTTCACCTGCGCCGCAGGCCGGGTCTGGCCCGACCTGTTGCAGGGCGATCACGCCACCGTCGGTGAAGGAGGAAGAACTGATCGACAGTGCGCCAGAGCCCGGCCCGGCGGCCAGTACGCTGAAAGGCAGCAGGGCAGCGAGCAGCCAGGGTTTGGCGTTCATGGCAACTCCTTGGCAGGGCGATGGAGCGCAGTGTAGTCCAGCCGAGCCTCAACGGCTGTCCTGGTCCTCAGCGGTACCGCCATCGTAGCCGGCACCGGAGCCGGTGGCTTCGCCGGTGCTGTTGGAGCCGCCACTGGCGCCGTCAGCGGCATCGGTGCCGGTGTTGCTGCTGTCGTTGTCCTGGCCGCTGCCGGGGCTGTTGACGCTGCTTCCGTCACCTGCGGTCTTGCCGCCAGACTGGTCGGTTTGTGGGCGGCTGTCGGTATTGGTAGGTTCGGTGGCAGCGAAGCTGGTGACGGTGATGGCGCCCAGGGCCAAGGCCAGGCACAGCGAAAGGGGGCGAATGCTGATCATGATGAATCTCCCGTGCGGATGATCTGTCATTCGTTTGGCTGGAGCAGGGCGGCGCGGTGCCCTCTGGGCGACGGGTGGTCACCTAGGGGCAAGGAGCACGCGTTTTCTGTGTGGAGTTATCGGGTTTCGGCTTGCGCTGCCCCTGTCCCTTGCACCGGCTCCAGCGGCGGATGCTCCTGCGCGGCATGCATCAGGTCTTCAGTCACTCGCAACTCGGCACCGGTGGGCGAGAAGGTGGTGGACGCCGCGAACGGGGCCGGGTGCTCGGCTGCCGGGCGCTTGCCTCGGCGCCACAGGAAGAAGCTGACCATGGCCAGGTTGACCACTGCAAAGGCCCAGAACAGCCCGGCCTCGCCAAACGACGTCATCATCGGCGAAATCGCCAGCGGCGCCAGTGCCGAACCCAGCGAGTTGATCAGCAGCAAGCCCTGGATCATCGGCACCAGCGCGTCGGACGGTGCACGGTCGGCAGCGTGGCTGACCGCTACCGGGTACAGGGCGAACACGCCGCCACCCAGCAGGAACAGCATTGCGGGCAGCAATGACGATTCAGACGGCAAGAACACCGTAATCAACGACAGCACCACGCACAGGCCGGCCAGGGCAATCAGTACATCCTGGCGGTCCTTGCGGTCGGACCAGCGCCCAACCGGGTACTGCAGCAGCATGGCACCCAGGATCACCCAGGCCATCATGCTGCCGACTTCGCCCACGTCCAGGCCAATACGTTGCAGGTACAGCGGCAGCAGCGCATAAATGCCGGCAATCGCCACCCCTGAACCGAAGCAGCCGACCAAACCCGACGGCGCGACCCCCAACAGTTGGCGGGGCTTCAGCGGTTCGACCTGGTCCAGCAGCGGCGACACCCGCGGCAGGATAACGATCGGCAGCACCGACAGCGCCGCCAGCATGCCCGCGAGCATGAACGGCGCGGTGTCGCCCAGGCGGGTAATTTCGCCAAGGCCTGCCTGGGCAATAACGCCGGCGCCGTAGAAGGCAATCATGTACAGCGCCAGCAGGCGGCCACGGATTTTCGCGTCGCCGGCCAGCAGCAACCAGCTCTCGATCACGAGGAACACGCCCACCGCAGCCCAGCCGTTGATCAGGCGCAGGATCGACCACCACGTGGTGTCGTAGAACAGCCCTTGCAGCAGGATGGTCGCGGCGATCAGCGAAGCGAAGCTGGTGTAGGCGCGGATATGGCCGATGCGCAGGATCAGCCGGTCATTGAAGATCGCGCCAAGGGTCAAGCCAATGAAGTAACTGGACGACACGATACCGATGGTGGTGGCTGATTCACCGGCCGCGCCCAGGCGCAGGGTGGTCAGGGAAGACATGAAACCGTTGCCCAGGGCAATGATGAACAGCCCGAGCAGGGGCGCCAGCGCCATGGCCAGCAAACGCGGAGACATACGTACCTCAAGTTGGATGAGCGGAATGAGCGCCTCTTCGGACGCGCACGCCAGCTGGGCCCGAAAGGGGGCCAGGAGGCTGCACGGATGTGCCTGGGCTGGATGCGACCTGGGCAAGACTCAACCGCTGGGCCGTAAGGGAGCTGGGCCGGGCGGGGTCGGTTGAGCCTATTTCACATGGGCGGTCATGTGTTCAGGCGCGGACTCTGTCATTGCTGCCGGTTGCCACCGTTCAAGGCGACGGGCGAAAAGGAACCGCGATTCTACGTGCTTGCAACCTTTTGCCCAAGGGGCATTGGCCTGCGACGAGACGCCGCAGGGCGTCGCGACGTACAGGCTTAATTAGCCCGCTTAATAATAATTTGTATAGAAAAATAACTTTAGTCGTATTGATTCATTGTTTTGGCGGCTGGCAGTGAGTATTTGTTGATCTGGATCAATACAGGTATGTAATTAATTACCGTATCAGCCTGTTGATCGACAGAACTTATCAAGCAATCAAGCCGCTCAATTGGTCCCTGCGGCATCCTGCCACTACAATGGCGGGCGCGGCCCGCAAGGGGCGCCTCGATAAACGTGTGATGCCGCGGTCCATTTAGTAGTTGCAAAGAAGTTGCATTTTAATAGCGCGCTGTAGATTTCTATTGCCCCTGACTTGTGCCCGTCACCGAATTAGAACGACCAGCCGATAACACCCGTTGATAAGTAACGCCTGTGTGCCCGGTATTTAACCGGGCCGAGATGAGGAGATCCCATGGCACTTGGCAGACGACAATTTTTCAAACTGTGCACGGCCGGTGCGGCGGCAGCGACCACGGTGTCGCTGGGCTTTGCCCCGGCAGTGGCCAATGCCAGCCAGTCACGCCAATACAAGCTGTTGCGCGCCAAAGAGACCCGCAACAACTGCACCTACTGCTCGGTAGGCTGCGGCATCCTCATGTACAGCCTGGGTGACGGCGCGAAAAACGCCAAGGCACGCATCTTCCACATCGAAGGCGACCCGGACCACCCGGTCAGCCGAGGTTCGCTGTGCCCGAAAGGGGCAGGGCTGGTGGACTACATCCACAGCGAACAGCGCCTGCTGTACCCGGAGTACCGCGCGCCAGGCTCGGACACGTGGCAGCGGATTACCTGGGACCATGCCATCGAGCGCATCGCCCGCTTGATGAAGGCTGACCGCGATGCCAACTTCATCGAGAAAAACGCCAAGGGCGTTACCGTCAACCGTTGGCTGTCCACCGGCATGCTGTGTTCTTCGGCGGCCAGCAGCGAAACCGGCTCGCTCGACCAGCGCTTTACCCGCGCCCTGGGCATCCTCGGCACCGACAGCCAGGCGCGGGTCTGCCACGCCCCGACCGTGTCGGCGCTGGCGCCCACCTTTGGCCGTGGCGCCATGACCAACAACTGGGTGGACATCAAGAATGCCAACGTCGTACTGATCATGGGCGGCAACCCCGCCGAGGCGCACCCTGTGGGCTTCAAATGGGTGATCGAGGCGAAGATCCGCAACGGTGCTAAGGTGATCGTCGTCGACCCGCGCTTCAACCGCAGCGCTGCAGTAGCCGACCTGTATTCGCCCATTCGCGCAGGCTCCGACATCACCTTCCTGATGGGGGTGGTCAACTACCTGATCAGCCATGACCGTATCCAGCACGAGTACGTGCGCGCCTACACCAATGCCAGCCTGATCGTGCGCAGCGACTACAGTTTCGACGACGGCCTGTTCAGCGGCTACGACGCCAACACCCGGCGCTACGATCGCAGCTCGTGGGCCTATGAACTCGACGAGCAGGGCTTTGCCAAACGTGACGTAACGCTCAGCCACCCGCGCTGCGTGTACAACCTGCTCAAGCAGCATGTGAGCCGCTACACGCCGGAGCGGGTCAGCGAGCTGTGCGGTACGCCAACGGACGACTTCCTGCAGATTTGCGAGATCCTTGCCAGTACCAGCGCACCGGACAAGACCGCCACCTTCCTCTATGCCCTGGGCTGGACCCACCACACCACGGGCGCCCAGATGATCCGCGGCTCGGGCATGATCCAACTGCTGCTGGGCAATATCGGCATGGCCGGTGGCGGCGTCAACGCCCTGCGCGGGCACTCCAACATCCAGGGCTACACCGACCTGGGGCTGCTGTCGCAACGCCTGCCGGGTTACATGAACCTGCCGTCCGACAACCAGACCACGGTCGAGACCTACCTGAAAGAAACCACGCCCAGCGCCCAGCTGCCCGGGCAGGTCAACTACTACCAGCACACGCCCAAATTTTTCATCAGCCTGATGAAGAGCCTGTGGGGCGACAAGGCCACCCCTGAGAACAACTGGGGCTTCGACTGGTTGCCCAAGTGGGACGACAGCTACGACGTACTCAACTATTCCAACCGCATGTATGAAGGCAAGGTCAACGGCTACATTGCCCAGGGCTTCAACCCGATCGCGGCCTTCCCGGACAAGAACAAGGCCGCCGAGGCCTTGGCCAAGCTCAAGTTCCTGGTGATCATCGACCCGCTAGCGACCGAGACGTCGAGCTTCTGGCAGAACCACGGAGAGTCCAACGACGTCGACCCCGCGGCGATCCAGACCGAGGTCTTCCGCCTGCCTTCCAGCTGCTTTGCCGAGGAAAACGGCTCGATCGTCAACTCCAGCCGTTGGCTGCAATGGCACTGGGCCGGGGCGGCCCCGCCTGGTGAGGCCTGGCACGATGGCAAGATCCTCGGCCACCTGTTCATGAAGCTGCGCGAGCTGTACCGCGACGAGGGCGGCGTATGCCCCGAGCCTGTGTTGAACATGGCCTGGGACTACAAGAACCCCTACGATCCAGAGCCCGAAGAGGTCGCCAAAGAGTCCAACGGCTACGCCCTGGCGGACCTGCATGATGACAAGGGCAACCTGGTGCTGCGCAAAGGCCAGTTGCTGGACAACTTCGCCCAATTGCGCGATGACGGCAGCACCGCGTGCTTCAACTGGGTGTTCGCCGGCTCCTGGACCGAGGCCGGCAACCAGATGGCCCGCCGCGACAACGCTGACAGCGGCCTGGGCTGCACCCCAGGTTGGGCGTGGGCCTGGCCGCAGAATCGGCGCATTCTTTACAACCGTGCCTCGGCCGATCCGCAGGGCAATGCCTGGGACTCCAAGCGCCAGATCATTGCCTGGGATGGCAGCCGCTGGAGCGGCAGCGATGTCCCGGACTATCCGGTAACCGCCGCGCCAGGCAGCAACGTCAACCCGTTCATCATGCTGCCCGAAGGCGTAGGTCGGTTGTTCTCGGTTGGCGCCATGAACGATGGGCCGTTCCCTGAGCATTACGAACCGATCGAAAGCCCGCTGGCGTCCAACCCGCTGCACCCCAATGTCAGCAAGAGCCCGACCGCACGCCTGTACGAAAGCGACCGTGCGCGGATGGGCAGCCGTGAGGAGTTCCCTTACGTGGCCACCACCTACTCGATCACCGAGTTGTTCCGCCACTGGACCAAGCATTCGCGGCTCAACGCGATCATCCAGCCCGAGCAGTTCATCGAGATCGGCGAAGTGTTGGCCAAGGAAAAAGGCATCGTCCAGGGCGACCTGGTGCGGGTCAGCACCAAGCGCGGCTACATCAAGGCCAAGGCGGTAGTGACCAAGCGGGTCCAGCGGCTAGAGGTCGCCGGCCAGATGGTCGACACCATCGGCATCCCGTGCCACTGGGGCTTCGAAGGTGCCACCCGCAAAGGCTTCCTGGCCAACACGCTGACCCCGGGGGTGGGTGATTCCAACACCAACACCCCGGAATACAAGGCGTTCCTGGTGAACGTGGAAAAGGCCTGACGGAGCGACGCACATGTCCCTGCAATCCCAAGACATCATTCGCCGTTCGGCGACCAACGCCTTCACCCCCGCGCCGCGTGCCCGCGATCACCAGGCCGAGGTGGCCAAGCTGATCGACGTCAGCATCTGCATCGGCTGCAAGGCCTGCCAAGTGGCCTGCAGCGAATGGAACGACCTGCGTGACGAGGTAGGCCACAACGTCGGCGTGTACGACAACCCGGCCGACCTCACGCCAGACACCTGGACGCTGATGCGGTTTGACGAGCACCAGGACGAAAGCGGCAAGCTGGAGTGGCTGATCCGCAAGGATGGCTGCATGCATTGCGCCGACCCGGGCTGCCTCAAGGCGTGCCCGCAACCAGGGGCGATCATCCAGTACGCCAACGGTATCGTCGATTTCCAGTCCGAGCATTGCATCGGCTGCGGCTACTGCGTGGCCGGTTGCCCGTTCGATGTACCGCGCATCAGCAAGAAGGACAACAAGGCTTACAAGTGCACGTTGTGCGTTGATCGGGTCAGCGTCGGCCAGGAACCGGCCTGCGTGAAAACCTGCCCGACCGGCGCGATCAATTTCGGCAGCAAGGCTGACATGCTGGTGCAGGCCGAAGAACGCGTGAGTGAACTGCAAGGCCGCGGCTTCGCCGGTGCCGGCATTTACGACCCGCAGGCCGTCGGTGGCACCCATGTGTTCTACGTGCTGCAACACGCCGACAAGCCGCAGCTGTACCACAAGCTCAACCCAGACCCGCGCATCAGCAGTGCGATCGAGGGCTGGAAAGGCTGGCTCAAACCGGTGGCCGCCGCGGCATTCTTCGCCACCCTGGCGGGCACGGTGTTCCACTACATCGGCGTTGGCCCCAACGAAGTCGAGGAAGACGACAAGGAGACCCTGGTATGAACAAGGACCGATTGATTCTGCGCACGCGCTTCATCGACCGGGCCAGCCACTGGTTCATGGTCATCTGCTTCTTCCTGGTGGCGATGTCGGGGCTGTCGTGGTTTTTCCCGTCGTTGAACTGGCTGAATGGCGTGTTTGGCACACCGCAGCTGGCGCGCATCCTTCACCCGTTTTTCGGGGTGGTGGTGTTCGTGGTGCTGATGTTCCTGTTCGTGCGCTTCGTCAGGTACAACCTGCCCGAGCGTGAAGACGGCATCTGGTTTCGCAACGTCAAGCGCGTGTTGGCAGGCGACCACAGCCAGCCGCTGCGCATCGGCAAATACAACGCCGGCCAGAAGGTCCTGTTCTGGGGGATCATGGGCCTGATCACCTTACTGATGCTCAGTGGCGTGATCATCTGGCGGCCGTGGTTTGCCGACTACTTCAGCATCCCGCTGATTCGGATTGCCTTGTTTACCCACGCACTGGCAGGCATCTCGCTGATCCTGCTGATCATTGGCCATGCGTACCTGGCGTTCTGGGTGAAAGGTTCGATTCGCGGGATGATCACCGGCTATGTCTCACGCAGTTGGGCCAAGTCGCACCACGATCGCTGGTATCAGCAGATCAACAGCAAGAGCGAGAAGAAATGAGCAGCATCAAACTGACGGCGGTCGAGCAGCCCACCGGGGGCGTGGGCACCATCAGCGCCTTGTTGCTGCCGCAACTGGATCAGCACTTCGCCAAGCGCGCGGCGCGTTTGCGTCACTTGGCACAGGGGCATGAGCACGCCGACTATCTGGAGTTCGCCGCCACCATCGCGCTGGCCCAGCAGCGTTTGCTCGATCATTTTCCCGTGCCGGCCAACGTGCTTGAGGCTCTGACTGAGCGGCTGGGCGCTGAGGCGCCATTATCGACGCAGTTGCACTCAGGTTACTGGCAGCAAATGCTCGAGCATCTGCTCGAGGACCTGCGCACTGAAGCCAGCGACCCGGTATGCGCGGCCCTGGACAGGCTCGCCGCGCTGAGCGCCGATCAGCGCGAAGCCTGCGCCCAAGACTTGCTGCAGGGCCAATATGGCAAGGTGAACAGCGGCGAGGCGGTGTTTTTGTGGGCCGCCCTGGGGCTGCACTTCGTGCAACTGGCTGCGGCCTTGCCGGCGCATGCGCATGCGGCAGTGGGCGAGCATCGCCAGTTCTGCCCAGTGTGCGCCAGCGCGCCGGTGGCCAGCGTCATCCTCACTGGCAAGCGTGCTGGGCTGCGCTATCTGCATTGCGGGTTGTGCGAGAGTCGCTGGCACATGGTGCGGGTCAAGTGCAGCAACTGCGAGCACACCGGTAAGCTGGACTATTGGTCGCTGGAGCGTCAGGACAGTGCGGTCAAGGCGGAAAGCTGCGGTGACTGCGAAAGCTACCTGAAGGCTTTTTATTACGAGCACGACCCGGCACTGGAGCCTGTCGCCGATGACTTGGCCTCCTTGCAGCTGGATGCCGAGCTTGAAGGGCAAGGCTTTGCCCGTAGCAGTATCAACCCATTTATGTTTCCGGGTTGAAGCAGCGTAGGACTGCGGCATACTGACGCCTTTCGCACACCAGGAAGGTAAGGCTCATGCTGGCATCGTTGTTCGCCGTTCTGGCACCTGTGTTCATCGTTGCCGGCATTGGTTTTGCCTGGGCCCGCAAAGGCTTGGACTACCCCACTGAGTTCATCGCCAGGCTGGTGATGACGGTCGGCACACCGTCGCTGGTGCTGTCGACCTTGAGCCGCACGGAACTGGACCCAACGGCATTCACCAGCATGGCGCTGGCCTGCCTGTTGTGCACGTTGGGCATGGCCCTGGCAGGCCTGCTGGTCAGCCGTGCCTCGGGGCAACACTGGCGTGTGCTACTGCCAGCGTTCATGTTCCCCAACACCGGCAACATGGGCCTGCCGATCAGCCTGTATGCCTTCGGCGAGCACGGCCTGGCCCTGGCGGTGGCGTTTTTCCTGACCCTGTCGATCGTGCAGTTCACGGTCGGCATGGCCATCTCCGGCACGGCAGCTTCGCTCAAGGCGCTGGTCCGCAACCCCATTGTGATCAGCCTGGCGGGCGCGATGCCGATCATCTTTCTGGATTTCGAATTGCCGCGTTGGTTGGCCAACACGGTGAACCTGCTCGGTGGTATGACCATCCCGCTGATGCTACTGACCCTGGGCGTTTCGCTGGCCAGCATTCGCCTGCACCATGTGGGCAGCGGCATGCTGCTGGGTGGTTTGCGTATCGGTCTGGGCGCGGCGGTGGGGTGGGCGGTTGGAATGGCCTTGGGCATGGATACCCTGGAGCGCGCGGTATTGATGGTGCAATCGGCGATGCCGGTGGCGGTGTTCAATTACCTCATGGCCGTGCGCGCCAACCGCTCGCCGGAGCAGGTGGCGAACCTGGTGATGTGTTCAACGGTGCTGTCATTCGCCTGGTTGCCGATTGTGCTGGCGGGGTGGATGTAGCGTGCTGCCTTGTCATACGCGCTTTGTGTAGGAGCAGCCTTGCGCTGCGAAGAGGCCAGTAAAAGTAGCGAAGATCTACTGTGTTTTCACCGGCCTCTTCGCAGCACAAGGCTGCTCCTACACCGTGATCTACTGCGCATCCCGGGTGTCGATGCTGACCACCACCGACATCCCTGGCCGCAACCGCTTCGCCTCTGGCTGGTCGGCATCCACGGTGATGCGCACCGGTATACGCTGGGCAATCTTGACGAAGTTGCCGGTGGCGTTGTCGGCCTGCAGCAGGGCGAATTCGGAGCCGGTGGCCGGCGAAATCTGCTGCACATGGCCGTACAGCTTCTGGTGGTTCAGCGCATCCACGGTGAAACTCACCGGCTGGCCGATGCGCACCGCGGCCATCTGGGTTTCCTTCATGTTGGCGATCACCCACAGGGTATCAGGCACCAGCGCCATCAGTTGCGCACCGGAATTCACGTAGGCCCCCAGGCGCGTGCCGATCTGCCCCAGCTGGCCATCGCGCGGGGCGGTGACGCGGGTGTTGTCGAGGTCGATACGGGCGAGCTCGACGGCGGCCTTGGCATTTTCCACCGAGGCCTGCAACGCGGCCCGGTTGACCACCTCGGTTTCCCGGTCCTGCCGGGCGATTTCCAGGGCAGCCTTTGCCTGGGCCAGGCTGGCGACAGCAGCCGCCTGGCTGGCACGGGCCAGGTCGAGCTCGCGGCGCGACACCGAACCGTCGCTGACCAGCGCCTGGTTACGGCTGAGGTCGGCCTTGGCCTTGGCCGCCTGGGCCGTTGCATCGCCGATGGCCGCCTGGCGCTGGGCAATGGTGGCTTCGGCGCTGTTGCGTTGCTGCAGGTTATTGGCCAGTGCCGCCTGCTGCTGTTGCAACTGGGCGATGGCCTGGGCCAGGCGTTGCTTATAGATGCGGTCGTCCAGTTGCACCAGCAGGTCGCCTGCCTTGACGAACTGGAAGTCATGCACCGGCACATCGACGATATAGCCACTCAGTTGCGGGCCGATGATCGTCACCTGGCCGCGCACCAGTGCGTTTTCGGTGCTCTCGATGGCGCTGCCGAACGGCGGCAGGCGCCAGGCGTAGAGCACCAGCAGGATGCCGGCCAGGGCCACACAGGCAAAACTGATCGACGACAGGATGCGCATCCGACGCGAGCGTACCGGGCTGGTCGGTTCACTGGGGGGCGGCGTGCCCTCTGGGGTTTCAGCAAGGGCAGTGGTGGTGGTCGTGCGGGTTTCGTCGGTCATCAGGTAGGCGCGCCGCGGCTAGAGTCAGGGGAGGTGGCCTTGCGGGCCGTGTACCAGAGCCAGGTGCTGCGGATGCAGATCCAGATCATGGTCAAGATAGCGATGCTGCCGATCAGCATGAACACATCGTTGTAGGCCATCACGTTGGCCTCGCGGGTGGCCGCACTGGCCAGCACGCGCATGCCGGCCTCGCTGCGCAGCGCGGGGTCGGCAAGCAGGCCGGCATAGCCGCCACCGCCGCTTTGCACCCGGGCGTTGACCAGGGGTTCGAGGTAGCTGAGGCGGTCCATCAGGTGGCTGGAGTGGAATTTCTCGCGCCAGGTCTGGAAGGTGCCGAGCAGCGCCGCGCCAATCAGGCCGCCGAGGTTGTTGCAGATGCCGAACAGCACCGAAAAGCTCACCAGGTTGCGCGGGTTGGCGCGCACATGGCTGATGCCCAGGGCCATCGACGGGCCCAGGAAGAACGTGCTGCCGAAGGCCAGCAGGAACTGGCTCAGGTACATCTGCGCCGGGCGGGTGAGGTTGCTTGAGCTGCTGTCCATGAACGCCCCGGTGGCCATCGCCAGCAGCGACACCAGCAACGGGATCACCAGGTGCTTGGGGTCGATGGTCAGGGCGCTGGTCGCCAGGCCCGCCACCGCACCCAACAACATGATCGCGTACAGCGTGCGCATCTGCTCGCTGCCCATGTTCAACACTTGCAGAAAACCGACCGCGCCGGTGGACTGCTCCGAGGTGACCATGCGAATCAGAATCACGCACAGGGCCAGGCGGATGATCGTGCCGCTGCCCAGCCAGCGGGTCATCAGCAGCGGGTTCTGGCGATTGTGCTCGATGGCCAGCCCACTGAATATCAAGCCAATCGACGCGGCCAGTGCCACACCGATCCAGGGTGTGTCCAGCCACCAGTCAATGCGCCCCAGCGACAGCGCGGCGCAGAGCAGGGCAGTGCCGCTGGCCATCAGGGTGAAGGTGAGAAAATCCAGCGGCTCGAAGGTCTTGAAGCGGTCGCCCGGTGGCAACTTGAGCATCAGCACGCAGCCCAGTGCGGCCAACGCCAAGCCGAGTTCGAACAGGTATAGCCCGCGCCATTCAGCGATCTGCAGCAAGTCTTCAGAGAACAGCCGCGCCAGCGGCAAGGCCAATTGCGAGGCGCCCAGGCCCAGCACCATGGCCTTGAGCCGCCACTGCGCGGGGAACGCCTGGATCATGTAGTACAGGCCCAGCGAACTCAGCGCGGCGCCAACCATGCCATGGGCGGCGCGCACGGCAATTGCCGAGTTGAGGTCATTGACGAACAGGTGGCCAAAGGTGACCAGCGCATAAAGCACCAGGAACACTTCGGTGAAGGCACGCAGGCCGAACTGCTGGCGAAACTTGACCAGCAGCAGGTTGATGGACACGTTGGTCATCACATAGGCGGCCGGCAGCCAGGCCATTTCGGCGGTGGTGGCCCCCAGCGCACCCTGCAGGAACACCAGGTTGGCTGTTACCAGCGCGTTGCCCAACCCACCGGTGATCGCCACCAACAGGCCCACCAGGCCAAAGGCCAGGCGTTTGGCGGGCGAGTGCAAGGGCGTGGACGGCGATCCGGGCAGGCTGGGTTTTTCGTGGGGGAGCCACTGGCGGGGGGCATATTTGTCCATGGGCAGACTTTACGTGAGGGGCTGGGGCATTAACACCTTCTGGGCTCAAGTTTGCCGCGCGGCGTGCGTCAGTTTTGCAGTGTTTCCGGGCTATTGAAGTTGCTCAAACGGGGATCATCCTCGGCACACGCCAGCGCTTGCACAGCCCCTTTCAGCAGGGCCTTCTGCAAACTTCGCTCATTGGCCGCCCACGCCTGCTCCAGCACCGGCAGCACCTTGCGCGGCAGCACACTGAACATCGGCTGCCAGTAGCCTGCCTGGCGCACCATCGCCGCACTGTCGCCGGCCACCGCCAGCCGCAGCAGGTCTTCGATCAAGGGCTGGTCGATCAGCGGTGCATCGCAGGCCAGTACCACCACCCATGCGTGCCGCGCCGCCGCCAGGCCTGCGATCACCCCGGCCAACGGCCCAGGGAAATCGGGGGCTGCATCGCCCACCAACTGGTCAGCATAGGCTCGATAGGCGTCCTGGTTGCGGTTGCAGGAAATGATCAGGTCATCGCTCAGCGGGCGTACCACGCGTTGCACATGCGCCACCAGTGGCTCGCCTTGCCAGGCCAGTAACCCCTTGTCGCGGCCGCCCATGCGTTGGCCGCGGCCACCGGCGAGGATGAGAATGGAGCAGGGGGGCAGGGCAGCAGGCATGAAAAAGGGTTCCGGGCAGTCAATGCCAGGAACCCTCCCATGTCATGCGGTGCTTGTCCAGTCAGCGTGCGTCAAGCGCTGGGGCCGCCTCGGCTTTAGCGCCGCGACCGCGCCCGGCCAGGCGCATCACCACGACGAAGAACACCGGCACGAACACCACCGCCAGGGTGGCGCTGAGCATGCCGCCGATCACACCCGTGCCAATCGCCTGCTGGCTGGCCGAGCTGGCGCCGGTGGCGATGGCCAGGGGCACCACGCCGAGGATGAACGCCAGCGAGGTCATCACAATCGGCCGCAGACGCAGGCGTGCGGCCTGTACTGCGGCATCGACGGCGTCGACACCCTGGTCCACCAAGCTCTTGGCGAACTCGATGATGAGGATCGCGTTCTTGGCCGACAGGCCGATCAGGGTGATCAGGCCGACCTTGAAGAACACGTCATTGGGCATGCCCCGCAGGGTGACTGCCAGCACCGCACCGAGTACCCCGAGCGGCACCACCAGCAGTACGGCAGTGGGGATCGACCAGCTCTCGTACAACGCAGCCAGGCACAGGAACACCACCAGCAGCGACAGCGCCATCAGGATCGGCGCCTGGCTGCCGGACAGCCGCTCCTGCAGCGACAGGCCGGTCCATTCCAGGCCTGCGCCGGCCGGCAGCTGCGCGACCAGGCGCTCGACTTCGGCCATGGCTTCACCCGAGCTGTAGCCCGCCGCCGGTTCACCGGAAATCGACACCGCCGGGTAACCGTTGTAGCGGGTCAGCTGCACCGGGCCGCTGACCCACTTCGCCTGGACGAAGGCCGCCAGCGGCACCATCTTGCCGCTGCTGTTGCGCACATGGATTTTCAGCAGGTCTTCGACCTGGCTACGCTGGTCGCCTTCGGCCTGCACCACCACCCGTTGCATACGGCCTTGGTTGGGGAAGTCGTTGACGTAGCTGGAGCCGACGGCGGTATCCAGCACTGCGCCGATGTCGGCGAACGACACCCCCAGGGCATTGGCCTGGCGACGGTCGATTTCCAGTTGCACCTGCGGGCTTTCGGCCAGCGATGCTTCGCGCACGTTGGTCAGCACTTTGCTCTTGCCAGCACCTGCCAGCAGCGCATCGCGGGCGGCCATCAGCGCGGTGTGTCCCATGCCGCCACGGTCCTGCAGGCGGAACTCAAAACCGGTCGACTCGCCCAGGCCATCGATGGGCGGTGGCAGCACGGCGTAGGCCACGGCATCCTTGAGCTGAGTGAAGGCCATAGTGGCGCGGTCGGCGATCGATTGGGCGCTGTCATCGGCACCGCGCTCGGACCAATCCTTGAGCGTGGTGAACGCCAGTGCCGCGTTCTGCCCACTACCAGAGAAGCTGAAGCCGAGGATCAGCGTGGTGTTGCCGACACCGGGTTCCTCCGCGTTGTGCGCTTCGATCTGCGCCGCTACTTGCTCGGTACGCATGCGGCTGGCGCCTGGCGGCAGTTGGATGTCGGTGATGGTGTAGCCCTGGTCTTCGGTGGGCAAGAACGCCGTGGGCAGTTGGCTGAAGCCATAGCCCAGCACGGCCAGCAGCACGCCGTACACCAGCAGGTAGCGACCGCTGCGCTTGAGCGCTTGCACCACCCAGCGCTGATAGCCGTTGCTCATGCTGTCGAAGCGTCGGTTGAACCAGCCGAAGAAGCCCTTGCGCTCGTGGTGCTCGCCTTTGCCCAACGGTTTGAGCAAGGTCGCGCACAGCGCTGGGGTCAGGCTGAGGGCGAGAAACGCCGAGAACAGGATCGACACCGCCATCGACACCGAGAACTGCTGGTAGATCACGCCCACCGACCCTTTCATGAAGGCCATCGGCAGGAACACGGCCACCAGCACCAGGGTAATGCCGACAATCGCCCCGCTGATCTGGCCCATGGCCTTGCGCGTGGCTTCCTTGGGCGGCAGGCCTTCTTCGGCCATGATCCGCTCGACGTTTTCCACCACCACGATGGCGTCGTCGACCAGAATGCCGATGGCCAGGACCATACCGAACAGGGTCAGCACGTTGACCGAGAAGCCCATGGCCAGCATCACGGCGAAGGTGCCCATCAGCGCCACCGGCACTACCAGGGTCGGGATCAGCGTGTAGCGCAGGTTCTGCAGGAACAGGAACATCACCGCGAACACCAGCAGCATGGCTTCGAACAGCGTGTTGATCACCTGTTGGATCGACACTTTGACGAAAGGCGAGGTGTCATACGGGATGTCGTATTTGACGCCTTCCGGGAAGTAGCGCGACAACTCCTGCATCTTGGCCCGCACCAGGTCGGCGGTTTCCATGGCGTTGGCGCCGGGGGCCAGCTGTACGCTGAATGCGGTTGCGGGTTTGCCGTTAAGGCGCGTGCCGTACTGGTACTCCTGGGCGCCGATCTCAACCCGGGCGACATCGCCGACGGTCACCGTGGACCCGTCCGCGTTGGCGCGCAGGACAATGGCCGCGAACTCCTCTGGCGTGCTCAGCTGGCCCTTGACCAGCACGTTGGCGGTGATTTCCTGGGTGCCGCGGGCGGGCAGGTCACCAATACTGCCTGGGGCGACCTGGGCGTTTTGCGCGGCGATGGCATCAGCCACATCGTTAGGCGTGAGGTTGAAACCGATCAGCTTGCTCGGGTCGATCCAGATCCGCATGGCACGCTCAGAACCATACAGCTGAGCCTTGCCGACGCCCTTCAGGCGGCGGATCTCGTTCATCACGTTGCGCGCAAGAATGTCCGACAGGGCGGTTTCGTCGAGCTTGCCGTCCTCCGAAGTCAGGGTGGCCAGCAGCAGGAAGCCGGTGGACACCTTCTCCACCTGCAGGCCCTGCTGGGTCACGGGGCGAGGCAGGCGCGACTCGACCACCTTGAGGCGGTTCTGCACATCGACCTGGGCCAGGTCCGGGTGCGTGCCAGGTTCGAAGGTGGCGGTGATGGTGGCGCTGCCCAGGCTGCTTTGCGACTCGAAGTACAGCAGGTTGTCGGCGCCGTTGAGTTCCTGCTCGATCAGGCTGACCACGCTCTCGTCCATGGTCGCCGCCGAGGCGCCTGGGTACACGGCGTAGATTTCCACTTGCGGCGGGGCCACGTTGGGGTACTGGGCCACCGGCAGTTGCGGGATGGCCAAGGCGCCGGCAAGCAGGATGAACAACGCGACTACCCAGGCGAACACTGGGCGGTCAATGAAGAAGTGCGGCATCAATCAGCCCCTCACTGGCGGTTGTGCTGTGCGATCGGCGGCGCGCCGGGCGCTGTGCCCTGGCTCGCTTCGACCTGCACCTGGTCGCCGGCCTTGACGTGTTGCAGGCCTTCGATAACCACTTGTTCACCGGGCGCCAGGCCTTCGCTGACCACCCAGCGGTCGCCCTGGGCGCTGCCCAGCACGACCTGGCGGTCGCTGACGCGGGCCTGCGGGTCGACCACCAGTACTTTCGGCACACCGGCGCTGTCGCGCAGGATGGCGCGCTGCGGCACGCTGAGGCCCTTGGGCTGTACCGCTTGTTCCAGGCGCACGCGCACGTAGCTGCCCGGCAGCAGGTCGAGGTCCGGGTTGGGGAACTCGCTGCGCAGGGTGATCTGGTTGGTGCTCGGGTCGACGCTGATGTCAGAGAACAGCAGCTTGCCGGGCAGCGGGTAGGCGCTGCCGTCGTCCTGAATCAGCGTGGCGCGGGCCTGGCCGTCGCCGACCTGTTGCAGCTCGCCGGCACGCAGGGCACGGCGCAGGGCGTTGAGCTCGCGGGTCGACTGGGTGACGTCGGCATGGATTGGGTCCAGTTGCTGGATGGTGGCCAGGGGCGTGGTCTCGTTCTGCCCGACCAGTGCACCTTCGGTCACCAGCGCGCGGCCAATGCGCCCGGAAATGGGCGCGGTCACCGTGGCATAACCCAGGTTCAGGCGGGCCCGCTCCAGGGCAGCCTTGGCCTCGGCGACCTCGGCATCAGCCTGCAGGAAGCTGGCCCGGGCATTGTCGTATTCCTGGCGGCTCACGGCCTTGTCGTCGACCAGCTCGCGGTAGCGTTGCTCTTGCAGGCGCGCTTGATACAGGTTGGCCTGGGCCTTGGCCAGGGTGGCGCGGGCGCTGTCGTGGTCGGCCTTGAACGGCGCCGGGTCGATGAGGAACAGCACGTCGCCTTGCTTGACGTCACTGCCCTCGCGGTAGACCCGCTTGAGCACCACGCCAGCTACACGTGCGCGCACTTCCGCAGTCCGCGGTGCCAGGATACGGCCGCTGAGTTCGCTGCTGATGGCCAGCGGCTGAAGTTGCAGGGTTTCGACGCGCACCTGCGGGGTGGGCTCTTTTTCGTCCTGCTCGGCGCTGTCGCCACAGCCGGCCAGGGATATGCTCAGAAACGCCAGAAGCGCCACGGGGCGCAGGCGAGGGGGGAGGCTAGTAGGCATACGGATCTTCCGATGATGACGCGGCGTATGCTACGGCAGGCGTTCCCTTGGTGGCTGTTAATACCTGTAGGGCGAGTGTGAAAAAGTGTGAAGAAGCGTCCTGCCTGGGCGTAGGATTCTATATCCTGCCTGGACTTCCTCTTGTGTCAAAGCGCTTATGCCAAACCTTTTATTGGTCGAAGACGACAGTGCCTTGTCCGAACTGATCGCCAGCTACCTGCAACGCAATGATTTCCATGTCCAGGTGATCGCCCGCGGCGACCACGTGCTGGACGCGTTTCGCCGGCAAAAGCCCGACCTGGTGATCCTCGACCTGATGCTGCCCGGCATCGATGGCCTGCAACTGTGCCGCTTGCTGCGGCAGGAATCGCAGAGCTTGCCGATCCTTATGCTGACCGCCCGTGACGACAGCCACGATCAAGTGCTGGGCCTGGAAATGGGCGCGGACGATTACGTGACCAAGCCCTGTGAGCCCCGTGTGCTGCTGGCCCGTGTGCGCACGTTGTTGCGCCGCAGCAGCGTCAATGAGCCGCGCCTGGACAGTGATTTGATCCAGATCGGCGGCCTGCGCATCGACCTGGCCGAGCGCACCGTCAGCTGGCGCGGCGAAGAGGTGGAACTGTCCAGCGGCGAGTACAACTTGCTGGTGGTGCTGGCGCGCAACGCGGGCGAAGTGCTGAACCGCGACCGCATTCTGCAGCAACTGCGCGGTATCGAGTTCAACGGCACCGACCGTTCGGTGGACGTCGCTATCTCCAAGCTGCGCCGCAAGTTCGACGACAGTGCTGGTGAGGCGCGCAAGATCAAGACCGTGTGGGGCAAAGGCTACCTGTTCAGCCGTGTCGAGTGGGAGTGCTGACCGAGCATGCTGAAGATCCTGGTGCGCCTGTACCTGTTGATCATCGTCGCCTATGCCGGTGCGCTGCTGTTCATCCCTGACTCCATCGTCGGCCTGTTCCATGAACGCTTCATGGCGTACAACCTGGACCAGACCAAAGGCGTGCAGTCGCTGATCGTCCGCCAGTTCCACCAGGCCCCGCAAGAGCAGTGGCCAGCCGTGGAGCGAGACCTGGCCAATGCCTTCGCACCGCTTGAGGTCAAGCTGCTGCGCATGGACCAGGCCGACCTCAGCGCGGATGAACAGGCCCGGCTGGAACATGGCTTGTACGCCGTGCGCATCGCAGACTGGGGTTATTACGAGACGGTGCTGGCACCGCTCGACAAGGACTGGCTGGTGCGCCTGCATGCGCCGCCTGATCCACTGGACATCAACGTGCTGTCCTGGGGCGTGACGGTGTTGATCGGTGCAGCCATGCTCGGCTGCCTGCTGCTGTGGGTGTGGCCGCACTGGCGTGACCTGGAGCGGCTCAAGGAAACCGCTCGACGCCTGGGTCAGGGGCAGATGGCAGAACGTACGCACATCTCGCCGCATTCCAACATCGGTGAACTGGCCGGTGTGTTCGACACCATGGCCAGCGACCTGGAGCGCCATGTCAACCAGCAGCGCGAGCTGCTCAATGCCGTGTCCCACGAGCTGCGCACCCCGCTGACCCGCCTGGACTTCGGCCTGGTGCTGCTGTTCGACGAAGTGCCGGCTGCCAGCCGCAAGCGGCTGTTGGAGCTGGTCGGCCATGTGCGTGAACTGGATGAGCTGGTGCTGGAGCTGTTGTCCTACAGCCGTTTGTACAACGCCGACCAGGCGCGCGAGCGGGTCGAGGTATCGCTGCTGGAGCTGGTAGACAGCGTGCTGGGCAGTTTTGCCGAAGAGCTCGACAGCCGTGGCATCCAATGGGAAGTGCGGGCCGAGCGTGAACTGCCACGCTTTGTGCTCGACCCCCGTTTGACCGCGCGGGCCGTGCAGAACCTAGTGCGCAACGCCATGCGTTATTGCGACGAAAGCCTGCTGCTGAGGTTGCGGCTCGAGGATGACGGTGCCTGCCTGCTGACAGTCGAGGATGACGGGATTGGTATTCCGGTCGAAGAGCGCGAGCGGATTTTCCAGCCGTTCTACCGGTTGGACCGTAGCCGTGATCGCAATACCGGCGGGTTTGGCTTGGGGTTGGCAATCAGTCGACGGGCCATCGAAGGGCAGGGGGGCACGCTGACGGTGGCGCAATCGGCGCTGGGCGGGGCGCAGTTCAGGATTCGTTTGCCGGCGGGTGGGTAGGCTGGCTGTGCCGCCCCGTTCCCACAGGAACGCACACTTTTGAAGTGATGCGGCGAGCCTGTGGGAACGGGCTTGCCCGCGAAAGGGCCTAGCCTGCTAGCTGCTGCTTTCGGCCAAACGACTCGTCCACAGCACAAACCGATCCTTGCCGCTGTACTTGGCCTCATACAGCGCCTGGTCGGCCTTGACCAGCGCCATGGTCAGGGTATCTGCGCTGTCCACCCGGGCCAGCCCGATGCTGATCGTCACCGGATGCGCACCCAGGTCTTCCCGCACACGCCTGCACAATGCCGCTACCTGATGTTCGGCAGCCACCTGTTCCAGCCCTTGGAAGAAGACCGCAAATTCTTCGCCGCCGAGCCGGGCAAATTCATAGCCTGCCATCGACGCCTTGATGTGCACCGCCACACGCTTGAGCACCTCATCGCCAATGTCGTGCCCAAAACGGTCGTTGACCTTCTTGAAGTTGTCGATGTCGATCATTGCCAGGTACTGGCCAGGCGTTTTCTGCTGCAACTGGCGCTCAGCCTTGGCCATGAACGAGCGGCGGTTGGGAATTTCGGTCAGGACGTCGACATAGGCCTGCTCAAGCAACAGCTTGGACAGGTAGAAGTTGTGCAGCTTGGCCTGGCGGATACGCAGGTAGCTGTAGATCACCAGGCCACTCAGGAACACCGCGTAACTGATCAACAGGGTCGCTTCCAGGTCGTCCAGGTCAATGTTGGTGCCGTAGAACGGATTGAGCATGGCCCAAGTGATGGCCATGGCACAGAAGAACGACCAGCGCCGCACCGGTAGCACCGAGACACTGTAGAGCACCGTGGACGTGCCAAGTACCAGCCAGACCGGGCGCAGGCTGATCGGGATGCCGTCGATAACCAGGCGCATGCCCAGGGTGATGACGCTGATGAACAACAGGTTGAGCACGTCGAAATGGTGGCTTTTACGGGTGAAGCCGAGCACCACGGTGAGGCTGCACATCAGCCCGATGAACAGCCCGGAGAGCCAGGTGAAGCCTTGGCCACCGAGGTAGCTGACGATGACATCGAACACCAGCCATACGGCGATGCTGACGCAGAAGATCAGTTGGCAGAAGCGGCGTGAAACGTCGAATTCGTGTTGGCGGAACTCAGCGCGCAGGGCAGCCGGTGCGACCTGTTGGCGGACATGTTCCTTTAGGGTTTTAAGCATCAGGGCCTGGCTCCGGCGTGTAGGGCGTGTGCCCACCCAGCAGGGTAGGGCGTTTCATGGCCTTGACGTAAGCGCGCTGTCCCGGCACCGCACAGTCAAGCCCAAGCCAGGCGGTTGAGCCAGCCTCACGCCCATGCGCCGCAGTGCCGGTTTGCCCGCGCGCATCGCACTGGTACTCTTGCGGGCCAAATCGTGTCGTTTGGCAGATCGTATTTCAGGGAGTTGAACATGCAAGGCAAGGCCCGCAAGATCGTCCAGGCCATTCTTTACGAAGCCATCGCCGTTGCCTGCGTGGCACCCGCGCTGGAACTGGCGTTTGGCGCCGGGATGGCTCAGTCGGCGGTGTTGTCCGTCCTGATGTCGGGGATCGCCATGAGCTGGAACATGGCATTCAACTGGGGCTTCGAGCGTTGGGAGGCGCGTCAGCCGCAACGTGAACGCACCTTCATGCGCCGGGTCTTGCATGCCTTGGGCTTTGAAGGCGGGCTGGTAGTGATTTTGTTGCCGCTGGTGGCGTGGTGGCTCGATGTCAGCCTGTGGGCGGCCTTCTTGACCAACCTGGCGCTGTTCGTGTTCTTCTTCGTGTATGCGTTCGTTTTCCAGTGGGGGTTCGACAAGGTGTTCGATGTGCCGCTTTCGGCGCAGCAGGCAAAGTGTTGACTTGCTGCCCTGCGGCGGGATAAGTTCCTACCCCATGAACACCTTCCCGCATGTGAACGCCATTATTATTACCGCCATTATCAGTTTGGCGGGCTAGCGCGTACGTGCACCTAACCCGCCCTGGAGGCGGGTTTTTACTCTCTGACTCCTGGGCAACGTGAAAATAGCCAAGGAGTCATCGATGACCAGCTTCAGCGCCAACCTGCGTACCCCTGTCACGCCACAGCAACTGCTGTCGGAACAGGTACGGCGTATTCTCGCCGCACCGGTGTACGACCTGGCCATCGAAACGCCGCTGCAGGCAGCGCCAGCACTGTCCGCCAGCCTGGGGAACCAGGTGTTGCTCAAGCGTGAAGACCTGCAACCCACCTTCTCATTCAAGATCCGCGGTGCCTACACCCGCCTGTCACGGCTGACGCCCGCCCAGCGCGAACGCGGGGTGATCACCGCGTCGGCCGGCAACCATGCCCAAGGCGTGGCGCTGGCGGCTTCGCACCTGGGGCTGAAAGCCACCATCGTCATGCCAACCAACACGCCCTCGTTGAAAGTGGAGGGCGTGCGCTCGCGTGGTGGCCATGTGGTGCTGCACGGTGAGAGCTTCCCCCATGCACTGGCCCACGCCCTGCAATTGGCCGACAGCGAAGGCGCCACCTTCGTACCGCCGTTCGATGACCCAGACGTGATCGCCGGTCAAGGCACCGTGGCCATGGAGATCCTGCGCCAGCGCCCAGGTGCACTGGATGCGATCTTCGTCCCAGTGGGCGGTGGTGGGTTGGTGGCGGGCATTGCGGCCTACGTGAAATACCTGCGGCCCGAGGTCAAGGTGATCGGCGTCGAGCCAGAAGACTCCAACTGCCTGCAGGCGGCCTTGGCCGCGGGCGATCGGGTGATCCTGCCGCAAGTGGGTACCTTTGCCGATGGCGTGGCGGTGGCGCAGGTGGGGGCGCACTGCTTCGAGCTGTGCCGGCACTTCGTCGATGAGGTGATCACCGTCAACAGCGACGAACTGTGCGCAGCAATCAAGGACATCTACGACGACACCCGCTCGATCACTGAACCTTCCGGTGCCCTGGCCGTGGCCGGCATCAAGAAATACGTGGCCCGCGAAGGCGTGCAGGGCCAAACCTTGGTGGCGATCGACTCGGGTGCCAACGTCAATTTCGACCGCCTGCGCCATGTGGCGGAGCGGGCCGAGCTGGGTGAACAGCGTGAGGCGATCATCGCCGTGACCATCCCTGAGCAGCCAGGCAGTTTCCGCGCATTTTGCCAGGCACTGGGCAAACGCCAGATCACCGAGTTCAACTACCGCTATTACCCGGGCAAGGAAGCGCGTTTGTTTGTCGGGGTGCAGACGCACCCGCTGCACGACCCTCGGGAAAACCTGCTGACCAACCTCGCCGAGCAGGGTTACAGCGTACTCGACCTGACCGACAACGAACTGGCCAAGCTGCATGTGCGCCACACTGTGGGTGGGCATGCGGCGCCGGGGGCGGATGAGCGTGTACTGCGCTTCGAGTTCCCGGAGCGGCCAGGGGCACTGCTGGGCTTTCTGGAGCGGTTGGGCAAACGCTGGAACATCAGCCTGTTCCATTACCGTAACCATGGTGCAGCGGAGGCGCGCGTATTTGCTGCGCTGGAAGTGCCAGGGGATGAGCTGGCGACGTTGCCGCAGACGCTGGATGAGATGGGCTACCGTTATTGGGATGAGACCGAAAACCCAGCGTACAAGCTATTTCTGGGTTGATCTGTAGGAGCAGCCTTGTGCTGCGAAGAGGCCGGCGACAGCACCCTTGATCTTGGTTATGTTCACTGGCCTCTTCGCAGCGCAAGGCTGCTCCTACAGGTTGCGCGTAGCGCTGGGGTGCTTAGCGCTCACGCATAAAGAAGCCTGCCACATACTTGCGGAAGGTTTCCAGGCTCTTGAAGTCGGCATAGCGCTTGAAGTTCTCGGCATCCGGCTCCGGGCCAATTGGCTGCTCCAGCAGCGACACCGAAAGCACCCGGTCCTGATCCGAGGTCAGCACCAGCTCATCCATCACCTGGCCGCCAATCACCGGTCGACGCATCTGAACCTTCACGCCCTTGCTGGCCATCCAGTCGATCAGCGACACCAACGCCTTGAGTGGCTCACGCTCTTCATCGCGGTACACCGGGAACAGGTGGGCGCGTGACAGCACGGGCACGCTGGCGACATGGATCAGTTCGTAAAAGTGGCTGCCAGCACTAGCAGGCGAATACAGCGCCAACGCCAAGAGCGGCCCGGCTGCACGGCTGCCTCCCCAATACAGGTGGTGGCCCTGGAAGTCGAACCCGTCCTCGCTGCGGCTATTGAACAGCTTGCGCCCTTTGATCTGGTCGACGCAGTCCAGCATCAGGCCATGCCGACGATGATTGCCGAACACCGTGGCTTCGCGCAGGCGGGCCTTGAGCATCATCATGTGCTTCATGTCCAGCCGGGTTTCCAGGTAGTTGCTGGCCGGTACCCGCTCCAGCAGCGGGTAGCGGCTGGCGACGCTGCGCAGCTCGGCAAACTGCCCGGTGAGGTCTTTTTTCAGGTGGGTGGCGTAGAGGTTCAAGCCGCTGATCTCGATCCAGGTCAGCAGCAGCGACAACAGCCGTTGTTGCTCGCGCCGGTCAGTGCCCTCACTGCCACTGGTGTCTCGGGCCGGGCGAAAGTCACCGATAAGTCGTAATGGCATATCAGGTGGCAGCCAGGCCGCAGGTGGGGCGGGGTCGTCTTCGCGTTCTGCGGCTTCACGCTCGTCCTTGGTGAACGGGCAGCCAGGCGCATGCTCGGCAGTGCCTGGGTTGTTTTTCAGGAACAGCGTGCCGGTGTTGCCGTTGAGGGTCACGTTCAGCACCGGCAGCGCGTCCTTGCGGCAGTCGCAGGCCAGCCATTGGTTGGCGTTACGCACCTTCATCAGCAACTGGTTGGCCTGCAGCAGGCGAGGGCCAGCGAGCGTGCCTGTGTTGAAGCCGACCAGCAGCTCTTCTTCAGCGGGGGTCAGGCTGCGGACCTGCGCGGCGGTCTTATCGATGATTCGCATTAAGGGGCAGCTCCAAGCTACGAGCCTCAAGCTTCAAGCAAAGTAGAGCCGCTTTCAACCCGTTAAGTCATGTTTGCTAGCCAGGCTGGCGTCGCGGTGGACGTTCCTTTGGCCGGCGCTCCTCGCAATAGCAGTCCAGTGTCGCTTGGCTAAAGTCAGAATTGGGTACTGTCAATTCTGCCAGTTGAAGATGAGCAGGTGCTGCTCCAGCATACAGCCTAAGCAAACGAACTAATCAGAGACGTTTGCGATGCTCCGATTGGACGATAAACGAACGTTATGATAGGCGCATGGCCAAATGAAAAGAACAGCAATGTTTGCATTAGATCAGCACTTATCCATCCTCATGACCCGCGGTATCCAGTCAGATGGCCCATTTTGCTACACACTTTATGGAGGGCTTTGGCCATCTATAGATCTTTTACTGGCTTACAACGGTGAACGCTTGGACCCCGTGACGGAAAGTTATCCCCTGGGAAACGGCTACCGAAACTACAGCCCTCGGATCATGCGGTTTACAAGCCCCGACGGGCTCAGCCCTTTTGGCAAAGGGGGGAGAAACGCCTATGCATACTGCGAGGCAGACCCAATGAACAACGTTGATCCGTCGGGACACTCCATCGTGGGAATACTGATGCAATTTCACCGCTTTACAGCCTGGGTAGCTGGAGCTTTAGGTTATAGGGCTATTACTAGTGGTATCAACCCCTCCGCTGTGAGCTACGGTGCTCTATCTATTGCGGCTACAGCGGCGGCGGAAATAGCAGATGTCAATCCTCTGACGCAAACTACCTTGCGAGCTGTAGCAGTCGTTAGCGGTGCTTTAGCTAAATATAATGAGAACGTCGTACCAACGATAAGGGAGGACTTCGGTCGCATACGCGACACTATGGCTGCTGCAGCGCCTGTTGCAGAACAGCTTGGGCAATCGATGAGGGCTGTCCGTGATGTAATGGGTTAACGATGTGGTTGGCCGATCAGAAGGGGTACTGAAAGTAAAAGTGTTTAGCTGTTCGCCTGTATCCGGTGAGGGCAAAAGGCCCTCCGCCGGATGTTTCCCGCAGGCGCATCACAAGACAGAGGCGCGCCCAATTAGAGCGGGTACAAAACGCGCCGCTCAGTTACCACTGAACATCTGCGCGGCGCGGGCGCGAATCTCGTCAGGGCTGAGGTCCTCCTTGTGGGTCGAGACGAACCAGATGTTGCCGAACGGGTCCTTGAGGGTGCCGCTGCGGTCGCCATAGAACTGGTCCGTCACTTCGCGCAGCTGGGTGGCGCCGCAGGCCAGGGCCTGGGCATAGACCTTGTCGCAGTCTTCGACATACAGGTGCAGGCCTACAGCCGCGCCCGCGAGTTTCTGGCTGGCGGTCAGGCCACCTTCCATGTCGCAGGGGTCGCCGAGCATCAGCGACGAATCGCCGATTTTCAATTCAGCATGCCCCACGCGCCCGCCCGGGGCGTCGAGGCGGAACATTTCGACCGCGCCAAAGGCTTTCTTGTAGAACTCGATGGCCTTGGCGGCGTCGTTGATGCCCAAGTAGGGGGTGATGCTGTGCTGGCCTTCGGGGATGGGTTTGGCTGCCATGTTCGCTCTCCTTTGAAACGGGCGCCGGTTGGCGCCCTTTTGCTTAGAGTCGTTTGCACGGATGGAAAATCGACAGTGACGCTAGACCGATTTTCTATAACGGCGGCCGTCAGAAGATGTAATCGGTGGTCAGGAAGCTCGATTGGCGATTACGGATGATCTCGCTGATCAGCGTCTTGTTGGCCTCCTGGAACTTGGTCGCCACCAACGTACGGATCGAGAACACGCGCAGGGCGTCATGCACCGACAAGGTACCTTCGGCACTGTTCTTGCGGCCGTTGAACGGGTAGGTATCTGGCCCGCGCTGGCACTGCGCGTTGATATTGATGCGGCCGACCTGGTTGGCAAATGTGTCCACCAGGCTGCCGATGGTCGCCGGGTCGTTGCCGAACAGGCTCAGTTGCTGGCCGTAGTCGGAGTCGAGCACGTAATCGATGACGGTTTCCAGGTCGCGATAGGGCACTACCGGGACCACTGGGCCGAACTGCTCCTCGTGGTACACGCGCATGTCATGGCTCACCGGGTAGAGCAGGGCTGGGTAGAAGAACGAACCGCGGCTTTGCCCACCGCCCTCGTTGATCACCCGTGCCCCCTTGGCTGTGGCATCGGCCACCAGGCCATCGAGGTAGTCGACCTTGCCTGGTTCCGGCAATGGCGTTAGCGCCACACCGGGTTCCCATGGCATGCCAGGTTTCAGTGCGGCGAGTTTGCGCTGGAACTTTTCCAGGAAGGCGTCGACCACGTCTTCGTGGACGAACAGTACCTTCAGCGCCGTGCAGCGCTGGCCGTTGAATGACAGAGCGCCCGTGACGGCCTCTTCGACCGCATTGTCCAGGTCGACTTGGGGCAACACGATGCCGGGGTTCTTGGCGTCCAGGCCCAGGGCCGCGCGCAGGCGGTGTGGGCGCGGGTGCAGTTTTTTCAGGTCGCTGGCGGCCTTGTGGGTGCCGATGAAGGCGAACACATCGACCAGGCCGCTGGCCATCAGCGCGCTGACGGTTTCGCGGCCGCGGCCATAAATGACGTTGATCACCCCCGGTGGGAAGCTGTCGCGGAAGGCTTCGAGCAAAGGGCGGATCAGCAATACGCCAAACTTGGCCGGCTTGAACACCACGGTGTTGCCCATGATCAGCGCCGGGATCAACGTAGTGAACGTTTCGTTCAGGGGGTAGTTGTAGGGCCCCATGCACAATGCCACGCCCAGTGGCGCACGGCGGATCTGGCCGAGGGTGCCCTGTTCGAGCTCGAAGCGGCTGGAGCGGCGGTCGAGGTCCTTGAGCGCATTGATGGTGTCGACGATGTAGTCGCAGGTGCGGTCGAACTCTTTTTCCGAGTCCTTGAGGTTCTTGCCGATCTCCCACATCAGCAACTTGACCACGGCCTGGCGCTGCTCGCGCATGCGCGCCAGGAAGCGTTCGACGTGCTGTATGCGTTCGGCAACGCGCATCGTCGGCCAGGCGCCACGGCCCTTGTCGTAGGCCTGCACGGCAGCGTCGAGCGCGGTGAGGGCGGTGTCGGCGTCAAGCAGCGGGGCACTGCCGAGAATGACCTGGCGCTCGCCGTCGGCTTCCTTCAGCCAGACCGGGCTGCGCACCGTGGCCAGAGGGCCGTCCCAGCGCCTGAGCTGGCCGTTCACCAAATAGTCGCGTTGTTCCAGGGGAGCTTCCAGGCGCCAGGTGTCGGGGATGTTCTCGGCGGTCGGGAAAAGTGAATCGAGCAGACGGTCCATGGGTACTGCACCTCACATATCTGAGCGGAGTTCGTGTCAGGTGAAACGCTTCAGCTTCGAGCATGCACCGGTCACAGGAAAAACACCAGTCTGGCTCAACATTGCCTGCACTGCGCCGATACAGAGCTAACCCGGTGCGTCAGCAGGCCTATGATCACTTCCATTTCCCCCAGCGACGATACACAGACGGCCGCACTGCTGGCTTCGCCCTTGTTCTGGTTGGCGTTGGCCGCCATCGGCCTGCTCGGCCTCTGTGTCGTGCGGCTCAACGGCAAGCAGCGCCAGCTGCAGCAGCATAACCACGAACTGCGCCGGTCACAGGCACAGTTCGAACGCCTGGCGCACTACGACACCATTACCGGGTTGCCCAACCGGGTGCTGTTCCAGCGGCAACTGGCCGAGGCCATCGACAAGGGGCATGGCCTGGCCGTGCTGATGCTCGACATCGACGGGTTCAAACAGGTCAACGACAGCCTTGGCCACGCGATGGGCGACTTGCTGCTGCAACAAGCCACCGCGCGCTTCCTGCAGGAGCTGGACCTGCACGACCGCGTCTGCCGCCTGGGCGGTGACGAGTTCGTGTTCATGCTCCAGGGCACACAGGGCCAGGTAACCCACCAGTTGCGCCATGTGCTGCGGTGCCTGCAGCGGCCGTTCGACCTCAAAGGTAACGCTGCATTGGTTACCGGCAGCATTGGCCTGGCCTGGTGCCCGCAGCATGGCGAGGATGTCGACAACCTGCTGCGCCACGCCGATACCGCCATGTACGCCGCCAAGGAAAGCGGGCGCAATACCTGGCGGGTGTATCACCCGGATATGACTGCGCGCTTGCAGCAACGCCTGGAATTGGAGCGCAACCTGCGGCGTGCGCTCAACAATGATGAATTCGAACTTTGGTACCAGCCCAAGGTGGACCTGTTCAGCGGCAAGCTGGAAGGTGTCGAGGCGCTGCTGCGCTGGCGCGACCCGCAAGCAGGCCTGGTGTCACCGGCCGAGTTCATCCCCTTGGCAGAGCGTACCGGGTTGATCATCCCCTTGGGCGAGCGCGTGCTGGAGCTGGCCTGTGCGCAGCTGGCTACCTGGCGTCGGGATGACTGCCTGCCCGGGCCGTTGGCGATCAATGTCGCGGCGTTGCAGATCGAGCGCAGCGACTATGTGTCGAGCCTGGCGATGGCGCTGGAGCGTCATGGCCTGGCCGCCAATCTGTTGGAGGTGGAGATTACTGAAAGCCTGTTGATGGAAAGCCAGCAGCAGGCCTGCGCGGTACTTGCGCAACTGCAGGCCATGGGCGTGGCCACTGCGGTGGATGACTTCGGTACCGGTTATTCGTCGCTGGCCTACCTGCGGGCGCTGCCTATCGATCACCTGAAGATCGACCGCGCGTTCATCAAGGACCTGCCCGCAGACGATGATGCAGTGGCCATTGCCCGTGCCATTATCGACCTGGGCCACGCCTTGGGTTATCGCATTACCGCCGAAGGCATTGAAACTCAGGAACAGTACGATTTTCTGCGCAATGCTGGGTGCGATCAGGGGCAGGGCTACCTGATGGGGCGGCCGATGCCGGCCGCCGAGTTGCAAGGCTGGATAGCCCGTAACCCGCGCAGGCAGCGCCTGTCACCTGGGTAACAGGCGCTTTTCGCCGCTCGCTACATGGGCAGGCGGAACAGGTTGTAGGGCGGGTGCGTCAACCACTCCTGGCCTAGCACCGGGTCAGCATCGATGGCGGCCAGACGCCGCCAGAACTCCGCGCGGGCTTGTTGCGGGCGAGCTATGAAGAAATCGTTTTCAAGCAACGGCCTGAGGTCGCGGCGGTACTGAAGTGGCAAGCGTTGCCACAGCGCAGCCTGCTCCGGGCCCGTCCCCTCGAAGAATTCTGCATAGTCCCCCTCACACACCAGCAAATCGACTTCATGGGCGACATTGTAAGCATCGACCTGGGCCAGCATGCCTTCGCTCAGCCACTCACTTTCCAGGCACAGGGCTTCGGCGGACGGGCCGGGGATATTGAAACCTACCGGCAGCCGCTGGAACTGGTTGCCAGACAGGTCCAGGACGAGCGGTTCGGTAACGACGTCCAAGCCAAGGGGCAGCTCGGTCAGCCCACACTCGGACAGGAACAGGGTTTTCAGGTGGTCAAGCCCGTGCAGGTCTGGCGCCTCCAGCAGCGGGTTGCCCGATAGGTCCAGCACGATAAGCCCGGCGCACTGGTTCAGGGCTACTTGGTTGCGGTTGTCCCAGGTGATGCGGTTGTTATCCAGGTCAAGCCAGGTCAGCCTGTTGGGCCTGGCCACACGGGGCAGGGCATCGAAACGGCAATTGGACAGCAATAAGCGTTTCAATTTGGGAAAGCGCTCCAGGAATTCTGCAGGGAGCTGGCTGAGTGCAGGGTTGCTGTGCAGCGATACGTGCTCCACATGGGTGAAGTCGTCCGGCAGAGCCAGGCTGGCCAGGTCCTGGTTTTCCAGTTCGAGGCCGGAGAGGTCGAGGCTGGCAATCCGGCCCCCGCCTGCGAGTGGCACGCTCGACAGACGCCGCCAGGCGTTGATGATAGGGCGGATCGCCCGCTGGCGTTGGTGCGGGCGTTGAGGGTCGGGGCGGGCCCATTCCTGCAGGTTGCGGCGCAGCGTATCCAGGCGTTGTTGCAGGTCGCGCAGCCTTTGTGTCGGTGAGCGAAGGTCATTGTCTTCAGGGTCGCTTCCGAGTACATCCTCGATCTCCGAATCAGTGGCATCGGGGTACAGGCGGCGATAGGCGCCGGCCAGTGAACTTGTGTGGCGCGGGTGCGGAGCTTGCGGGTCGAGTGGGCGACCTGCACGCAGTTGAACTGAGCGGGCGCGACGCCTGGCGCGAGGCCCCCACAGCCGTTGTGCAAGGTCATCTCGGTTGTCGTTGACCCAAGCCAGGACGCGCTGGCGTAACGTACGCCCATCGGCCTGAACGATCGCCAGCGCGTCGCGTTGGCTGTGCGGCAGTGCCTGCTCCACAGCGCGGCACAGGTCCAGGTCCCGCGTGGCGGGGGCAGGGCGCGGCCCCAGGTCAGCCTCATAGCCTTCTGCGCTTTTGATCACCCGGCAGACACGGCCTGCCGAGCTGCTGCCGATATGTTCAAGCAGAGGACCCTCGGGGCTACCCGCACGCAGCTCGAGGCGCACATCGCGCGGCCAGACGGGCAAGCCATCGAGGGCACTGAACAGCAGGCGTTCGCTATCGGCATCGGCCCGAGCGGGAACGAGCACGCCTTCCACGGCACGTACCAGAGGCAGTTCGCTGTGGGTGTGTTCAACCTGCTGACGCAGCCAGGCCGGTAACACCGCGTCGTTTTCCCAGGCGAGGGATTGCGCGGCGCTCAGGGGTGCCAGCAGACGCCTGGCGAGGACGGCCGACAGGCGAGGGTAGGCTTCCAGCAATGTGCGTGTTGCCGGTTCGATGGGCGCATCGCCGTTATACAACCGTTCGAACAGGTTGCCCGGCGCGTCGCTGCCCAGCGCAATCACCTTCGCTTGTGCGGCCATACGTTGCAGGGTGTCGAGCAGCAAAACCGGTGGCGGCTGCCCTTCGAGGTGCACGCGGCGCAGGTACGCGGCATCGGTCCCACACATGCGGCCAGCCAGCTCAAGTTGTTCGGGTGTGAACGCTGCGTAGTTTTCCCCCAAGCGGCGAGCCAGTATTGCGAAGGACCACTGTGATGGCTGTTCATGGCTTGCGCGCCAGGCACCCTGTTCGTTGTGCTCCAGAGGCGGCTGCCAAGCGTCCTGCGCGTGTGGGTGCACAAGCCGCCACTGCTGTGTCTGCGTGTCCAGGCGCTGTTCGTAGAGGTGGCCATCCATGCGAATGAAATACCGGCCATCGTGCAGGTACTGGCCTTGAGCATTGGCGTGCACGCTCTGCGGCAAGTCCAGGGGGCTGCGATAGGGTGTGAGGTCTGCCTGCCAGAGCCGGTAGCGGCCATCGGGCTTGCGAACTTCCTGCAGGCTCTCCAGCAGCGGGCTTTTGAACAACTTCGGCACCACGTGTCCAGCGACCACCAGCCCGCCGATCAGGGCCAGGTTCAGGCCGACCGCCTCCAGGTGACGCAATGCCAGGTGGCGGTCACCCTGATGCCAGGCCTCATAGCCTTCGTACACTTCGCCAAGCAGTTGGCACGCCGTCACCGCCAGCATCAGCGTGCCCACGGCGGGGATGAAGAAGCCGGCCAGGTTGAGCGCGTCCATGCCGAGGTCTTCCCACGCTTGCAGGCGGTTTGCCCGCGCCGTGGCGTCGGCTTCGGCGGTTGGCACTGCCAGCTGGCGAGCTTCGCGCTTGAGGCGGTCAAGGTGCAGCGCCTGATAAAAAGCAAAAGGTTCCTCGGTGATTGCCAGCCGTGTGGGGCGCAAATCCGCCTCAGGGGCCCGCTGCCATGCCTTGTCGTTGGCAGAAGCGCCTGAGGCGTCAAGGTTTTGGTGCAGAAAGTCAAGAAAGTGTTGCTGCTGACCCTGCTCCACGTACGCCATGAACGCCTGCCGGTCGGTGGGTTCCAGCAGCAGGGCCGCCAGTGCCTCGTGTACAGCCTCAAGGTCGGCGCATTGACGCAGGGCCTGGTCGTGGCCTGGCAAATAGAGCAGCAGCCCGGTGATGCCGGTGTCGATCAGCATCACCTCATGCAAGGTGATACCGAACAGCGCCAGTTGCCAGCAAGGCATCTCGTTGCCCTGCAGCAACAGGTCGACTTGGTCGCGCGCGGTGCCGGTGAGCACATGCCGTAGGTAAGCCAGGTCGGCCGCCAGGCGCAGCCTGTCCTTGTACACGGCCATGGCCTGCTCGCGTACAGGGGGCTTGGCGAAATGCTGCTCCAGATGGTCTTGATACTGCTGCCCCAAGTCTAGCGAACGGCACAGCGTGGCAAAGGCAGCGGGTGTCAGCGGCAGCCGCTCCACTTCGTACCGTTCCGAAACCAGAGGAAAATGCGCCAGAGATGTTTGCGGGCCCAGTACCGCAGTGCCTTGTACCTGGACGGTTGTGACTTGGATGTTGGGGCTCAGGGCAATGGCGCTCTGGGCGCTGAAGCGTTCGTCATCGGCGAAGTTCTGCAGCGCGGCCTGCAACAGCGTGTCACGACGATGACTGTTCAGGTAACGCATGCCTGCCCAATGCCAGGTGCTTTCTACCCGAAGCAGTTCGGTGCCACGAAGCGGGGCGCTGCACCCGTGTTCGGCAAGGCGTGCCGTCAGCCGGGGCTCAGCGAACGCAGTGATTTGCTCAAGCCCCTCAAGGGCCCGCGCCAAGGTGCTTTGCGAGCGCAACAGGCGCGACTGGCTACGGTGCACGGCCTGGCGAAGATCAGGCGCGGCGTTGGCAAACCAGGCCTGCGTGTAATAGGCCGGTAGTTGGCTTTGCCTCAAACTGTGCCATTGAGACGGGGCTATTGAGTGTGCCCAGGTGGGCAATTGTGTTTCCAGTAGCGTTTGATGCGGTTCGAGCGTTGAAAGGGTTGGCATGTCGATGCTCCTTTATGAGGAGAGAGCATCAAACGGTATTGGTTAATAACCAGGTGGTAACCCGGTATTGCGTGCAACGCAACAGGCGTCATGTGTTAGCGTCACACGATCATCAAAATAAAAAGCGTTTTTTGACGTCATAAAATAGATTGGCATGCTGTCAAAGTGCCGCTTGCCAAACCGTTGCCTGGCATCTTAAATTGTTACTGAATGTGAGAGTGAAGTTTCGATAGTAATCTTTTGTATATCAGTGCGTTGGGTGTGTTTATTACAGCTAATTATGATCTTGTTCTGATCTGCCCATAGACAACATCAAAGGACGTCGAAGAAGAATGAAACAGCACTTGGCAGCGGTGGCACGAAAACTCATCTCTCCTTCGACGCGCTACGAGATAAGGCTGCTTGCCAGCCAAGTCCGCGAAGTGCTTGGCCGAGCCTGTGTCTGGCGGTGGGAGGTCACCAGGTTCAGGCTGCAGCAGGAAAGCCCCTACGAAATCCTCTACATCGGGCGCAAGCAGCAGCGCGAGATGGCAAAGCTGCTGATTGGTGGCAAGGCTCCGGGCAACGCTCCGGTTGCCGGCAGCAGTGTAGAGCCAGACGCGTCGAACCATGTGGTGGTGGTGAGTGAAATGCCCACCACAGGGGCGTTGTCCGTGCCGCACTACCTGAGTGCCGTGGTACCACTGGGGCGAACGCTGGATGACATTACCGCCCGCTACGACAGCGAGTTGCGCCGTAGCATTCGCAAGAACCGGCCGCTTTATCAGATGAGGCAGACGCTGTCGGATGAAGAAATCGCAATGGCCGACAGCCAGTTGCTGCGCCCCTATGCCACGGCCAGGCAGGGTATTCATGCTGCGCAGTTTCCCACGGACGATGTGTTCCGCATTGCCAAGAGCGTCGGGCGCCTGGACCTCATCACCTTGGGCGATGAAGTGATCGGTTGCCACCTGGGTTGTGAAGTCACACGCGGAGGCAAGCGCTACTGGAGCACCCTGCGTTTTGGTTATAGCGAAGCGGTGTTTTCAGATGCGAAAAAACTGCGTGAGGTGAACTCCATCACCACCTTCATGGCGCTGGAGTGGGCGTTGCAACATGGCTTCGATTATTACGACATTGGCCTGTGCCTGGCGCGGCCGGATGACGGTTTGCTGAAGTGGAAAAGACGGCGCGGTGGCGACATTGACTCGCTGGGTAACCACGCCTACCTGTTCGTGCGGCTACCCAAGACCGGGACGGCGAAATTTCTTTGGGAAACGCCAATGTTCGCGGTTGAAGGCGACAAATTGACACTGCACCTGGGCTTGCCGGACGGGCCGAGCGATGAAGAGGTCGCCAGCCGGTATCACGAGATGGTCTTTGGCGGCCTGCACAAAATTTACCTCTATGGTGACCAACGTTCGGGCGAGTCGTTTATCGAGACCTTGCGCACGCGTTACGCCAATTTACAGTCGCCGCCGACGATGGAAAGGATCACATCCAACTGAGTCGTTCAAAGGCTTGTGACCACGCCACCCCAGGGAGCACTTCATGGGCAGCGATATCTCCAAATTCAGCGCACCGTCTGCCGGTAAACGGCATAAGTGGACCCTTGCCGCGTACAAATACATGGCGCGCAAGCGGCTCGCACGTAATTCTGCCATCGACCTGAAAAGCATCGCGTCAAAAAGCTGGGATATCGCGCCTGGTGAAACAACGGTTTCCCCGCCCGCCTTCTATTTGCCCAATCAGCTGGAGCGGGTGACGGGGTGGGAGGCAAAGCGCTTCTACCCCTACGTGCATCCTGCCCGCACGATGGAGGGTGGGCTCAGCGTGGCGCAGGGCCCTACACGTGGGTACTTGATCAAGGACGTGTGGTTGGTCGATGGCGCGCTCTACAAAGGCAAGGCCAGCCACTGGTTATCCTTGAAACCGAGCACCTTCCCGCGGGTTGTGGTGGAGCACGAGATCGAGCGCGCGGCCATCTACTGCACGCAAAATGGTAACTCCTGGTTTGGCACCTGGTTGATGGAAGACTGCGTCACCTATGCCCTGGCCTGCAACGAGGGCGTACCGGTGACTACTGCGCCCTCTGCGCGCTACCCACTGTTTACTCAGGCGCCGGCTTATGAAGACTGGCTGGGCATGAAGCCCCTTCGTTTGCGCAGTGCGTTTTTCCGCGAACTGGTGCTGTTCGACGACCAGAGCAACAACCAAAGCCGCCACTTGCGCTACCGAGCCATGGGCGAAAAGCTGCTGTCGCATGTGCCCCACGAACCACACCCCGGTGTGTTCATATTGCGTGGTGGCGACGGCGACCTGCGCTTCCTGCGCAATGAAATGGCCGTAGCAGAGCACTTGCGCACGCACAGGGGCTTTCGCATTGTCGACCCGCTGAAAACCGACGTGCCGAGCATTATCGCGGCGTGCGCCGGTGCCAGGGTGGTGGCCGGGGTCGAAGGTAGCCAGCTGGTTCATGGCGTGAACGTGCTGCAGGCCGGTGGCTCATTATTGACGTTGCAGCCACCGAACCGTTTTGTCAGCTACTACAAATACCTGACAGACCGCGACCAGCAGCACTTTGGCTTTGTGGTGGGCATGCCGGAAGGCGATGGGTTCAGGATCGACATCGATGAGGTGGAGCGCACCCTGGATTTGATGCCGGTGTAGCAACCTGTTAAGTTTCAGCTATAAGCGCCAGATTTCGTTCGTAAGGCCAACCATTAGCATTTGGTTTCTCAGCGATGAAACGCAAGGGCTTGCCTCCTTCACGTCTTCGATTGATCAGCAATCACGATATCGCCAGCCGCCGGGGTCTCCTGTGCGGCTTCTATCGTAGAAAAGTTCGCTATATCAGCGCCTTACACTTAATTGACCATTACCTGACATTACCGAGAAACGCCTGCAGTTTATGCGTGACGGCATTTTGACGAAGCCACCCCTTGCTCATTGAATTTTATTATGGTGTCGGATCATTGACGTAGTGTCATTGTGCCCATAAGCTCAAATCAACAGCGAGGAAGTCTCCTGCTAAACCCACCAATAAATATTTTTATTATCCTCTTTATAGGAGGGGGTTATGCGCTCGACACTGTTCATTAAATCAATCTTCTTGTTGGTGCTTTTAAGTGGCGCTGCCCGCGCTGCTGATTCGTATGTCAATCAAAACAGTGTCATTCCTGTCGCAACGGCAGGGTGGTTCTTCGCGTTTGCAGTGATCGGTTTTGTAGCCGTTGCCAATAGAAGAAAGATTTAAACGTTCTCGCGTGGCAAGTGTAATAGGGGGCTTTAACAGTTGATCAATTACGGGGCTTTTTTGAGCTGTCGGTAAATTGACGTCTGAGGTTTGTTGTGGATGGCTTCGCAGCCGCTGACAGCTTGTCAATTTTCCAACTGTTGCTATATTCCAGTGGCGACTCATCGCCATTAGCCGTAGGGTGTCGCAGCGGGCGGGTCAGGCAGGGTGTCGAGGTGTCAAGGTACAGGGCCTCCAGGAAGGTTGAGGCCATCGCAGCAGGCAGTGCGGTTGCGAAGTGGAGCGAGAGTTGGTGTGCCGTTCTCATTCAGTGCTCTTTGTCAGGCCAGTAGGCCGGAGGGACCCTCATGGTACGTTCATTGTGTTCCGCTTTTTGCGTGCTGATGCTGTGGTCTGGTACCGGCAACGCGGTCGAAAGTAACGCAGCTTATCGGCTCAGCCCTGGCGATGTGGTGATGGTGTCCGTCTGGCAAGAGGAAAGCCTGCGTCAAGAAGCCACCGTGCTACCCGATGGCAGTATCACCTTCCCCTTGGCAGGGCGGATCGATGTCGCCGGCCTTGATGTCACGGCCGTTGAAAAACAGGTCGCTGCCAAACTCGAAAAATTCCTCCCCGACCCGAACGTCAGCGTTGTCGTCAAAAGCATCGCCGGCAACCTTGTGTACGTGCAGGGCAAGGTGATCAAGCCTGGGCCCGTACAAATGGCGGGGCCTACGGCCGTATTGCAGGCCTTGAGCATGTCGGGTGGTTTGGACAAATTCGCTGACGAAAGCGACATCAAGGTGGTCCGCGGCCAGGGGGCTTCCCAACGGATTCTGCCCGTGAGATATAAGGACCTGGTTTCCGGGCGTGACATGTCCACCAACATTCAACTTCAGGCTGGCGATACGCTGGTCGTTCCTTGATCTTGCCTTAATAAGAACACTTAATGCCTCTTCTTAGAACAACTAGCATTGCAACGGCAATCATGGTCTTGCCGTTTACGGACGCGGTCCAGGCAGCAAATTGGCAGTCATCGGTGGTGGTACCGACCTCGGTCGAATACGACAGCAACCCGTTGTTGCTGTCGTCTGAAGAAAAGGGTGTGACGCGCACCATCATTGCGCCCGACTACACCCTTGTCGGTACCTTCGACCGCGACGAATTACGGTTGGGTCTTGGCATGCATGTGTTGCGTTCTTCAGACACGGACATCGTCGACGACCGCGAAGACCCCAATGTAAGCCTGGGCTGGCAACGCGACACCGAGAAAGGGCGTTTTGGCCTGGTGGCTCAGTACAACGAAAGCTCTACGTTGTCCGGCATTGTCCAGGACACCGGTGTGGTAACCACCGACGGCACGCAGAAGCTGTATACGCTGGCAGGCAATTGGAGCAGCGCCATCACCGCGCGCAGCACGTTGTCCAACGAAACCAAGTACAGCCGAGCGCGATACGACATCAACACGCTGACCGGCTACAACGAGCTGGGCAACGTGACAACCTGGACCTACGCCTGGAACGAGCGGGCCGATGTGTATACCCGGTTTGGGGTGAGGCGCTATGAGCCCGAACAGGACCTTACTGCGACCGCCTCTAACAGCTACACCCCTGCAGTTGGGGTGAAGTATCAGTTCTCCGAGCGCCTGAGTGCCGATGCGCACGTTGGCGTCAACCAGGTGTCCGGCTCTGAAGGCGGTCGGCGCGGGGAGGGCGGGGCCTCGCTGCTGTATACCGGGGTGCGTTCCGACCTCAGCTTGAGTGCCGAACGCAGCACGGTCGCCAGCGCGGAGGGTGGTTTTGCCGAGCTCGACATGGTGCGCGGTATCTACAGTTACGCGGTCAACGAGCTGACCCGCGTCGGCGCCGATGCCACCTGGCAAGACAGCAAAGGGCAAACCCCCAACACACTGCAAATGTACAGTGTCTGGGCAAGCCGGGAATTTACGCCTTTTTGGGATCTGCGCCTATCGTTGATGTACAAGGAGCGGCGGCAGGACGATGCACCCACTGCGGACGCAACAATTGTTGGTTTGACGTTGACGTATAGGTACCCCGACCTCTGAACTTCAGCCTGGTGGCCTTTATGAAGTCTGACTACGAGCTTTCCCTTAAAGATTACATCGCCATCATCAAGGATAGGGCCCTGTTATTAGGGATCAGTATCGTAGTCATTCTTGCCGCGACCGTGGTGGTCGCGGTCAGCGTGCCACCGATCTATCAGTCCACCGGGACCATTCTGGTGGAGTCGCAACAGATCTCCCCCGAGCTGGTATCGGCGAACAACAACAGCTTTGCCGATGAGCGCATCGAGGTCATTCGCCAGCGCGTCATGACCCGCGAGAACCTGCTGCGGATCATCGACAAGTACAGCCTGTTCGCTGACAAGCGGCTCAGCGAAAGTGACAAGATCGACCAGATGCGCAATGCCATCGTGGTCGCCACCCTCAGCACGTTCGTCAGAGGGCGGGGTGAGGCCACGGTCGCATTCAATGTGTCCTTCGAGCACAAGCAAGCGCAGGTGGCCAAGGATGTCGCCAACGAACTGGTGACGCTGTTCCTCAACGAAAACCTCAAGCAGCGCACCGAGCGCGCCAACGAAACCACCGAATTCCTGACCCAGGAAGCCAACAAGCTGGGTGCCGAGCTTGCCAGCCTGGAAAACCAGCTGGCGGACTTCAAGCAAGCCCACGCCAATGCCTTGCCTGAGCACCAGTCGCTGCGCATGAGCATGCTGTCGCGTTCGGAGCTGGAGTTCAGGGAGGTCGACCGCGATTACAAGACCGCGCAAGAGGAACTGCGTTACCTGGAGCTTGAATTGTCGGCGGCCAATGCCGGCTTGACCACCAAGGCTGACGGTACCCGGCCGTCCAGTGTCGACCAGCCACAAGACCTGCCCAGCCTCAAGGCCGAGTACGCCCGGCTGCTGACCAAATACAAGGACGCGCACCCGGACGTAGTGGCGGTCAAGCGCAAGATCGATGCCCTGCAGGCCAGCGGCGGCGGCAGCAAGGCTGCGTCGTCGGTCAGCCTGGATGTGGCGCGGGTGCGTGCGCGGATTGGCGCGGCCCAGGAGCGCATCACCTCACTGGCGGAGCAAAAGCGTGAGCTGGTGAAGAAAATGGAAGGCTACGAGGCGGAGATTCTTGAAGCCCCGCAAGTGGAGCGTGGCCTGGTCACCTTGATGCGCGACCACGACAACGCGCGCAAGAAGTACGAAGAAATCCGTGCCAAGGAAATGGGCGCGAAAATTACCGAAAGCTTGGAACAGGAAAACAAGGCAGAGCGTTTTGTGCTGCTGGAGCCACCGCTGCTGCCCGAGAAGCCGATCAAACCCAACCGCAAGAAGATCGCCGCGCTGGGCCTGGTGTTGGCACCGGCAGGCGGTGGCGCGTTGGTGATGCTGCTGGAAATGCTCAATCAGCGTGTACGGGGGGTAGGGGCGTTGGAGAGCGTGTTGGGCAAGCGTGTGCTGGTGACGGTGCCCTTCATCACCACCCAGGCGGAACTGGCAAAGCGTAAACGCTGGCGCAACCTGCTGATCCTGGCGGTGCTTGTGCTGATTGCTATGATGGTAGTGCTGGTGCACGTGTTCTACATGCCGTTGGATGTGTTGCTGTTCAAGGCTATGGCGCGGTTTGAATAGGGAAAGCAGTGATGGACAGGATCAAGCCGGTAGTTGGCAATGGTATTCATCAAGTTTCTCCAGGTGCTGCCCAGGCACCGCAAACCGCCCACGGGGCGGAGCCTCCAGAAGTGCCAGGGCAATTCGATTACGTGAAGACCAAGGTGGTGCCGTTGCGTGCGGAGCACCTTGAGCGCAATCGGATTGTCGCGTTCAACAAGAACTCGAACATGAGTGGGCCGATCGACCTGTTGCGCACGCAGGTGCTGCAGGCGATGGAGGAAAACGGCTGGCGTACCTTGGCCATCACCTCGCCAACGCCCGAGGCGGGCAAGACGGTGCTGGCGATCAACCTGGCCATGAGCATTGCGCACCACACGACCAAGACGGCGCTGTTGGTGGACTTCGACCTGCGTCGCCCCAAGGTCGGCAGCAGCCTGGGCTTGCCGATGGAAAAGGCCCTCAACGAGTTGCTGTCTGACCAGGCCGGGCTGGAAGAGGTGCTGGTCAACCCGACGTTGCCGCGTTTTGTCGTGCTGCCGACGCGGGTGCCTATTCCGATGTCTACCGAAATGCTGTCCTCCCCCCGGGTGAACAACCTGATCAGCGACTTGCGCAGCCGCTATGAGTCGCGCATCTGCATTTTCGATTTGCCGCCATTGTTGAGCTCAGACGATGCAATCACCGTGATGCCCAAGTTCGACTGTGTGTTATTGGTCGTGGGCAACGGCATGAACAGCAAGCAAGAGATCGAGGAATGCCTGCACCACCTGGCGACGGTCAACCTGATTGGTACGGTGTTGAACAAGGCGGATGAAAAACCGCGCACCTATTACTGACTATTCACTATCGAGTGTGAGCAGCCTTGTGCTGCGAAGAGGCCGGTGACAGCAGCGAAGATTCGCTGTGTTTTCACCGGCCTCTTCGCAGCACAAGGCTGCTCCTACACCCGATAGTGAATAGCTGAATGATTAAATCCGATGCCACGGGTACTGCAACTCCCACCCCCAGGCATGCGCCACGATCTGCTCCAGCGATGCATACGCTGGCCGCCAGCCCAACACACTCATCGCTTTGCCTGCATCCGCCACCAACCTGGGCGGGTCACCCGCGCGGCGGGGGGCATCGAGTGTGAGTATCTGCCGGCCCGTCACTGTGCGGGCGGTATCGATCACTTGCTGCACTGAAAAGCCCAGGCCATTGCCCAGGTTGAACGCCGTGCTGGGGCCGCCAGCGACTAGGTAGTCGACCGCCAACGCATGTGCCGAAGCCAGGTCGGCGACATGCACATAATCACGAATACAGGTGCCATCGGCGGTGTCGTAATCCCGGCCAAACACTGTGACCGCCTCACGCCTGCCAGCGGCCGCCTGGAGGATCAACGGTATCAGGTGGGTTTCCGGCTCATGGCGCTCGCCCAGCTCCCCGTCAGGGTCAGCGCCTGCGGCGTTGAAGTAGCGCAGGCACACCGACTTCAGCCCGTAAGCACGGTCGAAGTCCTCGAGAATTTGCTCGACCATCCACTTGCTGAGCCCATAGGGGTTGATCGGTGCCTTGCCATGCGCCTCGTCGATGGGCACATACAGCGGGTTGCCGTAAACGGCTGCGCTGGAGGAAAACACCAGCCGCTTGATGCCCGCATTCACCATCGCCTGCAGCAATGTCAGGGTGGCCGCTACGTTGTTCTGGTAGTACTTGCCAGGGGCGCAAACCGACTCGCCCACCTGAATGAACGATGCGAAGTGAAAAACCGCATCGAAGCGGCACTCGGCGAACAGCACATCCAGCGCCGGCTCGTCGGCAATGTCGAGCTTGGCCCATTGCACCCCAGGCCCTGGCGACACAAGGTCCGCCACCACCACATCATGGCCCGCGGCCAGCAAGTGCTTGACCATGTGCGAGCCGATATAACCTGCGCCACCGACAACCAGAAACTTCATCCGTGCCTCCTGGACTCTGCTGTTGTACAGACGCCGCGGGTCGTCCCTGAATCGAACAGGTGGGAGAATCAGCTACAGGTCTCTTGAGACTGTAGATGGCCAAATGCCCTATTTCAAGAACAGCCAGTTGGACATGTACTGGCCATCGAAGGTGATGACATAGCGCCCGTTCTGGTACGCCACCGGCAATTCCTTGAGCTGCGCCTGTGCATCGCGCGCGAACAGTTTCAGGCCGGCCGCTGCCTTGATGGCCAGCGTGCCTTCGAAGGGCTCGACATTGAACGGTGTCTTGTCGTCGGCCTTGGGCACGGCCCGGGTGCCCAGTGAGATCAGCAGGCTGCGAGCCTGGCCCAGCGGTTTGGCATCCAGGCTCTGCACGACGACACTGGCATAAGGCGTCTTTGCCTGTACCTCGACCTGCCCAAGGTTGAGGGTTCGACCGCCCAGCCAGCCGGTCGCCGCCTGGGTGAGGGGGGTATCGATGGTGTAGAGGCCTTGTTGCCAGTTGCGCTTGAGCTCCCCGGTATCGGTCACCGACTCGGTGGCGTCAGGGGCCAGCAACGATTGGGCAGGGTCACGCAGCACCTGGGCATCGGCCGGGATGACGCTGGGTTTCAGCCAGGGCAACTCCGGCGACTGCGGCATGGCGATCTGCAGCCTGCCTTTTTCCATGGCGGTGCGCAGCAGCAGCGAGTTGCGCGGGGTGATGTCCTGGTTGAACAACGTGGCGGGTGTTGGCGCGAAGACGTAACGGGTGTTGGCTTGCTGCACGTCCGCACGGCGGTAGAGCAGGGCAGCCGCGGGGAGCGTGGCCAGCATGGCCGGGTCGTTGTACGCGTGCCAGTTGTCTGCCGTGCGCCAACCGCTGTTGAAGGCCTGCTGGCTATAGGCATATTGCATCATGGCGTCCCAGCCTTGGTGGCTGGCCGTGCCCGCCACATACAGGGGCAGCGAGTGGCGGTCGGGCAGGGGGAAGGGTTCGGCGTTCCATTCGGTGACCGTCAGGGGCAGGCCGACGACCTGGGCCGCGGCAATCCAGTTGATCATCCCGTCGCTGGTCAGCGGGTTCTTCTCGAGCTGGCCGATGGCGCCGTAGCTGTGCGCATCGATCACATCGCCCGAGGTCAGCGCGGGCAGCGCGCTCAGGCCATTGCCGCCCCAGGTGCTGGTGGTGGCAATGGGTACCCTGATGCCTAGCTTGCGCAGGTGCGCGATCATGTCGACATCGAATTGTCGCTCCAGATCATTCAGGAACAGCTTCGACGGGCCATGCTCCCAGGCGCGCCAGGTGCGGTCTTCAGACAGGTTATTGCGCTGGGCGAAGGCATCTGCCTGCTCCCGGTACCGCTTGGTGTGTGCGGGGACTTTTTTGTCCGGCATCAGGGCGTTGCCGTAGTGCTGGGTGATGTCGTTCTCGTTGGTGATCAAAACCGCAGCAATGGCCGGGTCGTCTTTGTAGGCTAGGCCGGTGTAGGGGTTCACATGGGTCATGTACTGCTCAATAAAGCGTTTCATGGCCTGTTGAATGCTCTGGTTCACATAGGCGTAGCCTTTAAGGTCGACCCTGGGCTCGCCCTTGGCCAGCTCATCGAAATCTTCGATGTTGTCATTGGCGGTAAGGGCGCGCTGTACGTGCATGTCGAGCCAGACGTAGATGCCCTCGTCCTTGAGGCTTTTGACCCACAGGTCGATCTTGCGCAGCGACTCGGCATTGAGCTGCTGGGTATCGCGAATCAAGGTGCCGTCGCCAAACACGTTCGGGCTGACCCACGGGGAGTCGTGGTGGTGCAGCCGGACGAGGTTGAAACCCAGTGCCGACAGGCGTTTGGCCTGTTTGATGATTTCCTCGTCTGGCGTCTTGAACAGCGAGTATGCAGACAGGTTGGTGCCCCAGAAACGCACGGGGGTGTTGTCCTCGAACGCCAGTTGCTCGCCGGAGGCCTTTACAAAGCCGCGCTTGCCTGCTGGTTTCTCGGGTGCGTTGAGAAAAGACAGGTCGACCGGCGAGGTTTGCCAGTCAAGCTGGTCGTCGGGCCACTGCGCGGGGTCTTGCAGGCCAAAGCGCTCGGTGGGGGTTGGGCCCAGCTCGATATCGCCCGTCACGTTCAACGTCGCCTTGATCTGCTGCTGGCCGGCGCTGATGGGGTCTTTGTAGAAGAACGCGCGAATCTCGGCATTGCTGCCGGGCTCGAAGTACACCTTCGCCAGTGCGGGTTCGAAGCGCATCTCGATGCGCCTGCCTTGCGCATCCTTGCCCCAGGACCAGCCACGGTTGTCGGGCAACAGCACGGGCGCGCCCATCTCCCCATTGAACAGGGCCGGGTCGAACTGGAAAACGATGCCGCCGCCCATCACGTTGGACTGCCTGCTGTGTGCGGTCAGGTCGAACGCCCAGGTCAAGGTTTGTGTTTGCGGCTTGCGGATATCCGCCGTCAGGTCGAAGTCCAGCTGCTTGTTTTTGCCCTGCAGGGTGTAGCTGTAGGGCGCGTCGACCTTCATGGCGGTGTAGAAGCCAGTCCAGCTCCAGTTAGCCGCCCAGAAGTCGAACTTGGCTTTCATCACCTGCCCGCCACCGCGTGTCACGCTGGGCAGGCCGTTTTGTTCTTCGACGCTGACGACCCAGCCGGAGGCCCAGCCAGCCTGGGACATCACGGCCAGGCCAACGAACAGGGATGCCCGCATAAAGGGGCGCAAAGGCAAAAGGCTCATGGGCATCACCTGGTTTGAAGGCCGGCAGCGGGAAGGTCGCTGGCCTGGCTGGAACGGAGCCTGCGCACCCGCTGTATGTAGGCCACCCCAAGCCCTGCGACCGACCAGTACACGGTGGGGATGATAGTGATGCTGCTGACGGTGAAGATGATCACCAGGATCCCCACCAGCGTCGCCAACAGTGCCCGGCCCAGTTGCCGTTGCTCGTCATCCTTGTCGGGGAACGCGCGCATGGCCTTGCGGATGCCCAGCAACACGGTGACGAAAAACGCCACGAACAGCGCGAGCCCGACCAACCCGACCCGCAGGGCCAAGCTGACGTAGGTGTTGACGATGTCGATAATGCCTTCCCCCTGAATCATCGACTGCATTTCAGGGGTGTTACGGAAGTCGAACGAACCGAACAAGGGGTTACGTTGGATCACGATCCAGGAGTTGTCGATCAAGCGTTCCCGGTAGGTGATGTTCTCTTTTTCGATATTGCCGATGAAAGGCAACAGGTCCAGCACCTTGTCGCCCCCAGGCAGCACAGTCAGCAGCGGCAGTGCCAATACGCCGGCAAGGGCAAGCACAGTCAGGCGCTTGATGGCGCCTTTGCCCATGGCAATGAACACCACGACGATGACCACGGCGCCAATCCAGGGGCCGCGGGACAACGGCGCGAAAAGCCCGGCAGCCAGCAGCAGGGCGCCGAGCACCCGCTGCAGCTGGCTGCGCACATAGCCCTGGACGAACAGGTACAGGCCGATGGCCACACTCATCACGTAGCCCAGTGCAATCGCCTGCCCGGTGGTGGCGCTGGCGCGCAATGAGCCGCCACGGCTCAGGTAGCCGGACATGCTCCACTGCACGCCCATGGCATCGATCAGGGCGTTGTACAGCAGCCAGTGGCGGACGAACTCGGCAACGCCGATCAGTGCCAGGACGAAGGATGCCAGCACGAATGCCAGCATGGCGTCCTTGAAATCACTGATCTCCTTGAGCCCTCGGCTGGCGACGTAGTAGGGCAAGAACACATCGACATACAGGTAGAGCGCCTGGCGCAAGGTGTCGGTCAGGGTGGTTTCACGCAGGTACAGCACACTCATCAGCACCAGGCTGGCCGCCAGCAGCTTGTCAGGCCAGGTGCGGCCGAAGCGCAGAGTATCGCTTTGCCTGCTCAGGGCCAGCGCTGCCGGCAGCAGCACGCACAGCGTCAGCAGGCGAACATGGTTGAGGTCGACCAGGTAGTTGACCACGCCAAACCCGGGTATTTGCACCGAGGCCGGCGGAATCAGGAACAGCAACATGAAAAACAGCGCCATGGCATTGCGTTCGCGCCGCCCGGCGATGTACATGATCAGCCCGGCAGCGGCCACGTACACCCAGAAGCTGTGGGAGGCGAAGGCCACCAGCGTCAGGACGAACCACAGGTTACGCCGGCGCTTGAAGTCGCTATAGGGGATGAGGTCTGTCGCCGGGCGGCGCGTCATGACAAAAACGACGCCTGCCAGAAACAGAATGACGATCAACGCACGAAAATGTTCAGGCATTGGCTAAGGACACCTTTCCCTTGGTGGGCACGGCTAGCATCATGGCTAATTGAAACTATAGTGACTTTTAGCCAATCAGTCAGAGATTGAAGTCATGCCGTCGATTGATGTGTCAGCCTCCGCGAGCCTGCGCAAGCGCGCACTGAAGGCCGGGTCATGGAACCTGGTGTCGCTGGTGGCGTCACAGGTCATGCGCCTGGGCGGCAACCTGATCATGGCCCGTTTGCTGCTGCCGGAAATGTTCGGTGTGATGGTGATCGCCACCACGGTTTCGGTACTTCTGCACTTGCTGTCCGATGTTGGCCTGCGCCAGAACATCATCCAGAGCCACCGGGGCGACGACCCCGAGTTTCTCAATACCGCCTGGACCGTCCAGATCATCCGCGGCTTCGTGCTGTTTGCCCTGACCTTGCTGCTGGCCGCCGCCTCCTGGTTCGCGCAGCTGGCCAACCTGTGGCCGGCGGACTCCACTTACGCCGCGCCCGAGCTGCCGATGGTACTGGCGGCGACCGGCCTTTCGGCCATCATCTGGGGATTCCAATCCACCAAGATAGATGTCGCCGTACGAACTTTCCAACAGAAGCGCGTGGTATTGGTGGACCTGGCCTCGCAAGTGGTCGGTTTGATCGCGATGCTGGTGATCGGTTATTTCACCCGGTCGATCTGGTCGCTGGTGATCGCCGGCCTGGTCAGCGCCCTGGCGGGTACCTTGCTGGGGCACCTGGCGCTGGAAGGGCCGAACAACCGCCTGCAGTGGGACCGAAGCGCGCTGAACGAGCTGATTGTGTTTGGCCGCTGGATACTGCTGTCGTCGATGGTCGGCGTACTGGCCATGTACGGTGACCGGATCTGGTTTGGTGCGAGCATGACAGCGGGGCAGTTGGGGGTGTACTCGATTGCCGTGCTGATCCTCGGGTCCGTGCAGACCGGGTTGCTGAAACTGGTGGGCTCGGTGGCGCTGCCCGCGTTCAGCGAAGCCGCTCGGGAAGGTGACAAGGCACGCCTGAAGGCGCTGTACTACCGTTTCAGGTTGCTGGTCGACCTTGTGATGCTGTTCGCCTGCGGGGTGTTCCTGACCGCCAGCCCGTTGTTGATCGGCTGGATGTACGACGCGCGCTACACCGAGGCGGGGACGATTCTTGCGATTCTTTCGCTGTCGTTCTTCACGCTGCGCTATACCTTGGCACACCAGATATGGATTGCCCTGGGCCTGACGAAATACCAGGCCATGGACAACATCATCCGGCTAGTCTCGTTATGGGGGTTGTTGCCACTGCTGCTGGCCATTGGCGGTGTCGACTACGCAATCTGGGGGGTGGCCCTGCATACCTTCCCGACGCTGCTGTTGATCGTCTACGTTAACTGCAAGCTGGATATCTTCAGTGTCAAACGCGAGTTGGTGGTACTGCCGATGGTGGCCGTGGGGGCACTCTGTGGGCTGTTGGCGACCCGTTTCTTCGAGTGGCTGTGATGAGGCCAGAGGCGGGCGATGGTGCAATGTGGGGGCGGTCGAGTGACTGATTGTTAACACTTCATCGAGATAGGTCTGGGGATCATGGGGAAGCTTACGTTGTGTACTCCGCAGTTGGGTCGTAGGGGTTTTCTCCAGAGCTGTGTCCTGCTAGGTGTTGGCGGCGCGGTGTTTGGGGTGGCCGCAGACGTTGCACGCAAACCCGTCGAAAAAACCGGGTTCGTGGTGATCAACGGCTGGGTGTTGCCTTCTCAGTACTTCCGGAACGAGCCAGCATGATCAAGGACTTTCAGCAGCAGAAAACGCTGCGTGATGACTATGATTTTTGCATCATCGGGGCCGGCCCCGCTGGCATTACCCTGGGCCTGCGGCTGGCAGCTGCGGGTTGGAACGTGCTGTTGGCCGAGGGCGGTGGGCGTGAGTATTCGCCGCACTCGCAAGGGCTGTACACGTGCGCCTCGACGGGGCTCGAACTGTACGCCGCGGAAACACGCCTGCGTTACCTGGGCGGCACGTCCAACCACTGGGCAGGGCGCTGCCGGCCGTTCACCCCCTCAGACTTCGCCATGGCGCCGCCCGGCGACTTGCCCGGTTGGCCGATCCCCTACTCGGAGATAGAGGGCTACCTGGCTGCGGCCATGGACATCGTCGATTTGCCGCCAGGCTCGGAGTTTCACGCGATGAACACCGGGCTTGCGGGTGATGACTTCGAGCCCGACCGCTTCCTGCTGAGCCCCCCAACGCGCTTTGCGCAGAAGTACGCGACTGCACTGAACGAAACCCACGGGCTGGATGTGTTCATCAATTGCAACTGCGTCGACCTGGAATTCGACAAAGCGTCGGGCCATGTGGTGGCTGCGGTGGTATCCGATTACGAACGTCATCGTCAGCGCGTGGTGGCCAGAAACTTCATCCTGGCGACGGGCGCCATCGAGAATGCTCGGCAGTTATTGAACAGTGAATCCCTGCTGGCCGCGGGTATCGTCAACAAGGAAGGGCTGACCGGGTGTTGTTTCATGGAGCACCTGAACATCGACATGGGCACGTTCATCCTGAAGTCGGACCAGGACACCCAGATGCGTCAGTACTACACCACCGACGCCTTTGTTGAGGAGTACCAGGCCGGTAAAGGCAATATCACCGCTGCACTGCTCTCGGACGTGCAGACGTATGGCCGCACGGCCGAGGTCAAACACTTTCTGGAAAACCTTGCCTGTGACATGGGCGTTGCCGACAAGATCGCCTTGGTCGCCAAGTTCAGCTGCCCGGGCGACGGTGTGATCGGCACCATGATCGAGCAGTTTCCCAACCGGCAAAGCCGCATCTCATTGCTGAATGAGAAAGACGAGCTGGGGGTGGCCAAGGTCAACGTGCATTGGGCACTGAGCGAAAGTGATAGGCATACCATCAAGTGCATCGGCACCGAACTGGCCAAGCAATTTGCCGACATGGACTTGGGCTTCGTCAAGCTCAACGACTTCGTCTACGACACATCGGTGCCGTTGAAGATGGCGCCACATGCCCATCACATGGGCACCACGCGCATGGCTGCGTCACCTGAGTTCGGTGTGGTCGACGCCAATTGCAAAGTGTTCGGGACCCAGAATCTCTATGTGGCGGGAAGTAGTATCTTTGCCAAGGGCGGCGCGTCCAACCCGACCATGCCGTTGTTGCAGTTTGCCGTCAGGTTGGCGGACCACCTCAATGAAAAGTTGAAATCGGCTACGGGTGCCGCGGTGTAACGCACGTTGTAAACGGGTTGAGTGCGAGGCGGTCAGCACCAAGAAGAATGAGACCGAAGTCGCCTCAGGGACAGTTCAGAATCGCTTTGATTGCGAGGCTCGCAGAATGAATGGATGGATACGGAGTGCACTGACGCGTTATGTCAACTCAACCGGGCGGGGAAGCTCGACGTACAAAAAGTTGTGTAATCCAACGGGGCGAGAGTGGGGGAGCTATTTAACCCGTTGGGGTAAGTTTCATTCGGTAGGGGCCAACTTTCATATGAACCCAGGGTGCAACGTGACCGACCCTGCGCTGGTGCGCATCGGTAACAACGTCGGCCTGTCGGATTGCACACTGATCGGGCACGACGGCGTGGTGGCATTGATCGAGCTCTGCTACGGGAAGCACCTCGATTCGGTCGGCTATATCGACATCAAGGACAACTGCTTCATCGGCCATGGCGCGATTGTGATGCCCCGCGTGACCATCGGGCCCGATGCGATCGTCGCTGCCGGTGCGGTCGTCACCAAGGACGTGCTGCCGGGCACTGTGGTGGGTGGCAACCCGGCCAAATTCATCTGCACCACCGAAGCCCTGATCAAGAGGGTGGAGGAGCGCTGCGAAAGCTACCCGTGGATAGAACTGGTCAAACAGCGCAAAGGTGCCTTTGACCCGACCGTGGAGCCTGCCCTTGCCGCGCAACGACGGCAGTACTTCTTCGGGGACAGTAGCAATGGATAGAAAACCCGTCGATGTGATGGTGGTCAATTTCAATACTGCGTCCTTGCTGCAGCCCATGTTCGATGCGCTGCGCCAGGCCGACAGCGAAAAGCTTGCCAGTTACCTGGTCGTCGACAATGCCTCGGTCGATGATTCTGTGGAACGCATGGCCAAGGTGTGCCCCGAGGCGCTGTTGCTGAGCAACAAGAAAAACGTCGGTTTCGGGCGCGCCAACAACCAACTGCTGGCGCACTTGAAGGGCAAGTACGCACTGCTGCTGAACACCGATGCCTTCGTGGCGGCCGATTCACTGGCCAAGACCATCGAGTACATGGACAACCACCCCGAGTGCGGCGTGCTGGGCGTGCGCCTGGAGGGACGCGATGGCGACCTGCAACCCAGCTGCCGCTACTTCCCGACACCCCTGAACGTGTTTGTCGGCCGTACCGGGCTTGGCCGTTTCTTCCCAGGCTTGAAAATGGTCGATGAGATGACCTGGGACCATGGCTCGGTACGTGAATGCGATTGGCTACCCGGTTGTTTCTACCTGGTGCGTCGCGAAGTGCTGGACCAGGTAGGCCTGTTCGATCCGCGCTACTTCCTCTATTACGAGGAGGTTGACCATTGCAAGCGGGTCAAGGAAGCGGGCTGGAAGGTCGTCTTCTATCCCCATACCACGGTGGTGCATATCGGCGGCGAAAGCTCCAAGTCGGTCAGCGAACTGGAAGCGGCCAGCCGGCAGATTTCCAGCTACCAGATCGAAAGCGAACTGCTGTACTTCCGCAAGCACCACGGCGTTGCCGGGCTGGCGCTGCACATGCTGCTGGTGTGTGTGGGTGACCTGGTACTGGCACTCAAGGCACTGTTGAAGGGGCGAGGTCGCGCGGCGATCCGGGCGTGCTGGCGGCACTGCCAGACTACCTGGTCGCTGTTGTTCAAGACACGGTTCGCAAGCCAACCCACACGGTAGGTGACGTCATGTTCGAGAATATACGCGCCGACTTGCGTGCACACGGTGGTGATTGGGGCGCCCAGGGGTTTTGGGTATTGCTGGTGTATCGCTTCGGGCGCTGGCGCTATAGCGTGCGCCCGGCACTGCTGCGCAAACTGTTCTCCATCCTCTACAAGATCCTGTTCAAGTTCGTGCAGATCATCACGGGTGTTGAATTGCCCTGCGAGGTCGTGATTGGCCGCAACTTCGTCATCGACCATTTCGGCGGCATCGTAATCAGCGGTTATGCCCGCTTTGGCGATGACTGCCGGATTCGCAACGGCGTGGTGGTGGGGCTGAAGAATGTCAGCGAGCCGATTGCGCCGGTGTTCGGCGACAACGTCGATATTGGCACAGGGGCCAAGGTGCTGGGCAACATCCGCATTGGCAACAACGTGGTCATCGGCGCCAACGCCGTGGTGCTGGTGGACGTGCCAGACAACGCGTTGGCGGTCGGCGTGCCTGCGACCATCAAGCTGCGCAACCCCACCGAGGCGGCGCAGTGCACGGTCGAGTGAGGCCCATGGACACAGGTATCGGCGTTGTAGTGATTGGACGCAACGAGGGCCTGCGCCTGGAGCGCTGCCTGCGCTCGTTGGCGCACGGTGCGGACCGGGTGGTGTACGTGGACTCAGGCTCCACCGACGGTTCCGTGCAGATGGCACAGGCCCAAGGGGTCGAAGTGCTGGCGCTAGACATGAGCCGGCCATTTACCGCAGCTCGGGCCCGCAACGAGGGCTTCACCCGCCTGCAACGCCTGTTGCCGTCGATGCGCTACGTGCAGTTTGTCGACGGCGATTGCGAGGTGGATGCGGCCTGGCTGGGCAATGCCCAGGCCTTTCTTGACGCACGCCCAGACGTAGCGGTGGTGTGCGGGCGGCGCCGTGAGCGGTTCCCGCAACGCTCGGTATACAACCTACTGTGTGACCTGGAATGGGACACGCCCATCGGTGAGGCCAAGGCCTGTGGGGGGGATGCGTTGATGCGCGTCGATGCCTTCACGCAAGTGAGCGGCTTTCGTCCGGACCTGATCGCCGGCGAAGAGCCGGAGCTGTGCGTCCGCTTGCGCGCGAAGGGGTGGAAAATCTGGCGCCTGGCCGCTGAGATGACCTTGCACGACGCTGCCATGACGCGTTTCAGCCAGTGGTGGCGGCGCAGCTTGCGCGCCGGCCATGCCTATGCCGAGGGTGCCTTTTTGCATGGGCGAGCGCCAGAGCGCCATTGGTTGCGAGAGTCCCGCCGCGCTTGGCTGTGGGGCTTGGGCATCCCCCTGGCGATCGTGTTTGCCAGTGGCCTGCTGGGTGTGTGGGCGCTGCTGTTGTTGCTGATCTACCCGCTGCAAGCGGTGCGCCTGGCGCGTCGCGCTGGCAAGCCGACACGCGAGCGCTGGCTGCAGGCGGTGTTTTTGGTGCTCGGCAAATTCCCTGAAATGCTTGGGCAGGTAAAGTTCCTGATGAACAGGTTCTCTGCCGGCAAAGCCGTGCTGATCGAGTACAAATGAGATTCCTATGATTGCCAGATCGATAGTGAAAAGTGTGCTCACCCTGCAGCCCGGCTACTCGCTGCGGGCCTTGAACAACAAGGTCAAGCTGACGCGGCAGATCACCCGCGAGTGGCCCGCGCTGAAGGCCTTCATGCAGCGCATGTCGACAGCGCTGGGTGATGACCGATTTGCAAGGCTTGGGGTCGATTGCATCGGCGTCGTGCAGTGGCCCTACATCAGCAAGGGCTGGGAGGCGCAGGAGCGGCTCGGTGTGGTGGCGTCGCATTTTGAGGTGGTTGCCCGGCAGTTTCCCACGTTGCTGCTGCTCGGTCGCGACGAGCGCCTGACCCTGTGCGACCTGTCAGCCTATTCGAAGGGCTGCGCCCTGGTGCTGGACCGGCCGATCTGGTTCAAGCGCGAAGGGGAGCTGGTGCTAAACCTGTTCCAAGGGGATTTGCGCGTTGCATCGCTGGCGTTCAGCCTGTGCCGCCAGCACGGTGAGCTGTGCGTGTTCATCGGCGCCGTGCAGGGCATTCACAAAGGCATCGACAGCGAAACTTCGCTGAACATCTACCGTGACCTGACCAAGGACTTCGAGGGCCTGCGCCCGCGCAGCTTCCTGCTGGAGGCCTTCAAGTGCATCGCCAGAACGCTGGGGGTGGTGCGCATCTACGCAGTTGGCGATGCGCACCGGCATCATCGCCATCCTTACTTTGGCGCTGACAAGGCGCACGATCTGGCCGCCCATTACGATGCCATCTGGCTGGAAAACGGCGCAACGCCTTCGGAGCGCGACGACTTCTTCAGCCTGCCGCTGGCCGCTGCCAAACGCGCCGCAGACGACATCGCGCCCAAGAAACGTGCGATGTACCGCCGGCGTCATGCCTTGCTGGATGAGGTATTCGCGCGCGTTGAAGCGGCTTTATCAGGCAGCGAGCCCGTCCATGGGCTACAAGGGATGAAGGGGGATGTGCTTGAACGTGCATCGGCAGGGAGCCCGCCGCCGGCGATCGACAGCCTGAAGTAACGGGTTGCAGTTGGTAAGGCTCATTACGCAGGCATTGATCTGGATTCCTATGCGCATTGCTTACTTCATCAATCAGTACCCGAAAGTCAGCCATAGCTTCATTCGACGCGAAATTCTGGCGTTGGAGCGCCAGGGCATGGAGATCCAGCGCATTGCCTTGCGGGGTTGGGATGCCGAACTGCAGGATGACGAGGATATCGCCGAGCGGGGCAAGACCCGCTACGTGTTGCAGCACGGCCTGAAGGGGTTGTTGGCGCCCACGCTGCAGGTGCTGCGTGCCGAACCACGACGCTTTTTCGCCACCCTGTGGTTGGCCCTGCGCCTGGGCCAGCGGGCGGACCGCGCCTGGCCCTATCACCTGGTGTACCTGGCCGAGGCCTGTCAGGTACTGCTCTGGTTGCAGGCCTTTGGCGCGAAGCATGTTCATGCACATTTTGGCACCAACTCCACCGAGGTGGTGATGCTGGCCCATGTCCTCGGCGGGCCTGCCTACAGCTTTACCGTGCACGGGCCGGAAGAATTCGACAAACCACAGTTTCTGCACGTGGGCGAAAAAGTCCGGCGCGCCGCGTTTGTGGCGGCGGTCAGCTCGTATGGGCGCAGCCAGTTGTTCCGTTGGGTGGCGCACGAACACTGGGAGAAGGTGAAGGTCGTGCATTGCGGTCTGGAGCGCGACTTCCACGCGGTTGCTGCCGTTGCCGCACCCTTGGCGCCACGCCTGGTGTGCGTCGGGCGCCTGTGCGAGCAGAAGGGCCAACTGTTGCTGATCGAGGCGGCCCACCTGCTGGCCACCCAAGCCATTGCATTCGAGCTGGTGTTGGCGGGTGATGGCGAAATGCGCGAGCAGATCGAGGCCTTGGTCACTCGGTATGGTCTGCAGGCGCAGGTACGCATCACCGGCTGGATCAGCAGCGCCCAGGTGCGGGAGGAAATCCTCGCTGCCCGTGCGTTGGTGCTGCCGAGTTTCGCCGAAGGCCTGCCGGTGGTGATCATGGAGGCCATGGCATTGCGCCGGCCGGTGCTGACCACCTACGTGGCAGGCATCCCGGAGTTGGTGCGCCAGGGTGAAAACGGCTGGTTGTTCCCCGCCGGCACGGTAGAAGAGCTGGCTGCGGCAATGGCCGACTGCCTGTCGCAACCGGCCGAGGTGTTGCAGCGCATGGGTGAAGCCGCTTACCGGCGGGTGCTGCAGCGCCACGATATCGACACCGAGGCCGCCAAACTGGCCTGCTACTTCAAGGCATCCGCATGATCAGCATCGTGACGTGGTTATTAAGCCTGGTGGCGTTTTGCATCTTCGTGCCCGCGCTGGTGCTGTTTGCGCAGGTACTGCTGGCGTGCCTGCCGGTGCGATCACGACCTGGGGCGGATGGCAGGCGCCCGCGCGTGGCGGTGCTGGTGCCCGCGCACAACGAGGCCTTGATCATTCGGTCGACCCTGGCCAGTGTCGGCCCGCAATTGCTGGCGCATGACCGCTTGCTGGTGGTGGCGGACAACTGCACCGACGACACCGCGCAGTTGGCACGCAGCGCGGGCGCTGAGGTGGTGGAGCGCGACAACGACCTATTGCGCGGCAAGGGGTATGCGCTGGACTTCGGTGTACGGCATCTGGCGCAGCGTCCACCCGAGGTGGTCATTATCGTTGACGCCGATTGCCAGGTGGGCGAGGGCGCCATTGACCTGCTGGCACGCCGTTGCCTCGAAACTTCACGGCCGGTGCAGGCCCTGTACCTGATGCGCGCGCCCGTCGGCGCGGGCCTGAAGGTGCAGATCGCGGAATTTGCCTGGCGGGTCAAAAACCTCGTTCGCCCGCGTGGTTGGGCACGCCTGGGCTTGCCCTGCCAGCTGATGGGCGCGGGTATGGCCTTCAGTTGGCGCGACCTGGCTGCGGTCGACTTGGCCAATGGGCACCTCGTCGAAGACTTGAAGCTTGGCCTGGACTTTTGCCGAATCGGCAAACCGCCGCTGTTTTGCCCGGACGCGCAGGTCACCAGCCAGTTTCCGCTCAGCCAGGAAGGCTTGAGCAGCCAGCGCACCCGCTGGGAGCATGGCCATCTCGGGGTGATCCTGGCCGAGGTACCCAAGCTGCTGGTGAGCGCGGTCACTCGGCGTAACGCGCCCTTGCTGGCCATCACCCTGGACCTGCTGGTGCCGCCTTTGGCGTTGCTGGTCATGGCACTGGTAGGGGTTGCAAGTGTTGCCTGGCTGGCCGCGCTGCTGTTCGGTATCACTGCACCTGCATGGGTTGCGACGGGTGCCCTGGTCATGCTGGGCGTTGCAGTTCTGCTGGCGTGGGGCCGGTTTTCTCGTGAACTGATCCCCTTTTCGGTCTTGCTTTACGCCCCGTTCTACGCCGCGAGGAAGATACCCCTGTACCTGGGGTTCTTGATCAAGCGACAGGTGGAGTGGGTGCGCTCGAAACGGGATGACAGCTAATGGGCGAATGGCAAAGCAGCTGGAAAGCGATTATCGGCAAACTTCAGACCGTGAGTGACCCTGCACACGAGCAGCGCTTGCTCGAGGCCCTGTGCCAACCTGAGGCGCCCACGGTGCTGGGTTTCGTCAACGCCCACGCCATGAACCTGGTCGCGGGCAATGCCAATTACTGCCAATCGCTGGCCTCGGCCGATGTGCTGCTGCGCGATGGTGCCGGCATGGCAATTCTGTATCGCCGCCTGGGGCTGGCTCCTGGGCTGAACATGAATGGCACGGATTTCATCCCCAAGCTGCTGGCGGCCTTCAAGGGGCGGCGGGTGGCATTCTGGGGCACTCAGGAGCCGTTCTTGAGCCGGGCCGTAGCGTGCAGTGAGGCGCGGTTTGGCGTGTTGCCAGTGTCGGTTCACGACGGGTTTGCTGAAATGGCCACCTACCTGGAGCTTGCGCGGGCAACGCAGCCAGAGCTGATCGTGCTGGGCATGGGGATGCCCAAGCAAGAAGCCGTTGCCGCTCGCCTGGCTGCCAGTGGGGGACCGTGCCTGATCGTGTGTGGCGGGGCGATTCTGGATTTTCTCGGCGGCAAGGTCAGCCGGGCACCGCAATGGCTACGGCGATTGGGCGGGGAGTGGGTCTACCGTTTGCTGAGAGAGCCCAGGCGCTTGTTCATGCGTTACGTGGTGGGCAATCCGCTGTTCCTGTTACGCACCCTGTTGTGCACCAAGGCGATGTCGCTCGAGGCCCGAAACACCCCAAGGCGCATCTGATGATTCTGCCACCTGAATCGTCTGAAACGGCCAAAAGCCAGGGCGGGGGTGATTCTGCCCGCTGCGTGGGCGGGCGACTGCTACAGTAATAGCAAGCGCCCAGGGGGGCGGCGAAGACCATTCAGTGTACAGGATCATATTTTAAAGGCTGGTATTGATTGACTGAATAAGCTGCCGGGCATTTGCTACGCGCTAATTAATGAGGTCTGAAATGGTTCTCGAACCCAGAAGCAGTCGTTCCTTACTTCAACGAAGAAGCAGCGTAAGTAACGCCATTCAGGCCGGCCTTGATGGGATTGCAGTCACCGGCGTCGCCTGGTACTTGATCTACGATCAGTTTGGTCACATTACTTCGGATTATGTGATCATGCTGCTCTTGTTGATTGGGGCGCTGGCTGTTATTTATGATCATTATGCGATCTATCGGACCAACGTTGGCTTGTCCATCAAGGCGTTCAGGTTATTCAAGGCCTGGTCAGCAACGTTTTGTTTTTTGGTGGTCATGGCGTTTTTGACCAAACAGAGCGAAACGTATTCGCGGTTGTTGGTGGTGCAGTTGTTTGTCATTGGTTATGTCGTGCAGTTGTTCTTGCATTTCGCAGTGCGTGAACTGCAAAAACGGTTTACCGCTCACGCTCGGCTGGACAACGCACTGATTATTGGCGCCGGCGACCTGGCCAACTTCCTGCACCAGAAAATCAGCAACAACCCGTGGTTCGGTGAGCGTGTGCTGGGGTGTGTGCTGATAGACGATCTGGCTGAACAGGGCGCGCCTGATGCAAAGCAACGCCTGCCTGTGCTGGGTCACGTCGCTGACCTTGACGAGATCGTTGCCAAACATGCCATTCGCACGGTGTACTTGGTGACGCCATTAGGCGGCTCGGCGGTCATTAACGAAGTGTATTTGAAGTTGCTCGACAAGTGCATTGCAGTGAACTGGGTGCCGGATATCTTCTCGCTGCGTTTGATCAACCACAGCGTCCGCGAAATTGCCGGTATCCCGGTATTGACGTTGTCAGAAACGCCGTTGACCGGCATGAGCCTGTTCCTTAAAAACCTCGAAGATCGAGTGCTCGCCGCACTGATATTGTTGTGTGCATCGCCGGTGCTGTTGGCAGTGGCCATTGCGATCAAGCTAGACAGTCGCGGCCCGGTATTCTTCAGGCAAGAACGCATGGGCTGGACCGGTGAATCGTTCCGCATCTGGAAGTTCCGCAGCATGCATGTTCATCAACCGGAAAACGGTGTGGTCAAACAGGCCCAGAAGAACGACCCGCGGCTGACCCGCGTTGGGGCTTTTATTCGCAAGACCAGCCTGGATGAACTGCCGCAGTTATTCAATGTGTTGACCGGCGAAATGTCGTTAGTGGGGCCGCGCCCGCATGCGCTTCAGCACGACACGCTGTATTCGCAGGATATTGTCGACTACTTCGCGCGACACAACATCAAGCCTGGCATGACAGGCCTGGCACAGGTCAGGGGCTTCCGGGGTGAAACCAAGGACATCGAGCAGATGATCCAACGGGTCGACTCGGACATCGAGTACATCAACAACTGGTCCTTGTGGCTCGATTTCGTCATTTTGGTACGCACGCTGAATGCTTTTACCGGCAAGCAGGCCTATTAGCCGGGGCCGACGAGCGGCCCCGTGGCAGGCACTCAACCCAACGGGTGCAATTCCCTGAATCCACGAGCCTCTTCCACCAGCCAGTCATGCACCGCGCGGGCACCCGGCTGGGTCAGCCCGCCCGGCGGGTAATGCACCACATAGCGCTTGTGGTTGGCGATCGCCACGCCGAACGGCACGATCAGCGCCCCCCGTTCCAGTTCATCGTTGAGCAAGGTTCGCCGCGCGATTGCCACGCCAACCCCGGCAATCGCCGCCTCGATGGTCAAGTGGTTGCGGTTGAAGGTGTGGCCCCTGCGCACGTCCAGGCCGCCTGCGCCGATGCCATCCAGGTAGAACTCCCATTCAGCGTATTCCGAGGCCCCCCGCCAGGCGGTGATATCGTGCAGCAGCGGGTAATGCGCCAGGTCAGCCGGCCCGTGCAGCGGCGGGCGACCGCGCAGCAGGGTGGGGGAACAGACGGGAAAGATCTGCTCGTCCAGCAATGGCGTCGACAGCATGCCAGGGTAACTGCCGTCGTTCAGGTCGATGGCCAGGTCGAAGTCGCCCGGGTGCAAGGCTTGCGCACTGTCTTCGGCCACCAGCCGCAACTCGATGTCCGGATACCGCTGTTGAAAGCGCGGCAGGCGCGGCGTCAACCATTTGGCCAGGAAGGAGGGGATCGAGCGCAGGCGCAGGGTGCCGCGGATCTCGCCAGCGTCCAGGCGCAGCAGCTCGGCCTCGATGCTGCCATAGGCCTCTGAAACCGTTTGCGCCAGGCGTTGGCCTTCAGCGCTCAGCTCAACCCCACGGGCGCGGCGCAGGAACACGCGATAGCCCAGCCGTTCTTCCAGCTGGCGCATTTGCTGGCTGACGGCGCCAGGGGTGATGTGCAGTTCTTCGGCGCAGCGGGTAAATGACAAATGCCGGGCCGCACAGGAGAACACATGCAACCAGACGAACATTTGGCCATTGAGTTGTCGTCGCATCGTTTAGTACCACTAAAGGCTTGCTTAGGAAGTTTCGTTGGTCATCCACGCGGGAGCAGGTCAGTATCGCTCAAGTTCGCAGTAGTGTTCAATTTCCCCAGAGAACCGCGCATTGGCGATTCTGCCCAACGCGGTCAGGCATTAGTATGGCTATCAGTGTTTTCGACCTCTTCAAAATCGGCATCGGCCCTTCCAGCTCTCACACCGTAGGCCCGATGCGTGCAGCGGCAACCTTTGCCCAAGCCCTGCGTGAGCGTGGCTTGCTGGCCCAGGTCAGCCGCGTCGAAGTGCGTCTGTATGGCTCGCTCTCGGCCACGGGAGTTGGCCACGCCACCGACCGTGCCTGCCTGCTTGGCCTGATGGGGCAGTGGCCCGACCGGATCGACCCGGCCACGATTGAGCCACGCATCGGCCAGGTGATGCAGGAGCAATGCTTGATGCTCGATGGCAGTCATCCCCTGGCGTTCAACTACACCCGCGACATGCTGCTGCTTGAGCAAAGCCTGCCGTACCACCCGAACGCCATGAGTCTGGAAGCACTGGACGGGCAGGGCAGCCTGTTTAGCCAAACGTACTATTCGGTGGGCGGTGGTTTCATCGTCGAGCAGCAAGAAATCGATGCCCCCCAAGGCGAGGCGAATGCGGTCGAACAGCCGTATCCGTTTGCCAGTGCGGCTGAGCTGTTGGCGCTGTGCAAGGCGCACGGAATGGGCGTGGCGCAGCTGATGATGGCCAACGAATGCGTCTGGCGCCCGGAAACCGAGGTACGCGAAGGCTTGATGCGCATCTGGGCGGCGATGCTTGAATGCGTCGACAATGGCCTGCGCAATGAGGGCATCCTGCCGGGCGGGCTCAAGGTCAAGCGCCGGGCTGCGCGTTTGCACCGTAGCCTGCAGGAGTTGGGCAAACCGAACGTGATCGGCTCGACCCTGAGCGCCATGGAATGGGTCAACCTGTTTGCCCTGGCGGTCAACGAAGAAAACGCCGCCGGCGGGCGCATGGTGACAGCGCCCACCAACGGTGCGGCGGGGATCATCCCGGCCGTGCTGCACTACTACATGAAGTTCAACCCGGATGCCTGCGACGACGATGTGGTGAGGTTCCTGCTGGCGGCGGCCGCAGTCGGCATCCTGTGCAAGACCAACGCGTCGATCTCCGGTGCCGAAGTGGGTTGCCAGGGTGAAGTGGGCTCGGCGTGCTCAATGGCAGCCGCTGGCCTGGCCGAAGTGCTCGGTGCTACGCCGCCGCAACTGGAAAATGCCGCGGAAATCGCCCTGGAGCACAACCTGGGGCTGACCTGCGACCCGGTGGGTGGCCTGGTGCAGGTGCCGTGCATCGAGCGTAATGCGATTGCCGCGGTCAAGGCGATCAACGCGGTGCAAATGGCCCTGCGCGGTGATGGCGAGCACTTCATCTCGCTGGATCAGGTTATCCGCACCCTGCGCGACACCGGTGCGGACATGCATTCCAACTACAAAGAAACCTCGCGTGGCGGCCTGGCCGTCGCCTTTGTCGAGTGCTGATTCGCAGCCCGAGGTTTATTCAGGGGGCCGTTGCCTTACCCGATCAAGGGCATTGACACGCTACCCGGTAGGAGCAGCCTTGTGCTGCGAAGAGGCCAGTGAACACATCATCAATTTTCGCTGCTGTCACTGGCCTCTTCGCAGCACAAGGCTGCTCCTACACGGTCAACGGCTCTACTGTTTCAGTGTCAGGAAGCTCGCGCGCATGTCTTTGGCCCAGCCGTCGAGCACCGGTTTGACGTTATTGAGGGTGAGTTTCTGGGTGTCGTTCTCCAGCTCCTTACCCGCGCCCTTGCGCACCACCTGAGCGAGCACTTTCTGACTGGCACCGTCCAAGAAAGCCGCCTCTACGCCAACATCTACTTCCTGGTCACGGCCGCCCATGGCGGTATTGACGCCCGCCGAGATCAGCGCAATCGGGATTACCTCATAAGGCTTTAGGCCTTCGTTGCTGGTAGACACCGCGGTGATCGCGGGGCGTACCACGATGGTGCCTGGGCCGGGGGCTTTGGCCAGGGTCAGCACGCTGCCCAATTCACGTCGCATGGCTTCGTTGAAGTAACGGGTAATCTCCTGCAGCGTCTGCGCCGAAATGACCGCTGTCGGTTGCGGTTTGGGGTAGAACTGGCTGGGCTCGATGAACACCTGGGTGTATTGATTGACGTTGACCTTGGGGGCGACCCAGCGCATCACCGGCGCGCCGGATGGGCTTTCAGCGGGCTGCAAGCGGCTGTAGTCCTTCAGGAAATAGGAGTAGTCACTGGGGTCCACGCGGTTGCTGGAGCAGGCGGATACGGCAAGCAAGGATGCGCACAACAAGGTGATGCGGGGCAATAATTTCATGATCGTGATACATCCATGAGAGGTCGGCCAGAACAATGCAAGCAGGTGCAGGGCAGTTGGCCAGTGGGCAGTGTATTTCTTGGCGGTGTAGGCGGTAGGCTGCGATGGGTACGGCGGTGGATTTTTAGCGCTTTTGAGATCGAGCGCCGCCCGCGCGGCGCTCGATCTCAAAGGCGCAACAACCCTCAAGTCGAGCGCTACCCCAGCACCTCGCGCAACCGGTACCACAACATCCCCAACGCCAGCAGCGGTGAGCGCAATGCCTTGCCGCCCGGGAAGGTCAGGTGCGGCACCGCACTGAACACGTCCAGCCCTTGGCTGTGGCCCACGGCAATACCCTCGGCCAGCAGCTTGGCTGTCCAGTGGGTTACGTTCAGCCCGTGCCCTGAATAGCCTTGGGCGTAGTAAACGTTAGGGTGCTGGCGCAGCCGCCCGACCTGCGGGAAGCGGTTGGCCGTGATGCCGATCATGCCGCCCCATTGGTAGTCGATGCGTACCTCGGCCAACTGCGGGAACACCTTGAGCACTTTCGGCCGCATGTACGCGGCGATGTCCTTGGGGTCGCGCCCGGAATAGTGGCAGGCACCGCCGAACAGCAAACGACGGTCGGCAGTGAGGCGGTAGTAGTCCAGGCCGACCTTCTGGTCGCAAAGCGCCATGTTCTGGGGGATCAGGCTATTGGCGAGCGCCTCGGGCAGTGGCTGGGTGGCCACCACGTAACTGCCGGCCGGCAGCACCTTGCCGCTCAGGCGCGGCTCCAGTTCATCGAGGTGCGCGTTGCAGCCAAGCACCAGGCTCTGTGCCCTGACCTTGCCGCGGGCGGTATGCAGGGTCACGGTCGGGCCGTGCTCGATGCGCAGCACCGGGCTCTGCTCGAAAATGCGCACGCCAAGGGCCGCGGCCGCACGTGCTTCGCCCTGTACCAGGTCCAGTGGGTGCAGATGGCCCGAGCCCATGTCGACCAGGCCGCCGGCGTACTGGTCGCTGGCGACGATCTGGTGCATGTGCTCGGGGCTGACCAGGCGGGTTTCGTGGCGATAACCCAGCGCGGCCAGGTCCTCCTGTTCCGCCTTGAAGGCGGCAAACTGCGCAGGTGTATTGGCCAGTTCGCAGAAGCCCCACCGCAGGTCGCAGGCAATGCCGTATTGCTCGACGCGCCTGGCCACCAACGCCACCGAATCGATACCGGCCTGTTGCAGGTAGCGCACGCCGTCCTGGCCGACATAGCGGGCAAAACCACTGACGTCATGGCCGATACCGCGGATCAGCTGGCCGCCATTGCGCCCACTGGCACCCCAGCCGATGCGCCTGGCTTCCAGCACGATCACCGAAAGGCCGCGCTCGGCAAGCTCCAGTGCGGTATTGACCCCAGTCAGGCCACCGCCGACCACGCACACATCGGCGCTCAGTTCGCTGTCCAGGCTGGGGTAGGGTGCCGCGTCGCGTGCCGTGGCGGCGTAGTACGAAGCGGTGTGCAGGGTATCGAAAGGCATGGTGCGTTCTCGGCTCAACGGTTGGACTTGATCTTGCTCCAGGAGCGGGTCATCACGCGCATGATCTTGGGGCTTGGCGTGCTGGAGATGTACAGCTTGTCCAGCACTTGCTGGGGTGGATAGACCTCGGGGTTGTTCACCAGGGACGCATCCATGTAGGCCTGGGCGTCGGGGTTGGCGTTGGCATAGCCGACCGTGGCACTGACGTTGGCGATTACTTGCGGTTCGAGCAGGTAGTTGATGAACGCCAGTGCCTGGTCCGGGTTGCTGGCGTCCTTGGGGATGGCCAGCAGGTCGAACCACAGGTTGCTGCCTTCCTTGGGAATGCTGTAGGCAACCTTGACGCCGTTCTTGGCTTCCACTGCGCGGTTGGCGGCCTGGAACACGTCGCCGGAGTAGCCGAAGGCCACGCAGACATCGCCGTTGGCCAGGTCCGAGACATATTTTGAAGAATGGAAGTAGGTGATGTAGGGCCGCAGTTCGAGCAGGCGGGCTTCAGCCTTGGCGTAGTCCTCGGGCTTTTCGCTACGTGGATCCATGCCCAGGTAGTTGAGAATGGCCGGGAACAGCTCGTCGGGCGAATCCATGAAGGCCACGCCACACTGCTTGAGTTTTTTCAGGTTCTCGGGCTCGAACAGCACCGCCCAGGAGTCGATGTGGTCCACGCCTAGCGCGGCCTTGACCTTGTCGACGTTGTAGCCGATGCCATTGGTACCCCACAGGTAGGGCACCGCGTACTGGTTGCCGGGGTCGTTCTGCTCAAGCTGTTTGAGCAGTTTAGGGTCCAGGTGCTTCCAGTTGGGTAGCTTGCTGCGGTCCAGCGGCAAAAACGCACCGGCCTGGGCCTGGCGGGCGAGGAAGTGGTTCGAGGGCACCACCACATCGTAGCCAGTGCGGCCGGCCAGCAGCTTGCCCTCCAGGGTTTCGTTGGAATCGAACACGTCATAGACCACCTTGATCCCACTGCTGGCCTGGAAGTCGGCCAGTGTCGTGTCACCGATGTAGTCGGTCCAGTTGTACACGCTGACGGTCGGAGCGGCCTGGGCAGCTGCGCCGAACAGTAAGGTGAATGCAGCGGGAACCAGGGATTGCAGATGACGCATGTCGACACCTCGTTGGTCTTGTTCTTGGGTTCGGTGTAGCTGGGGCTGGGTTGCAGCCTTTTCGCGACGCAAGGTCGCCTCCACAGGAAAGCGCGGCCTCGCGTCATCGCACGGGCAGTGCCCTTGGGTTTAAACGCTGAGCATCAGGAATTCACGTTCCCAGGAACTGATCACCCGTTTGTAGTTCTCGTGCTCGGCACGCTTGACCGCTACATAGCCCTGGACGAACTGCTTGCCCAGGTACTGCTGCACGGTTTCGCAGTCTTCCATGTGCTGCAGGGCATCCTCGATGGTGATGGGCAGGCGCAGGTTGCGTCGCTCATAAGCCCGGCCCTGCACCGGCGCACTCGGGTTGATCTTCTCGACCATGCCCAGGTAGCCACACAGCAGGCTGGCAGCAATGGCCAGGTAAGGGTTGGCATCGGCGCCCGGCAGGCGGTTTTCCACGCGCATTGCGTCGGGGCTGGAGGTCGGCACACGCAGGCCGGCGGTGCGGTTTTCTTCACCCCACTCGACGTTGACCGGTGCCGACGTGTCCGGCAAGAAGCGGCGGAACGAGTTGACGTTAGGTGCGAACATCGGCAGCAGCTTGGGGATGTACTTCTGCAGCCCGCCGATGTGGTGCAGGAACAGCTCGCTCATGCTGCCGTCTTCATTGGCGAACACCGGCTTGCCGGTTGCGATGTCGACCACGCTCTGGTGCAGGTGCATGGCACTGCCGGGTTCGTCAGTGATCGGCTTGGCCATGAAAGTAGCGGCCACGTTGTGCTTGAGCGCGGCTTCACGCATGGTGCGCTTGAACACGGTGATCTGGTCGGCCAGGTCCAGGGCGTCACCGTGGCGGAAATTGATCTCCATTTGCGCCGGGCCGTCTTCATGGATCAGGGTGTCCAGGTCAAGGCCCTGCAGTTCGCACCAGTCATAGACGTCTTCGAACAGCGGGTCGAATTCGTTGGCGGCATCGATCGAGAACGACTGGCGACCGCTTTCTGCGCGGCCCGAGCGCCCCAGGGGTACCTGCAGCGGCAGGTCTGGGTCTTCGCAACGCTTGGTCAGGTAGAACTCCATCTCCGGTGCGACAATCGGCTGCCAGCCTTTGTCGGCGTACAGCTTCAGCACCTTCTTCAACACGTTGCGCGGCGACAGCTCGATCGGGTTGCCTTGCTTGTCGAAGGTGTCGTGAATCACGATCGCGGTCGGCTCGATTGCCCAGGGGATCTGGTACACCGCAGTCGGGTCAGGGCGGCAGACCATGTCGATGTCGGCGGCATCGAGCAGGCTGTAGTAGATGTCGTCGTCAACGTAGTCGCCGGTGACCGTCTGCAGCAGCACGCTCTCGGGCAGACGCATGCCACGTTCGTGCAGGAATTTGGCGGTCGGTGCGATCTTGCCGCGGGCGATGCCGGTCAGGTCGCTGATCACGCATTCGACTTCGGTGATCCGGTGTTCTTTCAGCCACGTGGACAGCTGATCGAAGGGGGCGTTCATACAGACCTCTTGGTTGGGTTTTTGTGTGCGCGGCGGGAGCGGGTGGCTTCCCAGGTGACGCGCTGGAGACTATCTTGGTCGCAGCCCCCTGGGGCGATCTATCCACTTTCTCCGATAATCAATGCACCAAAAGAGTGCATACAGGACAATGCGTGACAACGCTCAACGCCTTGCAGGTTCAGGCTTTCCACACCACCGACGTCACCGAGCAGGTGCGTGCCACCCCTGGCTGGCAACAGCAATACCGGCAAATGTCGCCCGGGCATTTCAGCGGCGAACTGCGTTGCCTGGGGCTCGATGGCGTGGAGGTTTATGAAGAGCGGCTCAATACCCGTGTCGAGCAGTTCTTTCGCCCCCCCAGTGGATCGCTGGCGTTCTGTTTCGACCGCAGCGAAAACAGCCTGTACCTGCTCAACGAGCAGAGCCGCAATATCTGGATCACCCCGGAGAACTACGAAGAAGTGGCCGTGGTGTTCGACCAGGCGTTTCTGGCCCGTCATGGCCTGGATACGCAGCGCCTGGAAGGCTTGTTCATGGTGCCATTGGGCAGCGGCCAGAACGCCTTGTTCGGCAGTTGGCTGAGCGCCACCCTGACCCGTTTGGGCAACGCCGATTGCCCGCTGCAGGGGCAGGCGCTGGCGGAGCAGTTGCTGGAAGACTGCCTGTTCATCCTCGACAGTGCCTGCCAGCGGCTGGACAGCGGTGCGCTGGGCAGGCGCAGTGAAGAGCGCTCGATCATGCGCCGGGTCAGTGAATGGGCGGCGGATTGCCCCGAAGAAACCCTCAACCTGGTGGCACTGGCTGACGTGGCCGGAGTTTCGCTGCGCCAGTTGCAGCAGGCGTTCAAGGCCTTTACCGGTATGCCGCCGGGGACCTGGCTGCGGTTACGCCGGCTAAACGGTGCGCGACGGGACTTGTTGCGCGGTGGCGAGGTAACGGTAGCGGAAGTCGCCATGCGCTGGTCGTTCTGGCACCTGGGGCGGTTTTCCGAGAGTTACCGGCAGCTGTTCAAGGAGTTGCCGAGCGAGACCCTGAAGCGGGGCAGGGGCTGAGGGCCGGCAGCCGGCACATTGAACCCAGCACCCCCCACGGAAAGTTGCTATCGTGCCGACCTGTTTTCACCCGAGGTCCCGATGTTCTACCTGCCATTGCCCAGCGACCAAGCCGACCGCCTTGCCAGCGAACCCACCGCCAGCGACTTTTTCCCGACTGCCAGTTTGCTGGAGGCCGCGGCGGTGCTGTTTGTGCAAAATCTGCCACGCCAGCCAGCCACTGCAACGGCTGACGCTCAGGAGCGGCGCTTTGCCGAGATCGTGCGCATCGCCAACGAGGTCGAAACGGCCGCGCCGGGGCGCTTTAAAGGGCAGGTTGCGCAGCACTTCGACCGCGAGGCATTCGCCATGGGCCTTGGCATGCTGGGTGAGAATGGCATCGGTTTGCTGTCCGCCGAGGTCAATTACGACGTCGAGGACCTGCACGATGACCAAGGCCAGTGGAGTTTCCAATTTGCCGATACCTACCGCCAACAGGTCACGCCGCTGCACCCGGTTTATTTGCCATCGCTGGCCAGCGACCTGCTGTTGAGCGATCAACAAAACCGCTTGCTGCGCGAGTTTCTGTCAGGTGTTGACGAGTCGGTGGCGGTGCAAGGCTTTGCCGGCACCGGCAAGACGTTCCTGATCCACCAGTTCGCCCGTTTGCTCGACCCCCAGCGCACGCTGCTGCTGGCCTTGACCGAGGGCCAGCTGCGCGCGTTGCAGGCACGCGTCAAGGACGCCCAAGCCTACACCGCACTGACCTTCGGCCAACTGGCAGACGAGCTTCTCAACCGAGACCTCACCAGCAACGGTTGGCGCTTGCGTGACCCGTACCGCACCAAATTGTCCTGGCGCCCGCAGGAGGCGCAGGTGGTGAAGTGGCTGAATATCCCCGATATCGGCCCGCTCGCGGCCCGCGACGTGGTTGCCTTGTGCGTCAAGGCCGTGCGCAGTTTCTGCCGCAGCGGCGATGCAGAGGTCCAGCTGCACCATTTGCCCTGGGCCGGGCCGGGCACCTCGCCGCTGGACCAGGACGTGCTGCTGGAAAAGGCCCGGCTGTACTGGCACGAGCTGATTCGCCCCTCAGCGCGGGAGATTCAACTGCCGGTGCGTGATTACCACCGGGTCAAACTGCTGTCGCTGACCACTGACATGATCGACAGTCGGTACACCCACGTCATCGTCGACGAGGCCCACGAGCTGTCGGCACCGATGCTCGCCGTGCTGGACCGCAGCCCGCAGTCGATCATCACCCTGGGCGACGAGCTGCAGAACCTCAATGGCCTGAGCCCGCACCACGGTGGCTTCATCCGCCAGCGTTACATCGACCATTCGCTGCGCGCCGGGCCCGCCATGGATAACGTCCTCAACCCGCTGATCCAGGCGCACCCGGCCAAGATCCAGGCGGCATTCAGCGGCAGTGCCGAGCACTACACCCGGGTCAGTTTCTTCGACACGGTCACGGTCCCAGAGCAGCCCACGGCACTGATTGTCGATGACGAGTGGGGCCTGTTTGGCTGGTTCCAGCGCCTTACGCACCAAGGGGTGCCGTTCGTGTTGTTGAAGAGTGCGCGCAAGGATTTCGAGCTGTTCGTCGAAGATTGCATCGAGCTGTACCGCTACGGCACCCGGCCGCGTCACCCCATGCTGTTCCGCTACGCTAGCTGGCAGGCGTTGGAGCAGGACAAGGGCGACGACAAAGCCTTCGTGGCGGTCGCCAACATGCTGCGCAAGGGCTATACGCCAGAGCATTTCGCCAAGGCCAAGAGCCGTTATCGCTGGGACAAGGCGCCCAAGCTGTTCCTGGGGCGGGTGCGGGACGTGAAGAACATGGAATTCGCCCGGGTGATGGTGTCACCGGAGCTGATGGTCGCGCCCGTGGCGGCGGGCAATCGCAACGAACGGGCGCGGATGCTGGCGGGCCTGTATACCGCCTGTTCGCGGGCACGGCATGAACTGATCGTACCGGGGGGGATGCTGGACTGGGTGAAGGACCAGGTCAGGGACTGAGGAAATCGGGGCCGCCAGGCGGCCCCGATTCCCCCGTCAATTACGGTCCAGCCACACCGTTTGCGCGTTAGTGAATTCCCGCACACCAAAGTGCGACAATTCGCGGCCAAAACCACTCTTCTTCACGCCGCCAAAGGCGACGCGGGGGTCGGATGCGCAGTAGCCGTTGATGAATACGCCACCGGTATCCAGTGCTGCGGTCATGCGTTCAGCCAGCGCATAGTCGGCGGTGTAAATGGTCGACGCCAGGCCGAATTCGCTGTCGTTGGCCAATGCCACGGCATGGTCGGCATCCCGCGCAGTGATGATCGCCGCCACTGGCCCGAACAGTTCCTGCTTGAACGCGGTCATTTCCGGGGTGACGTTGGCAAACACGGTCGGTGCGTAGAAGTTGCCCACGCCTTCGATCTTGTTGCCGCCCAGCAGCAAAGTAGCGCCTTCGGCGAGTGTCGCCTGAACCTGCCCATCGAGTTCATCGCGCAGGTCGTAGCGGGCCATCGGGCCGATGTAGGTGTCGTCTTCCAGCGGGTTGCCAACCTTCAGCTGGCGCGTTGCTTCGACAAACTTTTGAGTGAACGCTTCAACGATGCTTTCTTCGATGATCAGGCGTTTGGCCGCCGCGCAAACCTGGCCGGTGTTCTGGTAGCGACCGATGACGGCCGCCTTGACTGCGGCATCCAGGTCGGCATCAGCCAGTACGATGAACGGGTCCGAGCCGCCCAGCTCCAGCACGCACTTCTTCAGCGCGGCGCCGGCTTGCGCACCGATCGCCATGCCAGCGCGCACGCTGCCGGTCAGGGTCACGGCGGCAATGCGAGGGTCGTTGATGGCGCGGGTGACACCGTCCGGCGTGACGTTCAGTACTTCAAAGACGCCTTCCGGCAGGCCGGCATCCTTGAACAGTTCGCCCAGCAAGTAGGCGCTGCCCATGACGTTCGGGGCGTGCTTGAGCACGTAGGTATTACCCGCCAGAATCGCCGGCACAGCACCGCGCAGCACTTGCCAGATCGGGAAGTTCCACGGCATCACGGCCAGGATCGGGCCCAGCGGGCGGTACTCGATGCGCGCTTTCTCGACCTGGGTTGGTTCCGCTGCCAGCATGGCAGGGCCGTGCTCGGCGTACCAACGGCACAACCCGACACACTTGCTCACTTCGCCACGGGCCTGGGTGATTGGCTTGCCGATTTCACGGCTGATCATTTGCGCGAACGCTTCGGCCTTGGTTTCCAGCGTGTTGGCCAGGGCGAGCAACCACTCACTGCGCTGACCCAGCGACACCTGGCGCCATTGGCCATAGCCCACCTTGGCGCGTTGCAGCGCCGCTTCCAGTGCGGCGTCGGTATCGAACGGGTAGGCGCCAATCTGCTCGCCGCTGTGCGGGTCGAGGGAGATGGCGTGGGTCAGGCTGCTGATCGCGCTCATGGTGGAAACTCTCGCTGTTGTTGATCCGTGACGCCAGACTAGTGGTGTAGGGATTTAATGAAAACTGAATAATAATGAGCGAAACATTCACGTTTGGAGAATGACTGTGGACCTGGTGCAACTGGAAATCTTCAAGGCAGTGGCCGAGCAAGGCAGCATCAGTGCCGCCGCGCAGCATATCCATCGGGTGCCCTCGAACCTGACCACACGTATCAAACAGCTGGAGGAAGACCTGGGCGTCGAGCTGTTCATCCGCGAGAAAAGCCGCCTGCGCCTGTCGCCAGCGGGCTGGAACTTTCTCGAATACACCCGGCGCATTCTCGACCTGGTGCACGAGGCGCGGCTAACGGTGGCCGGCGAAGACCCGCAGGGCACCTTTGCCCTGGGTTCGCTGGAAAGCACCGCAGCCGTGCGGATCCCGGCCTTGCTGGCGGCCTATAACCAGCGCTACCCCAAAGTCGACCTGGACCTCTCGACCGGGCCGTCGGGGACGATGCTAGAAGGGGTGCTGTCTGGGCGATTGGTCGCGGCCTTCGTCGATGGGCCGGTGTTGCACCCGACGCTGGAAGGCATGCCGGTATTCGAGGAAGAGATGATGGTCATCTCACCCCTCAACCATGCGCCGGTAACCCGCGCCCAAGACGTCAACGGCGAGAATATCTACGCGTTTCGGGCCAACTGCTCGTACCGCCACCACTTCGAGAACTGGTTTGTGCAGGATCAGGCCGTGCCGGGCAAGATCCACGAGATGGAGTCGTATCACGGCATGCTGGCATGTGTAAGTGCCGGTGCCGGGTTGGCCATGATGCCGCGCAGCATGCTCGACAACATGCCGGGGTGCAGCACGGTGAGCGCCTGGCCGATGTCGGAGGATTTCCGGTATTTGAAGACCTGGTTGGTGTGGCGGCGGGGGGCGGTTTCGCGCAGTTTGAGTATGTTTGTGAAGTTGTTGGAAGAGCGGCAGGGGAGTTTAGGTATGGCTGTAGATACCGTATAGATCAACTTGTGAGAACAGGGGCGTAGCTACCGGCGCTTGCCACGACCCGAAGGCTCTCTCTTCTTGGTTTAATCAACTCAGCGATGGACGCTGCTGTGTGATGCGCTGGCAATCAAGCTGGCGCCGCACGCGGTTTTCATGCCGTCAAGGGCGACGGGTACTCCGTTGACGCGGTACGTGTCACTGCCTTCGATGATTGGAAACTCGCCTTTGCACAGAGGGCAGAAAACCATGCTGCCTTCGCCGGCCATTGGTTTGCCGTTGAGGTTAGTATTGTCTATGGAGCCGATCACCATACCACCATGGTCGGTTGGATCCCCCGTCCTTACAATGCTCTACATGTGAATTTCTCTTGTGTGTTTCAGGTAGGGTAGGTCACTCAAATGACCCTTAATGCGGCGAATGCTACTGTGAGGGGATTTTAAGTGCGTACAGATTTTTGTAAAAGTCCCAATGAATAATTTTTGAGTTATTTTCATTTACGTATAGAGTGTTTACGTAATCTAGTTCTTGTGCGTATGGTTGCCATTCTTTCAGAGTGGTTGTAATTGCTGGGAAGGCATCATCTATGTTGATGATCATTATGGTTTCTGATTCCTTTAGGTCTATGAGTGATGCTGCGGCGAATGCCCATGATTATGCCTGTCGTGGCGCTATTTGATCTGTGTTGATGTAAGTCATGTTGTTTGATGATGGCTGTGTTCGATCGGTGTATGTTTAAAAGTTTGTAGGAAAAGTCGCTATCGCGTTCGTCGAAACTAAACAGCTCGAGCACTAGAGTGCATTCTTCCGGAAATTCACGATGTACTGGGTGATGGTTTCCTGTCGAGTATTTGGGTGTAAGAAAATGTGTGTTCGCTAGTCGTTTGCCGATCCAGCCGTTTTTGAATAAAGAGTGCAATATGCCCATGAAATATAAATGCGCACGTTGAAGCGCCGACTTGCTGCCCGTGCCCGGACGACCCTCTGTCAGCAAGAAAACGAGTGTCGTTAGAGGGCGTAATAATAGGTAAACCATCCTCAGAAGGAGGGTTCTACCATGCGTAATCATCACTATGCCCTTGGCGCTGCGCTACTGCTCACCCTGGCCATGCCCTGGACGTTGGCGGCGGCTGCCGACCTCAATGCGCCTATCGACATGCAGGCTGTCCAGCTGCAGTCGCAAGAGCAAAACGGCATCCGTTACCTGGAAGGCGGTATAGGCCAGGATGAAGCCAATGCCCTGCGCAAGACCAAAGGGTACGACTTGCATGTCGAACTCTCGGCAGGCCCGGGAAGCGAGTTCCAGAGTGGCGCCACAGTCGACATCCAGAGCGCACAGGGCCAACCCGTGCTGAGCGTTACCGACGTAGGCCCACTGCTCTATGTGCAGTTGCCACCGGGCCATTACAAAGTTACCGGCAACGCCCAAGGTGAGACGGTACAACAGCAGGTGGCCGTCGACGGCAAAGCGCCTGCCACGGTGAACCTGCACTGGCGTTGAATGGCACAGTCCGGGCAGGAGTACATCTGTACTCCTGCCGAATGGGAGCGCACCGCCATGAGCGTGGACCTTCAGCTGGAGATGTTGGACGAGCGGGGTTTTGTGTTGATCCCCGGTGTGCTCGAACCCCTGCGTATCGCTTTGCTGCGCTGCGCCATCGATGACTTGCAGCCCATTCACTGGGATTACCAAGGGCTGCTCGAACACTACAAGTGCGTGTTCAACCGCAACCCCCTGTGGTTGCCCTTTCTTGATCTGCCACCGCTTATCAACCTGGCCGAGGCCGCGCTCGGCGAGGACTGCCACGTGATCGGCCAGACTGCATGGCGCAGCCACCCCGGCTACCCCGGTATGGCGCTGCACCTTGATCACCTGCCCATGCAACTGCCTGCCTGGCTCAGCGAGCGAGGTGCCTTTACCCAGCCCATGCAGATCCTCACGGTGCAGCTGTACCTCAGCGATATCGATCACAGCATCGGGCCGACCTGGATCGTACCGGGTAGCCATCGGGCAGCACGCCCACCCGAGACCGGCGAATCCGACTGGCAAGGGCGTGAAGCGCATCCGGTGTTGTGCAAGGCGGGGGATGCATTGGTGTTTCGCAGTGATGTCTGGCACAGCGGCGGCGCCAATTGCACGCAGTCGCGTGAGCGCGACATGCTGCAGGTGCATTACGGCCGGCGCATGGTGGCGCAGAAGTTTTCGCCGTATTTGCACTGGCAATTCAACCCCCAGGTGCTGGAGGAGGCGACGCCGAGGCAGCGGCGGCTGTTGGGTGAGCATGAAGAGGCGGCCTACGACTGAATGGCGACAGGGCCCGTGATAAGGCGGTCGCCCTGGTATTAGCCAATGGTGGCAAACAGCTTTCAACTTTCTGATTATTTGGACAATAATCAGAGAAGTATTACTTGGTGTGACCGGTTTGGATGCGCCGGCCACCGCATAAGCTCGAGGGGCTCAAGCCCCCACTTTGCCCGTGTTGTAGACCATCAGGAGATGTCATTGATGAAAACCCGTCTCGCTGCTTCGCTGGCCGCTGCAGTGCTGGCCTTCGCGGGGGCCAACCTGGCCCAGGCCGCGCAGGTATCGGCTGCAGTTGGCGCCACCAGCCAAGGCGACATGACCTACCGTATCGGCCTGTCGTTCGACTGGGACAAGAAATGGCTGGAAAGCAGTACCGGATATGTGACCGGTTACTGGGATGCGGCCTACACCTATTGGGAAGGCGGCGACGCCAGCGGCGCGCACTCGTTGTCGTTCAGCCCGGTATTCACATACGAGTTCAGCGGTTTCACCTACACCCCCTACATCGAGGCCGGCATTGGCCTGGCGGCGTTTTCCAAGACTGAAGTGGGCGACCAGCGCCTGGGTTCGGCGGTCAACTTCGAAGACCGCATTGGTTTTGGCCTGAAGCTGCCAGGTGCGCAGAAGGTCGGCATCCGCGCGATGCATTACTCCAACGCGGGTATCAAACAGCCTAACGACGGGATCGAGTCGTACGCGTTGTTCTACAGCAAGGCGTTCTGATTTTGATGCGCTTTTTGTAGGAGCAGCCTTGCGCTGCGAAGAGGCCGGTACTGGCACTGCATATATGTTGCCGGTACCGGCCTCTTCGCAGCACAAGGCTGCTCCTACAGTCAGCTAGAAGGTGTACGAAACCCCGGCTTGCACCGTTCGCGGTGCGCCCGGGTACACGTAGTTGTTGAACGCCCCTTCGTCATACCCCTTGTTGAAGACGTTCTTCACATCCAGGTTCAGCCGCACGTGTTCATTGACCTTGTAGAAGCTGAGCAGGTCAACCACGCTGTAGCGCTCCATGGTGTAGGTCGTCACGGCTGTCTGGCCGGCGCGATCATCCACGTATTTCAGGCCAACCCCCAACCCCAGGCCTTTGACCGCGCCGTCCTGGAATTCGTAAGTGTTCAGCAGGCTGAAACTGTTGCGCGGGATGTTGGCCAGGTGGGTGCCGGTAGGCAAGCTGGTGTCCTTGGTGACTTCGGCATCGACATAGGCGTAGCCACCGATCACGCGCCACTCAGGGGTGATGTTGCCCGCAATGTTGATGTCCAGCCCGCGGCTGCGTACCTCACCTGCTGCGATGCTGTAGACCCCGGTGGGGTCGTTGGGGTCGCGTGCCAGCACGTTTTCCTTGACGATGTGGTACACCGCCGCATCGATGCTCAGCTGGCGATCGAGCGCTTCCCACTTCACACCCAGCTCGTAGGATTTACCCTTCTCCGGGTCGAAGCTGCCGCCCCCCGCAGGGGCGCCACTGTTGGGCTTGAATGAACGCGCCGTGTTGGCATAGACCGCCACCGTGTCGGTCAGGTCGTAGATCAGGCCAACGCGCGGGGTGACGCCGTTCTCGCCTTTGCTGAAGTCACGGGTGTCGACCAGCTTGTCGTCATAGTCATGCTCGAAGCGCTCGAAACGGATGCCGGCCAAGGCCTTGAGGCGCTCGGTCAACGCCACCTGGTCCTGAATGAAGAAGGCCCAGGTCTGCAGGTTTTCCTTGTCCCAGGTGGTGGTGCGTGTCAACGCGGGCCTTGGCTGGCCGAGCACCGGGTCGTAGATATCGATGGGGTAGGTGCCGACGGCTGCCGAGGAACGCTGGATGATCGAGTTGTAATCGTAGTTTTCGTACTCGATGCCGGTCAGCAGGGTGTGGCTGAAACCACCGGTGTCGAAATGCCCGGTAAGGTTTAACTGCCAGTCACGGTCAGTCCATTCCAGTTTGCGGTAGTTGAAGTTGCGCTGCAGGGTACGCCCGTCAGCGGGTGCGCCGTTGGCTTCCACCGCGTTGCCCTTGAGCGAGCCATCGAGAAACTGGAACCCGCCCCCCAACGTCCAGTTGTCATTGAGCAGGTGCTCGAAGCGCACCTGGGCCATGTTGTTGTCGTTGTGCAGCACGTTGTCGCTGCCTTTCTCCCAGATATAGGTGTCGCGCGAGGCGCTGCCGGTCTGGGTGGCATAGCGGGTCAGGCCGCGGTCCAGTGGGTGGTTGTTGCGCATGAAGTCGCCTTCGAAGACGATTCTGGTGCTGTCGTTGACCTGCCAGCTGACCACGGGCGCCACGTCATAGCGCTCGCTCTCGACATCATCGCGAAAGCTCTCGCCACCTTCGCCAAGCACGTTCAACCTGTAAGCGAGCGAGCCGTCCTCATTCAGCGGGCCGGTGGCATCGAGGGTGGCGCGGTGCATGCCTTGGTCGTCGATCTGGCTGCCCAGGGTGACCTTGCGTTCAGCCAGCGGTTGCTTGCTGACCACGTTGAAGGTGCCACCAGGGTCGCCACGGCCATACAGGCTGGTGGCCGGGCCGCGGATCACTTCAAGGCGCTCGACGGTGTTGGCGTCGGGGGCGTTGGGGTAGCCGCGGTTGATCGGGAAGCCATTGCGGTAGAACTCGCCCGTGGTAAAGCCACGCACCGTGAACGTGGTCAGGCCCTGGCCGCCAAAGTTGTTGGCGCGGCCAACGCCGCCGGCGTAATCCAGGCCATCTTGCAGCCGCGTGGCGCCGGTGTCTTCGAGCACGTCCTTGGGGACCACGCTGACCGATTGCGGGGTTTCGTGCAGGGCGGTGTCGGTGCGCGTGGCACTTGCCGAACGGCTGGCCTTGTAGCCGACGACCGGGCCATCGGCGCGTTCACTGTCGGCAGTACCGGTGATACTCAAGGCCTGGAGTTCAATCCGGGCGGGGTCGCTGGGCGATTCGGGCTCAGCCCAGGCCAGCGGGGAGACAGCATGAAGCACACAAAGCGAAACGAACGTGCGACGCATCGACGGTACGATCCTGGAGTAGGGCGCTAGCGGGAGGGTAGAAAGCGTCGCGAAACTACTACGAATCATTATCAAATGCATTCTTTTTAAATGGAGCGCGCGTGCCAAATGCCTACCTTCACCGCCGGCCCCTGTAGGAGCGGCCTTGCGTCGCGAAAGGGCCGCGCAGCGGCCCCCGATTTCAGTGTCACCTACAAAATTGCTGGGGCTGCTCCGCAGCCCTTTCGCGACGCAAGGCCACTTCTACAGGGGCTGCGGATTAATGACGAATCGGGCACATAGTTCGCCGAATACTCAATGCATCGCCTTGATCGCCAGCACATTGCACAGCGGATGCTCCAGCACATGCGCCGTGGTACCGCCCAAAAAGGTCTGCATGGCGTCGTGGCGGTGGCTGCCCATGACGATCACATCGACCCGGCTATGGCTGACGAACTGGGCAATCGCACGAATAGCTGGCCCCTCGACGAAATGCCTGCGCTCCAAGGGCACCTGGTGATGGTCGCCCAGGCGGTTGAATGCTGACCGTTGCGCAGCTCGCACACTGCCATCGAAGCCAGGCATGGTGACGGTGCCGGCACCGAAGTCGGCGATGTGGGTTCTGGCCGCGTCGCACACATGCAGCAGGTGCAGTTCGGCATTGCACTGCAGCGCCAGCGCATGGGCGCTGTGAATGACCTGCTCGTCGAGGTGTTCACCGGCGCCATGGCTGTTCAGGTCCACCGCGGCGGCAATCTGCTTGGGCAAGGGCAGGCGGATGTCACTGACCAGGTGCACGGCGACCGGGCTGTCCTTGAGCAACTGCCAGTCCAGCGGTGTCACCAGCAAGCGTTTGAGCACCGGTTCGTGCTGCACGTCCTTGATCAGCAGGTCGCAGCCCAAGCGTTCGATGCGCTCGAGCACGCTGGCCAACGGATCGCGGGTCAGCAGCAGTTCGGTCGACACATCCAGGCCGGCGTCGGCCATCTGCTCGGCTTCATCGGCCAGCCACTGGCGATTGTCGCTGAGCAGCCGTTCACGCTCCCGGCCATCGCTCATCAAACCGAAAGTGTCGACATCGTCGACGAATACGTTGATATCGAGTAGCGCACCGCTTGACTCTGCCAACGCCGCCGCGCGTTGTAGAGCCGGCGTGTGGCGCATCTGCGGGCCGAGCATGACGAACAAACGCTTGAACTGGCTCATCTCACACCTCCGCGTGTGGAAGCCCCCCGGTTCATGCCTGGTGATCTGGCCCTGTTCAGTCTAGACCCACGTAGGCACCCTTGGGCGCCGCTTCGCTTGCGCTTGCCGCAGACGGAGCCTGGGTGTCAGCGGCCTCTTTCCACCCGCCACCCAACGCCGCGTACAGATTCACCTCTGCCACCAACTGCGCCAGGCGGTTATTGATCAGCCCCTGCTGGGCACTGAACAACGAGCGCTGCGCGTCGAGAAAGGTCAGGCTGCTGTCCACGCCGATCCGGTAGCGGTGTTCAGCAAGGTTGTAGTAACGCTGGTTGGAGGCCACCAAGTCGCGTTGCGCCTGCAATTGCCGCTGGTAAGTCGCCCGTGCCGCCAAGCCGTCCGCCACTTCCTGAAAGGCGCTTTGGATTGCTTTTTCGTACTGCGCTACCTGAATGTCCTTCTGCAACTGGGCATAGTCCAGGCTGGCACGCAGGCTGCCGGCGGTGAAGATCGGCAGGTTGATCTGTGGCTGGAACAGCCAGGTCCCTGACCCTGCATCGAACAGCCCACTGAGCGCCGGGCTGGTACTGCCGGCATTGGCGGTCAGGCTGATGCTCGGGAAAAACGCCGCACGCGCGGCGCCAATATCGGCGTTGGCCGCACGCAGCTGGTATTCGGCCTGGAGGATGTCGGGGCGGCGTTGCAGCAGGTCTGACGGCAGCCCGGCTTGCAAACCGGCGATCTGTTCGTCGGCCAGCGGCAAGGCGCCGAGGCCGTCGGCCACAGGGGCGCCGACCAGTACCGTCAGTTGGTTGAGGTCTTGGGCGACTTGGCGTTTGTAACGGGCGACGGCCGCCCGGGTACTGTCGACGCTGGTCCGCGCCTGAATCTGGTCCAGGGCCGACACTGTGCCAGCGCGGCGCTGGTTGGCGGTCAGGCGCAGGCTGCGCTCGTCTGCGGCCAGGGTTTCGTTGGCCAGCGTCAGCAGTTCCTGGTCGGCACGCCAGGTCAGGTACACGCTGGCGACACTGGCCACTAGGCTCAATTGGGTGCTGCGCCGGGCCTGGTCGCTGGCTAGGTAAGTCAACAGCGCTTGGTCACTGAGGCTGCGCAGGCGACCGAACAGGTCCAGTTCATAAGCACTCACGCCTAGCGTCGCAGCAGTGGTGGAACTGATCATGCCCTGGTCGGTACCGGTCATGCGCCGCGGCAGGTACTGGCGTTGCCCCTGGCCATTGGCCGAGACCTTTGGCAACAGCTCGGCTCGCTGAATGCGGTATTGGGCGCGGTAGGCTTCGACATTGAGCGCCGCGCTGCGCAGGTCGCGGTTATTGGCCAGGGCGCTGTCGATCAGTTGGCGCAGGGCAGGGTCGTGGAACACCTGGCGCCAGTCCTCGATGGCCGGGTGCTTCTGCACATCGCCGGCGTAGGCCGGCCCTTGCGGGTACTGGAGGGAGACGGGTGTGTCCGGGCGCTGGTAGTCAGGGGCCAACGAACAGCCGCACAACAGCGCCGCGCACAGGATAAGGCTGGATCGGGGCATCAGAGGGTCTCGCAGAGTCAGGCGCCTGCCATCCACTTGGTCAAACCATGGCGGCCACTGACCCCCAGCTTGGCGGTGGCGCGCTTGAGGTAGGTTTCGATCGAGCTGTTCTTCACGTTAAGCCGCTGCGCCATTTCTGGCACCGTGCCGCCCGTCAGCAGGCCCAGGCAGACCTCCTGCTCACGCGTCGAAAGCCGCACGGCTTCTTGCACCAGCCGTTCGCCAAAGGAGTGGCGTAACGCGCCCGCCTGCAAATCGCACAGCGGCGAGCCGGCCTGCCGCGCGGCCCCTTGGTTGAGCAACTGGCCGTGGTGCTCGACCAGGGGCAGCAAGGTGTCGGACAGGCTTTTCAACTGCGACAACTCACTCAACGAAAAGCCCCGCTGGCTGGGCAGGCGGTGAAAGCAGATGACCCAGCGCCGGGCACCGCTGCAAGACACCAAGTTGCACTGGTGGGCGCTGTGGCGCGGGTGGTCGGTGTCCGGAGGGGCCTTGAACTCGATCAGCAGCGGGTCCTTCATCTGCATGATGCTCTGCAGCAGTGGGTGGCGCAGAGGGTCGACGCCGGGCAGTTCAGGTGCAGGGCCGGCGCTGCCGAGTACCCTGATGCGGCTGATGCTGGCGCCGTGTGGGTCGAGGGTCCATTCGCTGAGGTCGAGCCTGTGGATCGGCACTTGGGCATCGACCAGGTGCAACATCTGTTCGGCAAAGCCCTCGGCGCCGGTACTGGCGATCAGCTCGCCAAGTTGCAGATACAGCTGGGGGTCGGGGCGGTGTTCGAGGCTGTCGGTCAGCTTCATAGCGTTGTCATCCTTGATCCAAAGCATTACGGCGGGTGGTGTCGCTGGCGAGTCCTCCGGGTGGCGAGTGGTTTGTGGCGGTATTCAAGCCCGGCCTGGGGGCCGCGTCTGTAATGGAAAACAGGGACAGAAAGTGCCACCGATTACGGATCAGTGGGGCAGGGCACTTACAGGCGAGACGCTGCACATGAACGGATCAGCCAGCCAATTGACGTCAGAAGCGTGGCGATCAAGGCCTGATCACGACCGATGGCCCCTTCCGTAGGCCAAACCGGGCAGCCGCTGTGGCAAATCTCCTACATGTTTTTCAGCAGCCATCGACAGGCCCGGTGCGTGTCCGGGTTTCGGGGGCCATACAGCCTGAAGGTAGGGTGCTTGAATCCGCGGATGATCAACCAGAAGGACCTGACGAACCATGCCTGCCGCCCAAACCTTTGCCCTGACCGTTGCCCAGCGCGACATCTGGCTGGACCAGATCAGCCACGGCGACTCGCCGCTGTACAACATCGGCGCGTACGTCGAACTGGCCGGCGGGGTGGATGCCGAGCGGCTAAACCGGGCACTGGCGCACCTGGTCGCCCAGCATGATGGCCTGCGCACTGTGCTGGTGACGCACGCGGGCCAGGGAGGGGTAGCCCGCCAGTACTTTGCCGAGGCCCTCGATGTGCAGCTGGTGCAGCAAGATGTCCGCAGCGCGGATGACCCGTTCGGCGCTGCCCAAGGCCTGTTGCAAACACAGATGCAGACACCGTACCGCCTGGATGCCAGCCCACTGTGGGGGGCGACATTGATCCGCCTGGGCGAGCAGCGGTACCTGTTTGCCGTGCAGGCTCATCACCTGATTCTCGATGGCTGGGGTGTGGACCAGTGGTTCAAGCAGATCGCCGACTATTACCGCCTGCTTGAACAGGGGCTGGCATTGCCAGATAGCGCCCCGTCTTACCGCGCGTTCATCGAGGACGATGCCCAGTACCAGGGTTCGCCACGCCATGACCGCGACCGCGATTACTGGCTGGCCAAGTACCAGCAGCTACCCGATGCTTTGCTGGCACCCCGCGAGCGCAATGCGCAGCACGTGTCGCCGCCCAGTGCGGTACTCGAACAGCCCTTCGATACCCGCTTGCTGGCACGTATGCGGGCCCTCGGCACCACGCTGCAGGCCTCGCCCTTCCATGTGCTGCTGGCGGCGTTGCATGTGTGCAGCGCACGTACCTGGCAGCGTGACGAGTGGGTGGTCGGCCTGCCGGTGCGCAACCGTGGCAACGCCCAGTTCAAGTCGACCCTGGGGCTGTTTACCCAAGTCAGCGCGCTGCGCATGGACTTTGGCCGTGAACGCTCGTTTAGCGCGCTGGTACACGGGATCCGCGATGCGCTCAAGCAAGACTTTCGCCATCAGCGTTTCGCCCTCAGCGAACTCAACCGCAGCCTCGGCGCATTGCGTGAAGAACGGCCTCAACTGTTCGAGCTGATGGTGTCATTCGAGGAGGATGGCAACGACCTACGCTTCGGTGACGTGCCCGGCCACACGGTGATGGTCTGCAATGGCCACGAGCCCACGCCCCTGAGCATCCACCTGCGTTGCAACAGCCAACGCGACAGCGCGTGCCTGCACCTGGTGCACAACCGCGCCTGGTTCAGCGAAGAGGACGTTACGGCGTTGGCCGAGCGCTTGCTGCATGTGCTGGAGCAAGGCCTGGAGCAGCCCGAACAAAGTATCGCGGCGTTCGACCTGCTGACCGCCCGCGAGCACGCCCGCCTGCGGCAGTGGAATGCGACGGCGCAAGCAGCGCCTGAACAGGCTGAGGCGTTGATCCATCGTCGTATCCAAGCCCAGGCCAACGCCACGCCACACGCCGTGGCGGCGCTGCACGACGGCCAGCGCCTGAGCTATGGCGAACTCGACCGGCGTGCCGACGCGCTGGCCCGGCACCTGGCAGCCCTTGGCGCCAAGCCTGACCAACGGGTAGCGGTGGTCGCCCAGCGCGGCCTGGACACCTTGGTCGGCCTGCTGGCTGTGCTCAAGGCCGGGGCCGCTTACGTGCCGATCGACCCAGCCCACCCGCAGGAGCGCCTGGCCTATCTGCTGCAAGACAGCGCGCCAGCCGTGGTGCTGACCCAGTCGCGGCTGCTCGGCCGCCTTCCGCCCCATGGCCTGCCACAGATCGTGTTGGACCGCTGGAACTGGAACACGGCAACCGCCGCAATGCCAGCGCCTGTGCAGCCGCAAGCGAGCGACCTGGCCTATGTCATCTACACCTCTGGCTCCACCGGCCAGCCAAAGGGCGTGATGGTCGAGCACCACATGCTGGCCAACCTGGTCGACTGGCACTGCAGTGCCTTCAACTTGGGCCCCGGGCGCCACCAGTCGAGCCTGGCCGGCTTCGGCTTTGACGCCATGGCTTGGGAGGTGTGGCCCGCGCTGTGCAGTGGCGCTACTTTGCACCTGGCACCGGTGCGTGATGGTGCTGAAGACATCGAAGCCTTGCTCAGTTGGTGGCGCGCCCAGCCGCTGGATGTCAGCTTCCTGCCCACCCCGGTGGCCGAGCATGCCTTCGCCCAGGGCGAGCTGCACCCGACCTTGCAGACCCTGCTGATTGGCGGCGACCGCCTGCGGCGCCTGGCCCGCGAGCGGCGCTATCGGGTCATCAACAACTATGGCCCCACCGAAACCACGGTGGTGGCGACGTCGGGCGAAGTAAACGCCGGCGGCCCGCTCCATATCGGCCGCCCGGTGGCCAACACCCAGGTGTACGTCCTCGATGAGCAGTGCCGTCTACTGCCGATCGGCGCCCCAGGCGAATTGTATGTGGGCGGCAAGGGGGTGGCCCGGGGTTACCTCAACCGGCCGCAGATGACCGCCGAGCGTTTTCTCGACGACCCGTTCAGTGCGCTGCCAGGGGCACGCATGTACCGCACGGGCGACCTGGTGCGCTGGCTGCCCGATGGCACGCTGGAGTACCTCGGGCGCAATGACGACCAGGTGAAAATCCGCGGTGTGCGGGTTGAACTGGCCGAAATCGAAGCTGCCCTGGCCAGCCATGCGTCAGTGCGCGAGTGTGTGGTGATGCTGCGCGAAGGCCAGTTGCAGGCTTGGTTCATTGGCGAGGCGGCGGTGGAGCCCAGGGCGCTGCATGACCACTTGCGCGAGCGGCTGCCAGTCGCTCTGTTGCCGGTGGCCTATGTCAACTTGACCAGTTGGCCATTGACTGCCAATGGCAAACTCGACCGCCGTGCCTTGCCGACAGCGGACGAAGCCGCCAAGGTGCGTCGCGAGCACGAGGTACCGATCGGCGACGTCGAGCAACGCCTGGCCTTGCTGTGGGCCGAATTGCTGCAGGTCGAGCGGGTAGGGCGCCAGGACCACTTCTTCGAGCTGGGCGGCCACTCGCTGCTGGCCGTGCAACTGATCGAGAGGATGCGCCAGCAGGGCCTGCAAGCCGATGTACAGGTACTGTTCGGCCAATCGACCCTGGCCAGCCTTGCGGCCAGCGTAGTGGTCGGCGAAGCCGCGCGCGTGCCGGCCAACCGGGTTCCGCCAGGGTGCCAGCACATCACGCCGAGCATGCTCACCCTCAGCGAACTCTCGCAGGTTGATATCGACCGCATCGTTGCCACGGTGCCGGGCGGCGCAGGCAACGTACAGGAAATCTATCCGCTGGCGCCCCTGCAACAAGGCCTGCTTTACCACCACGTCACCGATGCTCGCGACCCGTACCAGCAGCAGGCGTTGTTTACCTTTGCCAGCCGCATGCAGTTAGAGGCCTTCACCGAAGCGTTGCAGCAGGTGATAGACCGTCACGACATCTTGCGCACCAGCCTGGCCTGGGAGGGGCTTGAACAGCCCCAGCAGGTGGTCTGGCGCCAGGCCCTTCTGACGGTCGACAACTGGGTGGGGGAGGCACACGCAGGCAACATTGCCGGGCAAATGCGCAGCCAGTTCGACCCCCAGCAACGGCCCTTGGACCTGCGCCAGGCACCGATGATGGCGCTGGCCTGCGCCGAGGATGCCCAGCACGGGCGTTGGTTGGGCTTGCTGCGCTTCCACCACTCGGTCAACGATGCCGTTTCGCTGCAGGTGCTGTTGGGCGAGCTGGACGCCTTCATGGCGAGGCGCGGCGAGCCGTTGCCGGCACCTGTGCCGTATCGTGACTACGTGGCGCTAAGCGCTGCCCCCGAGCGTCAGGCTCGGCACGAAGCCTTCTTCCGCGAGCAACTGGCTGGCGTCGAACCACCAGCGCCGATTGCCGGGCTGGGTGGCGAGCCGGTCGACGAGGGTGACCTGCACAGCCACAGCCAGGTGATCGATGCGCCGCTGGCAGGCCTGTTGCGCGCTCAGGCCCGGCACCATGGCGCAAGTCTGGCCAGCCTGCTGCACCTGGCCTGGGCCCAGGTGCTTGGCGCCCTCGGAGGGCGTGATGAGGTCACCCTGGGCACCGTGTTGCTGGGCCGCAGCATGGCTGGCAACGGGGCTGATCGTGCCCTAGGCATGTTCATCAACAGCGTGCCCTTGCGGGTAGGCCTGGCGAATCGCTCGGTCGACCAGGCGCTGAGCGAGACCCACGCGCGGCTGGCGGCCTTGCTCGGCCATGAAGATGCGCCGCTGATCCTCGCCCAGCAGTGCAGTGGCTTGCCCGCTGGCACGCCGCTGTTCAACAGCCTGATCAACTACCGCCAAGGGGCAGTAATGCTCGGTCCGGTATTGCCGGGCGTAGAGCTGGCCGAAGCCAGTGAAGTACACAGCCATGGCCTGGTCCTCACGGTGGACGACCATGCCGACGGGCTACAGTTCGCCCTGCGCGCGCCGCGTGCGATTGGCGCGCAGCGGGTGCTGAACTACCTGTTGACCACCTTGCGCCAACTGGGCAATGCCCTGGCCGAGCGCCGCAGCACGCGCCTGGATGCACTGTGCGCGGTGCCAGACGGCGAGCTGCACCGCTTGCTGCAGGGTTTTAACGCCACCGAAGACCCGCAAAGCCCGGTCAGGCAGACCTTGCCGGCGCTGTTTCAGGCCCAGGTGCGGCGTACACCCCACGCCATCGCGCTGCAGGCTGAGGACGGCTGCCTCGATTACCAGACCCTCAACGCCCAGGCCAACCGCCTGGCCCACCACCTGATCGCCCTGGGTGTTAAGCCCGACGCGCGGGTGGCGGTTTGTGTCGAACGTGGCGTTGCACTGATGGTCGCCTTGCTGGGCGTGCTCAAGGCCGGCGGCGCCTACGTGCCACTCGACCCTGCTTACCCGGCCGAGCGGCTGCGCTTCATGTTGGAAGACAGCACGCCGTCGGTGGTGCTGGTGCACGGCGCTACCCTGGGCCTGTTCGAGCCAATGCCAGGCCCTGTGCTTGACCTTGACCGTGGCGATTGGCACGCCTGCTCGGCAGCCGACCCGCAAGTGCCGGGCCTGGGCCCGAGGCAGTTGGCCTATGTGATGTACACCTCGGGCTCCACCGGCACCCCGAAGGGGGTGATGGTCGAACACCGGGGCCTGTGCAACCTGATGCACTGGGGTTCGCGCATCTGCCCGCCACGCCCGGGCGATGCCTTGCTGCAACGGGCGCCGTTCACCTTCGACGGTTCGGTCTGGGAGCTGTTCTGGCCGCTGACCGCCGGCTTGCGCCTGGTCCTGGCGCGCCCTGACGGGCACCGTGACCCGGCGTACCTGGTGCAGTTGGTGCAGGCCAGGCAGGTGACCACGATCAAATTCGTCCCGGCGCTGCTTCATCAGTTTCTGGAAGAGCCGGGTGTTGAGCGTTGCACTAGCCTGACGGACATCTTCTGCGGCGGCGGTGAACTGACATTGGCGCTGGTGCAACGCCTGCGCGAACGTCTGCCCACGGTGCGCCTGCACAACGTCTATGGCCCTACCGAAGCGACAGTCGACAGCACCGCCTGGACCCTGCAGCCCCACGAACCGCTGCCATTGATCGCGCCGCCGATTGGCCGGCCGATCGCCAATACCCGCCTGTATGTGCTCGATGCGCATGACCGCCCGGTGCCACTCGGCGCGGTGGGCCAGTTGCACATTGGCGGCGTCGGCGTGGCCCGCGGCTACCTCGGGTTGCCGGCATTGCAGGCTGAGCGCTTCATCGCCAGCCCGTTCGTCGAGGGCGACCGCCTGTACCGCACCGGCGACTTGGTGCGCTACCGCCTGGACGGTGAGCTGGACTTTGTCGGCCGCAACGATTTCCAGGTCAAGCTGCGTGGGTTGCGGGTCGAGCTGGGGGAAATCGAAGCGTCGCTGACGGCGCATCCGGCCATTGGGCAGGCCGTGGTGCTGATGCGCGAAGAGCGCCTGGTGGCCTACTTCACCTGCTGCGAGGGCAGCAGCGCGCCCGCGCTTGAAGTGCTGCGCAGCCACGTGCTGGCGCGCATGCCCGACTACATGGTGCCGCAGGCGTTCGTGGCCCTGGCCGAGCTGCCGTTGAGCAACAACGGCAAGGTCGACCGCCAGGCCTTGCCAGCGCCCGGGGCCGAGTCGGTGATCAGCCGCCAGTACCATGCCCCGCGTGGCGAGCTGGAAACCGCGCTGGCCGAGATCTGGACCGATGTGCTGAAGATCGAGCAGGTTGGGCGTGACGACAACTTCTTCGAACTGGGCGGCCACTCGCTGCTGGCGGTCAGCCTGGTGGCACGCATGCGCCAGGCCGGGTTGCATGTGGATGCCCGCACCTTGTTCAGCCAGCCGACCCTGGCTGCGCTGGCCGCCAGCACCCGCCTCGAGCAGGTCGAGGTGGTGATACCGCAGACCACCATTCCCAGCCTGGGTAAACGCAGGCGCATCTAAGATCGCCGGGGCCGCGTTGCGGCCCATCGCCGGCAAGCCAGCTCCTACAGGGGCCTCACAAGGTCTGAGCCTGCGCAGATACCTGTGGGAGCGGGCTTGCCCCGCGAAGAGGCCGGAACAAGCACCACAAGACAGTTCATCCCACAGGTACCCCTCGGGCCTCAAGGCATAACGATACCTGTGGGAGCCATCTTGCCGGCGATCGCTATCCGAAATTGTCCCCGCTTCCCATGTCAGACCGACCGGTCACGATCCCGTAGCGTGTCCACGATTCCCATTCCAGGCAAAGCAGGATGCTTACCGATGCACTTCAGCGAACTGATGGCTGCTCTTTCCACCCGTGCGATCCGACTCCAGCGTGAAGACCAGGACCTGATCGTCCTCGGCGATGACGATACCCTGGACGACAGCTTGTGGGAGGCGTTGTCACGGCACAAGCCGGCGTTGCTGGAGATGCTCGCCGAACGCGATGACGACTGGCTCAGCCCGGCCTTCCGCATAACCCCCGACATGCTGCCGCTGGTCACGCTGGATCAGGAAGCCATCGACCGCATCGTCGCCAGCGTGCCGGGCGGCGCAGCCAACGTTCAGGACATCTACCCGTTGGCCCCGCTGCAGCAGGGCATGCTGTACCACCACCTGTCCGCCACCGAGGGCGACCCGTACCTGTCGCAGGTGCAACTGCGCTTCGCCAGCAAAACCCACCTGGAAGCCTTCGCCGAGGCGCTGCAGTGGGTGATCCAGCGCCATGACATCCTGCGCACCGCACTGCACTGGGAATACCTCGACCAACCGGTGCAGGTGGTCTGGCATGAAGCGACGCTGGTCCGCGAAGCCGTGCCAGTCGCTGGCAGCACAGCCCTCGCCGAGCTGTGCGCGCGCTTCGACCCGCGCCAGTATCGTCTCGACCTGCGCCAGGCACCGCTGATGCAGCTGATGCACGCGCAAGGCGAGGGCACTACGTGGGTGGCGCTGCTGATGTTCCACCACGTGGTGATGGACCATACTGCCCTGGATATCGTGCGCCGTGAAATCCAGGCGCACATCGCCGGCCAGTCCGACCGACTGGCGGCCCCCATGCCGTTTCGCAATGTGCTGGCCGCCGCTCGCCAGGCACTGGATGAGGACGCCCATGAGCGCTTCTTCCGCGAGATGCTGGGCGACATCGATGAGCCCACGCTTGCCTTCGGCCTGCAGGACAAAGGTGATGTGCAACTGGAGCAAGCACGCCTGACCCTGCCGCCTGCGCTCAGCCAGCGCCTGCGCAGCCAGGCCCGGCAACTCGGCGTGAGCCCGGCAAGCGTGTTGCACCTGGGCTTTGGCCGGTTGATCGGGCAACTGTCGGGCCGCCAGCAGGTGGTGTTCGGCAGCGTGCTGCTGGGCCGCATGACCACCGGCGACGGCAGCGAGCAGGCGCTGGGGATGTTCATCAACAGCCTGCCGTTGCGCATCGACCTGGGCCCAACCAGCGTGCGTGACGCCCTGCTGGCCACCCACCGACGGCTCAGCGCCTTGCTCGGCCACGAACAAGCATCGCTGGCCCTGGCCCAGCGCTGCAGCGGTGTGGCCGCGCCGGCGCCGCTGTTCAATAGTCTGCTCAACTACCGGCACAGTGACGCCGGTGATGCCGCCGAGATCATCCCGGTGGCTGCTGGCATCGATATCGTCGGCGCCGAGGAACGTACCGATTACCCGCTGACTGTCAGCGTCGACGACCTGGGCGACGCGCTGCGCCTGACCGTGCAGAGCCTGCCGGCGTGGAGCGCGTCACGCCTGTGCACGCAGTTCGAACAGGTATTGGCAAGCCTGGTCGACGCCCTGGAACACACCCCCACGGCAGCGCTGCAAGGGTTGCAGGTATTGCCGCCTGCCGAGCGTGATCAGGTGCTGCAACAGTTCAACCACACCGCCCAGCTTTATCCGCAGGGGCAGACCGTACACGCCATGGTCGAGGCCCGCTCCGCCACCGCGCCAGCAGCGGTTGCGCTGTTGCAGGATGGCCAGGCGCTGCGTTACGACGAACTCAACCGCCGTGCCAACCAACTGGCTCACCAGCTGATCGAACGCGGCGTTCAGGTGGGGGACCGCGTGGCCCTGTGCCTGCCGCGCAACAGTGGGCGCGTGGTTGCGTTGCTGGCAGTGCTTAAAGCGGGCGCGGCCTATGTGCCGGTGGACCCGGCGTACCCAGCAGAGCGCATTGCCTACCTGCTGGCTGACAGTGCCCCGGCACTGGTCGTGAGCGAGACTGCGGTAAATGGGCTGCCGGCCGAGGTGCCGCGCCTGGACCTGGACCACATCAGCACCTGTACTGCGCACGACAGCAACCCACAGCGACCTGGGCTGGACGCGCAGCAACTGGCCTATGTGGTCTACACCTCCGGCTCCACCGGCCAGCCCAAGGGGGTGATGATCGAGCACCACACGCTCGCCAACCTGGTGCATTGGCACTGCCAGGCCTTTGCGCTGGACGCGGATGCGCACACGTCAAGCGTGGCAGGTTTCGGGTTTGACGCCATGGCCTGGGAGGTCTGGCCAGCCTTGTGCGCCGGGGCCACGCTGCACCTGCCACCCGCGCACATCGCCAACGAGCATGTCGATGAGTTGCTCGACTGGTGGCTGTTGCAGCCACTGAAGGTCAGCTTCCTGCCCACCCCGGTAGCGGAGCAAGCCCTGCGTCGCGAACACCAGCACCCGACCCTGCGCACCTTGTTGGTGGGCGGGGACCGCCTGCGCCAGTTCGAGCGAGCGCCAGGCTTTACCCTGATCAACAACTACGGGCCGACCGAAACCACTGTTGTCGCCACCTCTGGGCAGGTCTTGCCCAACGGCGCACTGCACATCGGCCGGCCCATCGCCAATACCCGTGTCTATGTACTGGACGAAGGCTTGCAGCCAGTCCCGGTTGGCGTCGCGGGGGAGCTGTTCATCGGCGGCGTGCAAGTGGCGCGGGGCTACTTCAATCGCCCGGCGTTGACCGAACAGGCTTTTCTTGTCGACCCGTTCAGCGAGCAGCCCAACGCACGCATGTACCGCAGCGGTGATCGGGTGAGCTGGAATGCCGACGGCACCCTCGACTACCTCGGCCGCAACGACGACCAGGTGAAGATCCGCGGTGTGCGGGTTGAGCTGGGTGAAATCGAGGCCACCCTCGCGGCGCAGCCGGGTATCGACGCCGCCGTGGTGCTGGTGCGGGGCGAGCGTTTGCTGGCCTGGTTCACCGAGACCGCCCCTGTCGCCCTCGACGCCTTGCGCCAGGCCCTGCAGGCCCGCTTGCCGGCGCACATGGTGCCGCTGGCGTTCGTGCGCCTCGATGAGCTGCCGCTGACCAGCCATGGCAAACTCGACCGCCGTGCGCTGCCTGACCCAGAGGCCTCGCAGTTGTTCGGCCACGCCTACGAAGCGCCCACGGGCGAAACCGAAGCGACGATGGCGGCGATCTGGGCCGATGTGCTGGGTGTGCAGCAGGTGGGGCGCCATGACAACTTCTTCGAACTGGGCGGCCACTCGCTGCTGGCGGTGACGTTGGTCGAGCGCTTGCGCAAGGCTGGCCTGCTGATCGATGTGCGGGTGCTGTTCGCCCAACCGACCCTGGCTGCCCTGGCCGGCGCGGCGGGCATCGGCCACGAAGTGAAGGTGCCTGCCAACCGGGTACCCGCGCAGGCCCAACGCATCACGCCGAGCATGCTCAGCCTGATCGACCTGGACCAGGCAGCCATCGACGACATCGTCGCAACGGTGCCGGGTGGCGCCGCCAACGTGCAGGAAATCTACCCGCTGGCCCCGCTGCAGGAAGGCATTCTCTATCACCACCTGAGCGCCGAGCAGGGCGACCCCTACCTGCTGCAGACCCGTCTGGCCTTCGACAGTGTCGAGCGCTTGCTGGCCTGGGCCGGTGCGCTGCAACAGGTCATCGATCGTCACGATATCCTGCGCACCGCCGTGCTTTGGCAAGGGCTGGCGCAGCCGCTGCAGGTGGTTTGGCGCAAGGCCGAGTTGGTGGTCAGCGAAATCGACGACCTGGCCGATGACGATGGCCTGGCGCGGGTCGAACAGTTGCATGCCCGGTTCGATGCGCGGCACCACCGGCTGGACCTGACCCAGGCGCCATTGACCCGCCTGTATTACAGCCTGGACCCCTCCAACCAGCAGGTGGTGGCGATTCTGCTGTTCCATCACCTGACCCTCGACCACACGGCCATGGACGTGGTCGCCCGCGAGATGCGCGCCTTGCTGTTCGGCCAGGGGCACACACTGCCGGCAGCGGTGCCATACCGCAATTACGTGGCCCAGGCTCGCCTGGGCGACCAGGCGGCCCACGAAGCGTTCTTCCGCGAGATGCTGGCGGATGTCGAAGAACCGACCTTGCCACTGGGCTATGCCGATGTGCAGGGCGATGGCCGCGGCATCGAAACGGCGTTCCAGGCGCTGGACGGCGAAGTTGCCCACGGTTTGCGCACCCAGGCGCGGCAACTGGGCGTCAGTACCGCCAGCCTCATGCACCTGGCCTGGGCGCGCGTACTGGGCGTGCTGGCCAACCGCGATGATGTGGTGTTTGGCACGGTACTGATGGGCCGCCTGCAGGGCGGCGAGGGCGCCGACCGGGCGTTGGGGATGTTCATCAACACCCTGCCGCTGCGGGTGGACACCACGCTGGCCGTGCGTGCCGCCGTGCGCGCCACCCACCGCAACCTCTCGGCCTTGCTGGGCCATGAGCACGCGCCGCTGGCCTTGGCCCAGCGCTGCAGCGGCGTGGCCGCGTCCGCGCCGTTGTTCAGTGCCTTGCTCAACTATCGGCACAGCGCCGACGCGGCCGCCGGCGAGGCAATCTGGGAGGGTGTGCGCCTGCTCGGTGGCGAGGAGCGCAGTAACTACCCGCTGACCCTCAGCGTCAATGACCTGGGTGAAGGTTTCACCTTCAGTGTGCTGGCTATCGCAGGGATGGGTGCGGCACGGGTCGCCGCCTGGATGGTCAATGCCGTCACCCAGCTGCTGCAAGCATTGCAGCAAGGGCAGGAGGCGCGGGTCGACAGCTTGTCGATCTTGAGCGACGAAGCGCGCCAACAGCTGCTGGGCAGTTTCAACGCCACCGCACAGCACTACCCGCAAGGGCTGACGGTGCACGCGCTGGTGGAGGCCCGAGCAGCCGAGACCCCGGATGCCACGGCCGTGAGCCAGGATGGCCAGGCACTCAGCTATGGTGACCTGAACCTGCGGGCCAACCGCCTGGCGCATCAGTTGATCGCACGCGGCGTGCGCGGCGGTGACCGCGTCGCATTGTGCGTGGGCCGCAGCGCCGAACGGGTAATCGGCCTGCTGGCTGTGCTCAAGGCCGGCGCCGCCTATGTGCCGGTCGACCCGGGCTATCCTACCGAACGCATTGCCTACCTGCTGGCCGACAGCGTGCCCGCCCTGGTGCTGAGCGAAACGGGCATTGCCGGCCTGCCTGCTGACATACCCCGCCTGAACCTCGACCAGGCCGCCGCCGATGATGCCCTGGACAGCAACCCGCACGTACCTGGGCTGGATGCGCACCACTTGGCCTACCTGGTCTACACCTCCGGCTCCACTGGCCAGCCCAAGGGCGTGATGATCGAACACCACACCCTGGCCAACCTGGTGCACTGGCACTGCCAGGCCTTCGCGCTGGAGGCCGGTGTGCGTACCTCGAGCGTCGCAGGCTTTGGCTTCGACGCCATGGCCTGGGAAGTATGGCCGGCGCTGTGTGCCGGTGCCACGCTGCACCTGCCACCTGCGCACATCGGCAATGAACATGTGGATGAACTGCTCGACTGGTGGCTCGAGCAGCCGCTGGCGGTCAGTTTCTTGCCCACGCCGGTGGCCGAACAGGCGCTGCGCCGCGAACGGCAACACCCCACCTTGCGCACCTTGCTGATCGGTGGCGACCGTCTGCGACAGTTCGACCGCGATCCAGGCTTCGCCTTGGTCAACAACTATGGGCCGACCGAGACCACGGTGGTCGCTACCTCTGGCCAGGTCTTGCCGGGCGCGGCGTTGCACATTGGCAAGCCCATCGCCAATACCCGTGTCTATGTGCTCGATGCCCATCGCCAAGCGGTGCCCGTGGGCGTCGTGGGCGAGCTGTACATCGGCGGCGCGCAGGTAGCGCGGGGCTATTTCAATCGCCCTGAACTGACCGAAGAGCGCTTCCTCGCCGACCCGTTCAGCCGCAAGCCTGGCGCGCGCATGTACCGCAGTGGCGACCTGGTGCGCTGGAACGCCGATGGCACGCTGGACTACCTCGGCCGCAATGACGACCAGGTGAAGATCCGCGGCGTGCGCGTGGAGTTGGGTGAAATCGAGGCGGCGCTGACGGCCCAGGCCGGTATTGCCGATGCCGTGGTATTGGTGCGCGGCGAGCGCCTGGTGGCCTGGTTCACCGAACAGGTGCCGGTGGCGGTCGAGGCTTTGCGTCAGGCGCTGCAGGCCAGCTTGCCGGGGCACATGGTGCCGCAGGCGCTCATCCGCCTGGACCAATGGCCGTTGACCAGCCATGGCAAGCTGGACCGCCGGGCCCTGCCTGAGCCGGACGCGGCCCAACTGATCAGCCAGGGCTATGAAGCCCCTGCCAGCGAGACCGAAGCGGCCATGGCCAGCGTCTGGGCCGACGTGCTGGGCGTGGAACGGGTAGGGCGGCACGACAACTTCTTCGAGCTGGGCGGCCACTCGCTGCTGGCTGTGACCCTGATCGAACGCTTGCGCCAACAGGGCCTGCAAACCGACGTGCGGGTGCTGTTCGGCCAGCCCACCGTGGCTGCACTGGCTGCCGCGCTGGGCAAAGGTCGCCAAGTCAGCGTGCCCGAGAACCGTATTCCAGCGGGCTGCACCCACATCACCCCCGCCATGCTGCCTTTGCTGACGTTGGACGCCAGTACCCTCGAGCGCATCGTCGCCACGGTGCCAGGTGGTGCTGCCAACGTGCAGGACATCTACCCGTTGGCACCGCTGCAGGAGGGCATTCTCTACCATCACCTGAGTGCCGCAGACGAAGACCCGTACCTGCTGCAGTGGCGCGTGGCATTCGACAGCCAAGACCGCCTGCTGGCCTTCGCCCGGGCCTTGGACAAGGTCATCGCGCGCCACGATATCCTGCGTACCGCCGTGCTCTGGGACGGCCTGGTGCAGCCGGTGCAGGTGGTATGGCGCAGGGTGCCGGGCTCGGTGCTGGTCAATAGCAGCGAAGCCACCGGGCCTCTCGACCTGAGCCAAGCCCCACTGATCCGCCTGCTGCAGACCCCACAGCCAGGCACCGAAGGTCTGGAAGCCACCCTGCAGTTCCACCACATCGCCCTGGACCACACGGCCATGAAGGTGGTGCTGGAAGAAATCCGCGATCACTTGCGCGGCCAGCAGCCCAGCCAACCGGCCGTGCCGTACCGCAATTACGTGGCCCAGGCGCGCCTGGGCATCAGCGAGGCCGAGCACGAGGCGTTCTTCCGCGCCGAACTGGCCGACATCGGCGAACCGACCTTGCCCTATGGCCTGGCCGACCTGCAGGGCCAGGCCAGCGCCTTCGAGTTGGCTACGGTGCAACTGGCCCCTGAGCAATACCGGCGTCTGCGCAGCCAGGCCCAGCAGTTGGGCGTGAGCGCCGCCAGCGTGCTGCACCTGGCCTGGGCGCGGCTGGTGGCCGCCACCAGTGGCAACGACCGCGTAGTGTTCGGCACCGTGCTGTTGGGCCGCCTGCAAGGGGGCGCCGGCGCTGATCGGGGCCTGGGCATGTTCATCAATACCTTGCCACTGCGCCTGGACCTGCAAGGGCTAGGCGTGCGTGCAGGGGTGCGCCTGGCCCACCAGCGGCTGAGTGCATTGCTGGTGCACGAGCACGCTTCGCTGGCCTTGGCCCAGCGTTGCAGCGGCGTGGCTGCGCCGACGCCGTTGTTCAGTGCCATGCTCAACTACCGGCATGGCGCCAGCCAGCCCGAGCAGCAAGCGCAACGCGAAGCCCTGGAAGGCATCCAGGCACTGCCCAGCGGCGGCCACGGCAACTACCCGCTAAGTGTCAACGTGGACGACCTGGGCGATGGCCTGCGGCTGACGGCCCAGGTCAGCGCTCAGGTGGGGGCGCAGCGTGTCTGCGACCAACTGCTGCAGGTGCTGCACGGGTTGCTGGATGCGCTTGAGCACGCGCCTGACACGCCAGTGCAGCAGTTGCCGGTACTGACGCCTGATGAGCGCCGGCGACTGCTGGCCAATGCCCCGCAAACGCCTCACGACATGGCGCAACCGCTGCACGGGCTGTTCGAGGCCCAGGTACGGCGCACGCCCACTGCCATTGCACTGGTCGCCGAGGAAGGCGAGCTGAGCTATCGCCAGCTCGATGAGCAGGCCAATCGGCTTGCCCATCATTTGATTGTCTTGGGCGTCAAACCGGATGATCGTGTAGCGATCTGCGTCGAGCGCGGGCTGTCGATGGTGGTCGGCTTGCTGGCCATCCTCAAGGCAGGCGGCGCCTATGTGCCAGTTGACCCGGGTTACCCGGCTGAACGTATCCGCCACATGCTGAGCGACAGTGCGCCGCTGGCCGTGCTGGTGCACAGCGCTACCCGTGAGGTCGTATACGGCACCCCGGTGCAGTTGATCGACCTCGATCAGCCTTGCTGGGAAGCCCAGCCGATCAGCAACCCTCGCGTAGCCGCGCTGAACGCGAGCCACCTGGCGTATGTGATCTACACCTCCGGCTCCACAGGCCAGCCCAAGGGGGTGATGGTCGAACACCGCAACGTGGTCAACCTGGTGCGCTGGAGCCAGCGCCTTTGCCAGCTACCTGGCAAAGGTGCTGTGCTGCACAAGACCCCGGTCAGCTTCGATGCCTCGGTGTGGGAACTGTTCTGGCCGTTGTGCAGCGGCCTACGCCTGGTACTGGCGCGCCCGCACGGCCAGCGTGACCCGCACTACCTCGCGCAATTGATCGAGGCGCAGCAGGTCAGCGTGGTGCAATTCGTGCCGGCGTTGCTGCAGCAGTTCCTTGAAGCACCTGCGAGCGCTCGCTGCGCCAGCCTCAGCGATATCGTCTGCGGTGGCGGTGAGTTGACCCAGGTGCTGGCCGCCCAGGTACGCGAGCGCCTGCCGGGTGTGCGCCTGCATAACGTGTATGGCCCGACCGAGACCACCGTCGATTGCAGCGCCTGGACGCTGGAACCGGGCGCGGATCTGCCGCACGGGGCTTTGCCGATTGGTACTGCCATCGACAATACCCGGCTGTATGTACTCGACCACTACGACCAACCCGTGCCGTGGGGCGTGGTCGGCCACCTGCATATCGGCGGCGCGGGCGTAGCGCGGGGTTACCTGGGTTTGCCCGAACAGCAGGCCGAACGCTTCATCGCCAGCCCCTTCGTTGACGGCGATCGCCTGTACCGCAGCGGTGACCTGGTGCGCCAGCGCGAGGATGGCAACCTGGTCTTCCTCGGCCGTAACGACCACCAGGTCAAAATCCGCGGCCTGCGCATCGAGCCGGGCGAGATCGAAGCCTGCCTGGTGCGTGTGCCCGGTGTGCGCGAGGCCGTGGTACTGGCTTACGATGCCCCGGCCAGTGGGCCACGCCTGGTCGCCTACCTCACCGGTGAGCCACCCGAGGCGGACAGCCTGCGCCAGGCACTGCTGCACGACCTGCCGGAATACATGCTGCCGGCACAGTACATCCACCTCGACCAGCTGCCGTTGACGCCCAATGGCAAGCTCGACCGTAAAGCGCTGCCGGCGCCGGATGCTGCCTTGCATGAACGCCCCTACCAGGCGCCGCAGGGCCAGACCGAAACCCTGCTGGCCCAACTGTGGGCGCAACTGCTGGGCGTCGAGCACGTGGGCCGTCACGACAACTTCTTCGAGCTGGGTGGCCATTCGCTGCTGGCGGTAAGCCTGACCGCGCGGCTGCGCCTGGAAGGGCTGCAGGTCGATGTACGGACCCTGTTCGGCCAGCCTACCGTCGCGGCCCTGGCCGAGACCTTGGGGCGCAACCAGCAAGTGCTGGTACCTGAAAACCGCATCCCTGCCGGTTGCACCCACATCACCCCAGGCCTGCTGAGCCTGATCGACCTCGACCAACCCGCAATCGACCGCATCGTCGCGCGCGTGCCGGGCGGTGCGGCCAATGTGCAGGACATCTACCCGCTGGCTCCGCTGCAGGAAGGTATCCTTTACCATCACCTGAGCGCCGAGCACGATCCCTATGTGCTGTATTCCCGGCTGCGTTTTGACAACGGCGAACGTCTGCAAGCCTTCGCCAGCGCGCTGGACCAGGTCATCGCCCGCCACGACGTGCTGCGCACAGCAGTGCTATGGGACGGCCTGCCGCAGGCTGTGCAGGTGGTCTGGCGTCACGCACCGCTGCAGGTCCTGCGCGACGACGATGCGGCTACCGTTGGCCTGGACTTGAGCCAAGCGCCGCTGATTCGTCTGCTTCATCGCCAGGCACCGGGCAGCGGGTGCATCGAAGCCACCTTGCAGTTCCACCACATCGTCCTCGACCACACCGCCCTGGAGGTGGTCGGTGAGGAGTTGATTGGCTTCCTGCAGGGCACGCCGCCGGTCCAAACCCCCGTGCCGTATCGCAACTACGTGGCCCAGGCGCGCCTGGGTGTCAGCCAGGCCGAGCATGAGGTGTTCTTCCGCGAGCAGTTGGCGGATGTCGACGAGCCGACGTTGCCGTTCGGCCTTAGCGATGTGCAAGGCGATGGCCTTGGCATGCAAGAAGCCAAGCTGGCGCTGTCGGCCGAGCTGGCCGCAGGGCTGCGGCGCCAGGCACGGCACCTGGGCATCAGTGTCGCCAGCCTGTTCCACCTGGCTTGGGCGCGCCTGTTGGCCGCTGCCAGCGGCAAGGACCGCGTGGTGTTCGGCACGGTGTTGCTGGGGCGTTTGCAAGGCGGTGAGGGCGCCGAGCGGGCGCTCGGCATGTTCATCAATACCTTGCCGCTGCGGGTCGACCTGGGCGAGGTGAGCCTGCGCGAAGGGGCGCAGGCCGTGCATCAGCGCCTCAGTGCACTGCTGGCGCACGAACACGCGTCCTTGGCGTTGGCCCAGCGCTGCAGCGCTGTGGCTACACCGTTGCCGTTGTTCAGCGCCATGCTCAACTACCGCCATGGCGCAGAAGCCAGCGCCGAACAGCGGCAGGCGTGGCAAGGCATCGACGTACTCGAAGGCCAGGAGCGCACCAACTACCCGTTGAGCCTGAACGTGGACGATTTGGGGGTGGGCTTCCGCCTGGTTGCCATGACCCCGGCCGACGTAGGCGCGGCGCGTATCTGTGGGCAGATGAACCAGGTGTTGGAGGCCATGATTGAGGCCCTGGAGCAGACGCCGGAACTGCCGGTGCAGCGCTTGCCGGTGCTGGAGGCGCAGGAGCGTGAGCGTGTGCTGCTGGGCTACAACGATACGGCGGTGGATTATGACCTTGAGCAGACCCTGCACGGGATGATCGAGGCGCAGGTGTTGCGTACGCCGGATGCGTTGGCGGTTAAGGCCGAAGAGGGGGCGCTGAGCTATCGCGAGCTGAATGAGCAAGCCAACCGGCTGGCGCATCACCTGATCGGCCTGGGTGTTAAACCCGATGATCGGGTAGCGATCTGCGTCGAACGTGGGCTGTCGATGGTGGTTGGCCTGCTGGCCATCCTCAAGGCGGGTGGCGCGTATGTGCCGGTTGACCCCGATTACCCAGCGGAGCGCGTGCGGCATATGCTGAGTGACAGCGCGCCGGTGGCGGTGCTGGTGCACAGTGCTACGCGTCATGTACCGGATTCGTCCCAGGTTATCGACCTGGATCAGCCGACCTGGAACGCCCAGCCGTCCAGCAATCCAGTTGTCACCGGTTTGACCCCGCGTCACCTGGCCTACGTGATCTACACCTCAGGCTCCACCGGTTTGCCGAAAGGCGTGATGAACGAGCATGCCGGCGTGGTTAACCGCCTGTTGTGGATGCAAGACGCCTATAACCTCGGCGCTGAAGACGTGGTCTTGCAGAAGACCCCGTTCAGCTTCGACGTGTCGGTATGGGAATTCCTCTGGCCCCTGCAAACCGGCGCGCGCCTGGTCATGGCGCGTCCCGGCGGCCATCGCGATCCGGAATACCTGCGTCAAGTGATCCGTAGCGAAAACGTCACCACCTTGCACTTCGTGCCCTCGATGCTGGATGTGTTCCTGGCTCACGGCCAAATATCGGCAGATGGTCTCAAGCGCGTCCTGTGCAGCGGCGAAGCCTTGCCAGGCGGCCTGGTCCGACGCTTCCACACGCAATTGCCAACTGTCGAACTGCACAACCTGTACGGCCCGACTGAAGCAGCGGTGGACGTGAGCGCCTGGCACTGCGTGACGGCACCGGACAACACCCCCATCGGCAAACCCATCGCCAACACCACGCTGTATGTACTCGATACGCTGGGGCAACCCGTACCGCAAGGCGTGGCCGGCGAGCTGTTCATCGGCGGCGTGCAAGTCGCCCGAGGCTATCTGAACCGCGCCGAACTGACCGCTGAACGCTTCATCGACGACCCGTTCAGCACCCGCCCTGGTGCACGCCTGTACCGCACCGGCGACCTGGCGCGGCACCTGGCCGATGGCAACATCGAATACCTGGGCCGTAACGATGACCAAGTGAAGCTGCGCGGCCTGCGCATCGAGCTGGGTGAAATCCAGGCTGGCCTGACGGCCATCGAAGGCGTGAAGGAGGCAGTTGTTGTCGCCCGCGACCAGCGTCTGGTGGCGTACTACACCGGAGAGCAACAGGCCGCAGACGTTCTGCGCACGGCATTGCTGGCCCACCTGCCGGAGTTCATGGTGCCCGCGCTGTTCCTGCACCTGGACGCATTGCCCCTGAGCCCCAACGGCAAGCTCGACCGCAAGGCTTTGCCATTACCGGATACCGACGCCCTGCAAAGCCGCGTGTACGAAGCCCCAGAAGGCGAAACCGAAACCCTGCTGGCTGCGATCTGGGCTGAGCTGCTGGGCGTTGAGCGGGTAGGGCGCCACGACAACTTCTTCGAACTGGGCGGCCATTCGCTGCTGGCGGTGACCCTGACCTCGCGCCTACGCCAACAAGGCCTGCATGCCGATATCCGCGTACTGTTCGGCCAGCCGACCTTGGCAGCGCTCGCCGCTGCGGTGGGCGGTGAAACCCGTATCAGCGTGCCAGCCAACCGCATTCCGGCAGAGGGCACACGCATCACGCCGGACATGCTACCGCTTGCCGAGCTGTCCCAGGCGGCCATCGACACCCTGGTCGCGCAGATCCCCGGTGGCGTGGCCAATGTCCAGGATGTCTACGGCCTGGCCCCGCTGCAGCAAGGCATCCTCTACCATCACTTGGCCAGCGAAGGCGCAGACCCCTACGTGCTGCAGGCACGCTTCGCCTTCCCGACGCAAACCGAGCTCAATGCCTTTGCCGCAGCGCTCGACCAGGTCATCGCCCGTCACGACATCCTGCGCACCAGCATCCACTGGCAGGGCCTTGAGGAGCCCGTGCAGGTCGTCTGGCGCACTGTGCCGGCAGTCGGCGCAGCCGTGCGCGGTGATGAAAGCAGCACCACGCTCGACTTGAACAAGGCCCCCTTGATCCGCCTGCTCCCTAGCCACGGCAAGGGGCGCGTGGAAGCCACGCTGCTGATCCACCACATCATCCTCGACCACGCAGCCGTCGAACAGCTGGTGGCCGAGATCACCGCTGTGCTGCAAGGCCAGGCCCTGTCGCAGGCCAGCGTGCCCTACCGCAACTATGTGGCGCAGGCACGCCTGGGCGCCGATACCCAGGCTGACGAAGCACTGTTCCGCGAGTTGCTGGGCGACATCGACGAACCCACCACGGTATTCGGCCTACGTGATGCGCTCAGTGACGGCAGCCGTGTACTGGACAGCCGTCTGGCCCTGGATACGGCACTGGCCGGCCGCCTGCGCGAGCAGGCCCGCCTGCTTGGCATCAGCGTTGCCAGCCTGGTGCACCAGGCCTGGGGGCAGGTGCTGGCGCAACTGTCAGGGCGCGAGGAAGTGGTGTTCGGCACGGTGTTGCTCGGTCGTCTGCAAGGCGGCGAGGGGGCTGAACGGGCCCTGGGCATGTTCATCAACACCTTGCCGCTGCGGGTGAGCGTGGGTGCCACGGCGGTGGCCGAGGGCGTACGCCTGACCCACCAGCGGCTGGCCCGCCTGCTGGCCCATGAGCAAGCCTCGCTGGCGTTGGCTCAGCGTTGCAGCGCAGTGCCGGCGTCCCAAGCGCTGTTCACCAGCCTGCTCAACTTCCGCCACAGTGCACCGGCCAAGGCCGAGCTGCGCCAGGCCTGGCAGGGTATCGAACAACTGGCCGCGCATGAGCGCAGCAACTACCCATTGGTGGTCAACGTCGACGACGTGGGCGACGCCTTTGTGCTGACCGTACAAGCGGTGCCGGAGGTCGATGGCGCGCAGGTCTGCCGCCTGCTCAGCACCGCCCTTGAGCAACTGGCCGAGGCCCTTGCGCAGGCGCCGACCACGGCCCTGCACAAGGTGAGCCAGCTGGCAGTTGCCGAGCGCGAACTGGTGTTGCAAGGCTTCAATGCCACCCGCCGCGATTACCCACGGGAACATGCGCTGCACACCCTGTTTGGCACCTATGCCGCGCTCAGCCCTGCTGCACCGGCGGTGGTTCACGGTGGCCGGCAGTGGAGCTATGAGCAGCTCGAACAGCACGCCAACCGCCTGGCTCACCACCTGCTCGCCTTGGGCGTGCGCCCTGGCGATCGTGTGGCCCTGCTGCTGCCCCGCAGCATCGAGTTGCTGGCGGCGCAACTGGCGGCGAGCAAATGTGCGGCGGTGTTCGTGCCGCTGGACAGCAACGCGCCTGCCGAGCGCCAGGCCTTCATGATCGAAGACAGCCAGGCGTGTGTCTTGCTCACCTTCAGCAGCGAACAGCGTGTAGGCGATGCCATGCGCGTCGAACTGGACCGCCTCGACCTCACCGGGTATCCGCAGCAGTCGCCGGGCCTGGTGGTAGCCGCCGAAAGCGCCGCCTACATCATGTACACCTCTGGCTCTACCGGCACCCCTAAGGGGGTGCAAGTGCCGCACCGGGCCATCGTGCGCCTGGTGATCAACAACGGCTTTGCTGAATTTACCTGCCAGGACCGCGTCGCGTTCGCCTCCAACCCTGCGTTCGACGCCAGTACCCTGGAAGTCTGGGCGCCGCTGCTCAACGGCGGCACGGTGGTCGTCATCGACCAGGACCAGGTGCTGTCGCGTCAGGCATTGCGTGAGGTGTTGCTGGAGCAGCGCGTCAGCGTGCTGTGGCTGACTGCCGGCCTGTTCCATCAGTTTGCCGATGACCTGCTGCCGGCATTCGCCAAGCTTCGCTACCTGATGGTGGGCGGCGATGTGCTGGACCCGGCCATCGTCGGCCGGGTGCTGCGCGAAGGCGCCCCACAACACCTGCTCAATGGCTATGGCCCGACTGAAGCCACCACCTTCAGCACCACCCACCTCATCGCCACGGTCGGCGAGGGCAGCATCCCGATTGGCAGGCCGATCGGCAATGCCCGTTGCTACGTGCTCGACGCCCGTCAGCAGCCGTTGCCGGTTGGCGCGGTCGGTGAGCTGTACATCGGCGGCGCTGGCGTCGCCTTGGGGTACCTCGGCCAGCCGGCACTGACCGCCGAACGCTTCCTCGACGACCCGTACAGCCGTGAGCCGGGGGCGCGCATGTACCGCAGTGGCGACCTGGCCTGCTGGCAGGCCGATGGCACGTTGCGTTACCTGGGCCGTGCCGACCAGCAGATCAAGCTGCGAGGCTTCCGCATCGAGTTGGGTGAAATCGAAGCGCGCCTGGGCGCGTGTGCCGGTGTGCGTGACACGGCCGTGGTGGTGCGTGAGGACGTGCCCGGTGACAAGCGCCTGGTGGCCTATTTCACCGCCAACAACCCAGCCCCTGGCATTGCCGAGCTGCACCAACAGCTGCAAGGCCAGTTGCCGGACTACATGCTGCCAGCGGCCTACGTGTGCCTGGATGAATTGCCGCTGACCGCCAACGGCAAGCTCGACCGACGTGCCTTGCCGCAGCCCGGCAACGAGGCAGTACTCAGCCGTGCCTTTGAGGCGCCACAAGGCGAGGTTGAAACCACCTTGGCAGCGATCTGGGCCGACCTGCTCAAGGTCGCGCAGGTCGGGCGCCACGACCACTTCTTCGAGCTGGGCGGCCACTCGCTGCTGGCCGTGACCCTGGTCGAGCGCATGCGCAAGGCCGGCCTCAGTGCCGATGTGCGTGTGCTGTTTGCCCAGCCCACCCTGGCGGCGCTGGCCGCCGCCGTGGGCAGCGGTCGCGAAGTGCAGGTGCCGGCCAACTGTGTGCCGCATGCTGCCCGTCACATCACCCCGGACATGCTCAGCCTGATCGAGCTCGACCAGGCCAGTATCGACCGTATCGTCGCCACGGTGCCGGGCGGCGCTCTTAATGTGCAAGAGATCTACCCGCTGGCCCCGCTGCAAGAGGGCATCCTGTACCACCACTTGAGCGCCGCACAGGGCGACCCGTACCTGCTGCAGTCGCGCCTGGCCTTCGACAGCCTGGCGCACTTGCAGCGCTGGGCGGGCGCCTTGCAGCAGGTCATCGACCGGCACGACATTCTGCGCACCGCAGTGGTCAGCGAAGGGCTTGCGCACGCAGTACAAGTGGTTTGGCGGGAAGCGAGGATGCAGGTGAGCGCAATCGAAGGCCTGGCTACCGGGTCGGTGATCGATGCCTTGCAGGCGCGCTTCGACGCCCGTCACCAGCGCCTCGACCTGTCGCGGGCACCCTTGCTGCGCCTGCTGCATGCCGATGACCCGGCCAACCAGCGCGTGGTGGCGATTCTGCAATTCCATCACCTGGCCCTGGACCATACCGCCATGGAAGTCATCGCCAGCGAGATGCAGGTGTTGCTGGCGGGCCAGGGCGAACGCTTGCCGGCGCCAGTGCCTTATCGCACCTATGTTGCCCAAGCCCGCCTTGGGGCCGACGATGCCAGCCATGAAGCGTTTTTCCGCGAGATGCTGGGTGACCTTGACGCCCCGACCTTGCCGTTTGGCCTGAGCGACGTACAGGGTGACGGCCACGCTATCGAAGAAGCCCACCTGGCCATCGACGCCAGCGTGGCCCGCGGATTGCGCGAACAGGCTCGGCAGTTGGGCGTGAGTGCCGCGAGCCTGGCGCACCTGGCCTGGGCACGGGTGCTGGGTGTGCTCGCCAACCGCACCGATGTGGTGTTTGGCACCGTGCTGATGGGGCGCTTGCAGGGCGGTGAAGGGGCCGACCGGGCATTGGGCGTGTTCATCAACACCTTGCCGCTACGCATCGACTTGACTGCACCGGTGGCGCAGGCGGTGCGCGCCACCCATCAGCGGCTTTCGGCGCTGTTGGCGCACGAGCATGCCTCGCTGGCGTTGGCCCAGCGCTGCAGTGGCGTGGCGGCGTCCACACCGTTGTTCAGCGCCTTGTTCAACTACCGCCACAGCACGGCAGGGGTGCCTGCCGACGGCGATACCCACAGCCAGGGTGTTCGTCTGCTGGGCGGTGAGGAGCGTAGCAACTACCCGCTGACCCTCAGTGTCGACGACCTGGGCGAAGGCTTTGCCTTGAGTGTGCTGGCCCAGGCAGGCATTGGCGCCGAGCGGGTCGCTGGCTGGATGAACCAGGCCCTGGTCGAACTGCTGCAGGCGCTGACGCAGTCTGCGGCCAAGCCGGTCGAGGCATTGTCGATCCTGGACCCGGTGGCACGGCAGCAGGTGCTGGAAGCGTTCAATGCCACTGCACGCGACTACCCGAAAGGGCAGGCCGTGCACGCCCTGGTCGAGGCCCAGGCGGCCCGCGCACCGCAAGCGGCAGCGCTGGTGCAGGATGGCCAGGTACTGAGCTACGGCGAGCTTAATCGCTGCGCCAACCGCCTGGCGCATCACCTGATCAGCCGCGGGGTGAAGGTCGGCGACCGGTTGGCATTGTGCTTGCCGCGCACCCTGGAGCGCCTGGTCGGCCTGCTGGCCATCCTCAAGGCCGGTGCGGCCTATGTGCCGATCGACCCGGCCTACCCAGGCGAACGCATCGCCTACCTGCTTGAAGACAGCACGCCGGCATTGGTGCTGGTCGATGCGGCCACCCTGGCGCTGGTGGGGGACACCCCACGTGTCGAGCTGCACCGCGATGCCTGGCAGGGCGCAGCCGAAAGCAACCCCTGCGTGGCAGGCCTGGATGATCGCCAACTGGCGTATGTGATCTACACCTCCGGCTCCACCGGCCAGCCGAAAGGGGTGATGGTCGAGCATGCGACCCTGGCCAACCTGGTGCACTGGCACTGTGAAGCCTTTGCCTTGAAAGCCGGCAGCCATACCAGCACGGTGGCCGGTTTTGGTTTCGATGCGGTGGCCTGGGAGGTGTGGCCGGCGCTGTGCACGGGGGCCGTGCTGCACGTACCGCCCGCACGCATTGCTGGTGAGCACGTCGACGAATTGCTCGACTGGTGGCTGGAGCAGCCGCTGGCCGTCAGCTTCCTGCCCACACCCGTGGCCGAACAGGCGCTGCGCCGCGAGCGTCAGCACCCAACCTTGCGCACGCTGCTGGTCGGCGGCGATCGCCTGCGCCAGTTCGAGCGTGACCCAGGTTTTGCCCTGGTCAACAACTATGGCCCGACCGAAGCCACTGTGGTGGCCACGTCCGGGCAACTGCTACCCGCGGGGGCGCTGCATATCGGTAAGCCTATCGCCAACACCCAGGTGTATGTGCTCGACGAGCGCCGCCAGCCGGTGCCGGTGGGCGCCGTGGGCGAGTTGTACATTGGCGGCGCCGGCGTGGCCCGCGGTTACTTCAACCGCCCGGCACTGACCGAGGAGCGCTTCATTGCCGATCCGTTCACCGCCCAACCCCATGCGCGGCTGTACCGCACAGGTGACTTGGTGCGCTGGAACGCTGACGGCACCCTGGATTACCTGGGCCGTAACGACGACCAGGTGAAGATCCGCGGCGTACGGGTGGAGCTTGGCGAGATCGAAAGCGTACTTGCCGCACAGCCTGGTATCGGCGATGCGGTGGTGCTGGTGCGTGGCGAGCGGCTGCTGGCCTGGTTCACTGAAACCACACCGGTGGCAGTGGACACACTGCGCCAGGCTTTGCAGGCTAGCCTGCCCGCACACCTGGTGCCGTTGGCCTTCACCTGCCTGCCAGCACTGCCGTTGACCAGCCATGGCAAGCTCGACCGCAAGGCGTTGCCCGACCCGGATCCGGCGCTGCTTGCAGGCCAGGCCTATGTCGCCCCGCAGGGCGAAGTGGAAATGGCCCTGGCAGCGGTGTGGGCCGACATGCTGGGCGTTGAGCGAGTGGGCCGGCACGATAACTTCTTCGAGCTGGGTGGCCACTCGTTGCTGGCGGTGAACCTGACCGCGCGCTTGCGCCGCGAGGGCGTGCAGGTGGATGTGCGTACGCTGTTTGGCCAGCCGACGGTGGCGGCACTGGCGACGACCCTGGTCCAGGTGCAACAAGTGCAGGTGCCGGACAACCTGATCCCGGCCGGCTGCCCGCACATCACCCCCGGCATGCTGCCGCTGGTGGCGCTGGAGCAGGCGGCCATCGACCGTATCGTTGCCCAGGTACCCGGCGGTGCCCGCAATGTGCAGGACATCTACCCGCTGGCACCCTTGCAGGAGGGCATCCTGTACCACCACCTCAGCGCGCAGGGGCACGACCCTTATGTGCTGCAGTCGCGCTTCGGGTTCGCCAGCCGCGAACACTTGAACAACTTCGCGGCAGCATTGGACAAGGTCATCGCCCGCCACGACGTGCTGCGCACAGCGGTGCTCTGGGAAGGCCTGCCGCAGCCGGTGCAGGTGGTCTGGCGGCAGGCGCCGTTGTCGGTCATGGCGCGTGGCCGCGACAGCGAGGCAATGCTTGACCTGAGCAAGGCACCGCTGATCCGTCTGCTGTACACGCAGCAGCCGGGCGCGGCCCGCATCGAAGCCACCTTGCAGTTCCACCACATCGTGCTCGACCACACGGCCATGGAAGTGGTCGGCGAGGAGCTGATCGGTTACCTGCAGGGTGCGGCCGAGCCGGCCCAGGCACCGGTGCCGTACCGCAACTACGTGGCCCAGGCGCGGCTGGGTATCAGCCAGGCCGAGCATGAAGCGTTCTTCCGCGGGCAACTGGCGGATATCGACGCGCCAACGCTGCCGTTCGGCCTTAGCGATGTGCAGGGTGACGGCCGTGACATCGAGGAGGCCCAGCTGTGGCTGCGTGACGACCTGGCACAACGGCTCCGCCAACAAGGCCGGCAATTGGGTATCAGCGTCGCCAGCCTGTTCCACCTGGCCTGGGCGCGCCTGCTGGCGGCCGCCAGTGGCCAGGACAGCGTGGTGTTCGGCACCGTACTGTTGGGCCGCCTGCAAGGCGGTGAAGGCGCCGAGCGGGCGCTCGGCATGTTCATCAACACCTTGCCGCTGCGGGTCGACCTGGGCGGTATCAGCCTGCGTGTAGGAGCCCGTGCTACCCATCAGCGCCTCAGTGCCTTGCTGGCCCACGAGCATGCATCGCTGGCTTTGGCCCAGCGCTGCAGTGGCGTGGCTGCGCCCTTGCCGTTGTTCAGCGCCATGCTCAACTACCGGCACAGCACGCAGGTCACTGACAGCCAGCGGCAGGCGACGCAAGGTATCGACAACCTGGAAAGCCAGGAACGCAGCAACTACCCGCTGGGGTTGAACGTGGATGACCTGGGGGAGGGCTTCCGCCTGGTTGCCATGACCCCGGCCGACGTAGGCGCGGCGCGTATCTGTGGGCAGATGAACCAGGTGTTGGAGGCCATGGTCGAGGCGCTGGAGCAGACGCCGGAACTGCCGGTGCAGCGCTTGCCGGTGCTGGAAGCGCAGGAGCGTGAGCGTGTGCTGCTGGGCTTCAACGACACGTCGGTGGATTATGACCTTGAGCAGACCCTGCATGGGATGATCGAGGTGCAGGTGTTGCGTACGCCGGATGCGTTGGCGGTTAAGGCCGAAGAGGGGGCGCTGAGCTATCGCGAGCTGAATGAGCAAGCCAACCGGCTGGCGCATCACCTGATCGGTCTGGGTGTTAAACCCGATGATCGGGTAGCGATCTGCGTCGAACGTGGGCTGTCGATGGTGGTTGGCCTGCTGGCCATCCTCAAGGCGGGCGGCGCGTATGTGCCGGTTGACCCCGATTACCCAGCTGAGCGCGTGCGGCATATGCTGAGCGACAGCGCGCCGGTGGCGGTGCTGGTGCACAGTGCTACCCGTCATGTACCGGATTCGTCCCAGGTTATCGACCTGGATCAGCCGACCTGGAACGGCCAGCCTTCCAGCAACCCAGTTGCAACCGGCTTGACCCCGCGTCACCTGGCTTACGTGATCTACACCTCAGGCTCCACCGGCTTGCCGAAGGGCGTGATGAACGAGCATGCCGGCGTGGTTAACCGCCTGTTGTGGATGCAAGACGCCTATAACCTCGGCGCTGACGACGTGGTCTTGCAGAAGACCCCATTCAGCTTCGACGTATCGGTATGGGAATTCCTCTGGCCGCTGCAAACCGGCGCACGTCTGGTCATGGCGCGCCCCGGCGGCCATCGCGATCCGGAGTACCTGCGTCAGGTGATCCGTAGCGAAAACGTCACGACCTTACACTTCGTGCCTTCAATGCTGGATGTATTCCTGGCCCATGGCGACGCCTCGGCGGCTTCGTTGAAGCGCGTCCTGTGCAGCGGCGAAGCTTTGCCAGGCAGCCTGGTCCGACGCTTCCACACGCAATTGCCAACTGTCGAACTGCACAACCTGTACGGCCCGACTGAAGCAGCGGTGGACGTGAGTGCCTGGCACTGCGTGACGGCACCAGACAACACCCCCATCGGCAAACCCATCGCCAACACCACGCTGTATGTACTCGATACGCTGGGGCAACCCGTACCGCAAGGCGTGGCTGGCGAGCTGTTCATCGGCGGCGTGCAAGTCGCCCGAGGCTATCTGAACTGCGCCGAACTGACCGCTGAACGCTTCATCGACGACCCGTTCAGCACCCGCCCTGGTGCACGCCTGTACCGCACCGGCGACCTGGCGCGGCACCTGGCCGATGGCAACATCGAATACCTGGGCCGTAACGATGACCAAGTGAAGCTGCGCGGCCTGCGCATCGAGCTGGGTGAAATCCAGGCTGGCCTGACGGCCATCGAAGGCGTGAAGGAGGCAGTTGTTGTCGCCCGCGACCAGCGTCTGGTGGCGTACTACACCGGTGAGCAGCAGGCCACAGACGTTCTGCGCACGGCATTGCTGGCCCACCTGCCGGAGTTCATGGTGCCCGCGCTGTTCCTCCACCTGGACGCATTGCCCCTGAGCCCCAACGGCAAACTCGACCGCAAGGCTTTGCCACTGCCGGACACCGACGCCCTGCAAAGCCGCGTGTACGAAGCCCCCGAAGGCGAAACCGAAACCCTGCTGGCCGCGATCTGGTCCGAGCTGCTGGGCGTTGAGCGGGTAGGGCGGCATGACAACTTCTTCGAACTGGGCGGCCATTCGCTGCTGGCGGTGACCCTCACCTCCCGCCTGCGTGATCAAGGCCTGGAAGCCGACGTGCGCGCCCTGTTCGACCAACCGACCTTGGCGGGCTACGCAGCCATCACAGACAGAATGGAGATCGTCCTGTGAGCATCAACCAACTACTGGCAACACTGACGGCCAAAAACGTGCAACTGGCGTTGAAGGACGGCCAACTGGCCGTCCAGGGCAACCGTCAGGCCCTGACCGACCCCGCGTTGGTGGCGCAACTGCGTGAACACAAGCCAACGCTGGTGGCGATGATCGAGCGCGGCGAGTACGTGGCCGTGAAACAGGGCGCGGTGCACGTGCCGTCCAACCTCATCGGCCCGGGCTGCACGCGCATTACGCCGCAGCACCTCAACCTGATCGACCTGGACCAGGGCACCCTTGACCGCATCGTCGCTTGCATCCCCGGCGGCGCGGCTAACGTGCAAGACATCTACCCACTGGCACCGCTGCAGCAGGGCATGCTGTTCCACCACGCCAGTGCCACCGACAGCGACCCGTACGTGATGCAGGCGCGTTTCGTGTTTGCCAACGAGGCCCGCTTGCAGGCGTTTGCCGATGCGCTGCGTGGTGTAATTGCCCGCCACGACATCTTGCGCACCTCGGTGCACTGGGAAGGGCTGGAAACGCCGGTGCAGGTGGTCTGGCGCCGCGCTGACCTGCAGGTGTCGACGTTACCCGACAACGACCCCATGCGCGGCAGGCTCGACCTGACCCAGGCACCGCTAATCCGCCTGCTGCGTGAGGCCGAGCAAGCCGATGGCGCACTGACCGCCACCCTGCAGTTCCACCATATCGCCATGGACCACAGTGCCTTGGAGGTGGTGCGTCACGAGCTGATCGCGTTTCTGGCCGGCGAGGGTGATCGGCTGGGCACCCCGGTGCCGTTTCGCAATTATGTGGCACAAGCCGTGCTGGGTATCAGCGAGGCCGAACACGAGGCGTTTTTCCGCGACATGCTGGGTGGGATCGACGCGTCGACCCTGGCCTACGGCATCCAGGATGTGCAAGGCGTGGGCGAGGTGCACAACGAGCACGCACTCGACCTGCCACTTGCGCTGTGCCAGCAGCTACGCAGCCAGGCGCGTATCCTGGGCGTGAGCGTCGCCAGCCTCTTCCACCTGGCCTGGGGCCGCGTGCTGGGCGGGCTGACGGGGCGCGAACAGGTGGTGTTCGGCACAGTGCTGATGGGGCGCTTGCAGGGCGCCGAAGCCACCGACCGGGCGCTGGGGATTTTCATCAATACCCTGCCGGTACGCGTTGACCTGGACAGTGCTGACTTGCCGACGGCGATCCGCGCCACCCACCAACGGCTGAGTGCATTGATGCGCCATGAACACGCGCCATTGGCCCTGGCCCAGCGGTGCAGCGGTGTGGCGGCGCCGGCGCCGCTGTTCAATGCCTTGCTCAACTACCGCCACAGCGCAGTGGACAGCACCCAGCCACGCCGCGCAGCCCTGGCCGGCATCGACATCGTCGAGTCGGCCGAGGCCACCAACTACCCCTTGACGCTCAGCGTCGACGATTTGGGCGAAGCGTTTCGCCTGACCTTGCTGGCCAGCGCCGAAGTGCCGGCGCAGCGCGTCTGTGCTTACCTGCAGCAGACCCTCGAAAGCCTGGTGCTGGCACCGCAGTCGTCGGTCCTGGCGCTGGCCATGCTCCCCGACAGCGAGCGCACGGAGCTGCTGGAAGCGTTCAACGATTATCCGGCCCCGTATGAGCGGCAACTGACCCTGCACCAACGCATTGCACACCGCGCCGAGCTGCACCCTGACGCCGTTGCCGCCACCTGTGACGGCGCGCGCTTGAGTTACGCCGAGCTCAACCGCCAGGCCAATGCCCTGGCGCAGCACCTGATCAACCTGGGCGTGCGGCCTGACGACCGCGTCGCCGTGGTGGCGCGGCGCAGCCTTCAGACGCTGGTGGGCTTGTTGGCGGTACTCAAGGCCGGAGCCGGTTACGTGCCGGTAGACCCCGCCCACCCGGATGAGCGCGTGCACTACCTGCTGAATGACAGCGGCCCGGTAGCGGTGCTGACGCAGCAGGCGCTGCGTGAGCGCCTGGGGCCTGTCGCGGTGCCGGTGGTGCTGCTCGACCAGCCGCACTGGCCTGTATGCGAGAGCGACCCGGTTGTGCCGGGGCTGAGCGCGAGCCACCTGGCCTATGTGATCTACACCTCCGGATCCACCGGGCAGCCCAAGGGTGTGATGGTCGAGCACCAGACCGTCAACAACCTGGTCGACTGGCACTGCCGCGCCTTCGACCTGTGCCATGGCCGGCACACTTCGAGCCTGGCCGGTTTTGGTTTCGACGCCATGGCCTGGGAAGTCTGGCCGGCGTTGTGTGCCGGGGCTACGTTGCACCTGGCGCCGGCGTCGGAGGGCAACGACGACCTGGATGCCATGCTTGCCTGGTGGCAGGCGCAGCCCTTGGACGTGAGCTTCTTGCCGACGCCGGTGGCCGAGTATGCCTTCAACCATCAGCTCGAACACCCGACCCTGCGCACCCTGTTGATCGGCGGTGACCGCCTGCGCCAGTTCAACCGCACCCAGCGCTTTGCCGTGGTCAACAACTACGGCCCGACCGAAACCACGGTGGTGGCCAGCTCCGGCGCGGTGGAAGCGGGCGGGGCGCTGCATATAGGTCGGCCGGTCGATAACGCCCGTCTGTACGTACTCGACCCACACCTGCAGCCTGTCGCGCTGGGTGTGCCAGGTGAGCTGTACATTGGTGGCGCCGGGGTTGCCCGGGGCTACCTGAACCGCCCGGCGCTCACCGCCGAGCGCTTCCTGGACGACCCCTTCGTCGCCCGTGGGCGCATGTACCGCACAGGCGACCTGGTGCGCTGGCTGGCGGACGGCACCCTGGACTACCTGGGGCGCAACGACGACCAGGTCAAGATCCGCGGTGTGCGCATCGAACTGGGCGAGATCGAAAGTCGGCTGAACGCCCTGGCTGGCATCGATGAAGCCGTGGTACTGGCCCGTGAGGACCAGCCCGGCCAGCCGCGCCTGGTGGCCTACTTCACCGCCCAGGCAGACGTCGAACCGCTCACCCCAGAAGGCCTACGCAGCCAATTGCAGGCGCACCTGCCGGAATACATGGTGCCGGTGGCCTATGTCGAGCTGCCGGCGTTGCCGCTGACGGCCAACGGCAAACTCGACCGCCGCGCATTGCCACGCCCGGAGCGCTCGGCGCTGTTCGAGCAGGTCTACGAGGCCCCCGAAGGGGCGTTGGAGCAGGCGCTGGCAACACTATGGGCCGAGTTGCTGCACGTTGAGCGAGTCGGCCGTCGCGACCATTTTTTCAGCTTGGGCGGGCATTCACTGCTGGCGATGCGCATGGTCTCCCAGGTGCGCCTGCGCTTGGGTGTCGAACTGAGCCTGGCCGACCTGTTCGCCAACCCCGAGCTGGCCGCCGTTGCCGAGGTACTGGCCCATGCCGGGCGCAGTGAGCTGCCAGCGATACGCCCGGTGCCGCGCGATGCGCCGCTGCCGATGTCGTTCGCCCAACAGCGGCTGTGGTTCCTGGCGCAAATGGAAGGCGGCAACCAGGCTTACAATGTGCCGCTGGCCCTGGGCCTGCGCGGGGCACTGGATGCCGATGCGCTGGAAGCAGCCTTGCTGGGTATCATCGAGCGCCACGAGACCTTGCGCAGCCGCTTCGTACCACGCGATGAAAGTGCCGAGGTGGTGCTGGCTACCACTGCGGGTGCCGATTGGTTCCAGCGTGAAGACCTGAGCGTCGATGCGCTGCCGGCCCGCTTGTATGAAGCGGCCAGTGCGCCTTTCGACCTGGCTCACGGGCCGCTGTTGCGAGCGCGTTTGCTGCGTCTAGGCGCAGAACACCATGTGCTGGCACTGACCGTGCACCACATCGTTGCCGACGGCTGGTCGCTGGGCGTGCTGACCCGCGAACTGAGCGCGCTGTATACGGCCTGCTGCCAGGGCCAGGATAATCCGCTGCCGGCCCTGGACATCCAGTACGGCGACTATGCCGTGTGGCAGCGCCGCTGGTTGGCCGGCGCCCAGCTGCAGCGCCAGGCCGATTACTGGCGCCAGGCCCTGGACGGCGCGCCCAGCCTGCTCAAGCTGCCCAGTGATCGCCCACGCCCCGAACGCCAGGACTTTGCCGGCGCAAGCCTGCCACTGCAGTTGCAGTCCCGCCTGGCGGCTGGCCTGCGCAGCCTGGCCCAGCGCCACGGGGTAACCCTGTACATGGCCGTGCTCAGCGCCTGGGCCGCCATGTTGACGCGGCTGTCCGGTCAGGGCGAAATCGTCATCGGTTGCCCTGTGGCGGGCCGCGGCCGTGCCGAGCTGGAGCCGCTGGTGGGCTTGTTCGTCAATACCCTGGCCGTGCGCATCGACACGGCTGCCGCACCGACGGCGCAAACCCTGCTGGAGCAGGTCCGTACGCGCGTGCTGGAGGCACAGGCGCACCAAGACCTGCCGTTCGAACAGGTGGTGGAAATCGTCCGCCCAGTGCGCAGCCTCGGCCACACCCCCTTGTTCCAGGCCACGCTCAACTGGCAGGCGATCGAAGGTGGCGCCTTGCAACTGCCGGGCCTGCAGTTGGAGGCCGTGGCCCAGGCTGGCCAGGTCGCCAAGTTCGACCTGACGCTGAACCTCGGCGAATTCGGCGACACGCTGGCCGGCAGCCTGGACTACGCCACTTCGCTGTTCGACGAAGCAACCGTGCGGCGCTATGTCGGCTACTTCGAAACCGTGCTCTGGGCCATGATCGGCGATGATCAACAGCCGCTGGCACAGGTGCCGTTGCTTGGCGACGCCGAGCGCCAGACCCTGCTGCACAGTTTCAATGCCACGCAGCGCGATTACCCCCGTGACCTGGCCGTGCAGCAGCTGTTTGAGCAGCGCGTAGCGCGCCATCCCCTGGCCGTGGCGGCAGTGCAGGGCGACCAGGCGCTGTGCTACGGGGCACTCAACGAACGCGCCAACCGCCTGGCCCATTACCTGATGGGCGCAGGTGTGGCACCGGGTACCTATGTGGCCGTGCTGCTGCCGCGCACGTTGCACTTGCTGGTGGCGCAACTGGCCGTGCTCAAGTGTGGCGCGGTCTATGTACCGCTCGACATTCATGCCCCGACCGAGCGCCAGGCCTTCATGGTCGAGGATTGCCAGGCCACCGCGCTGCTGACGCTTGCTGGCACACCGGTTGAGTATGCGGTGCGGCGGGTCGACCTGGACCAACTGGTCCTCGATGACCAGCCTGGCCACAACCCTGGGGTGGCCCAGGACGCTGGCAGTGCGGCCTATGTGATGTACACCTCTGGCACCACGGGCAAACCCAAGGGCGTGTGCGTGCCGCACCGGGGTATCGCGCGGTTGGTGCTGAACGAGCGGTATGCCGGGTTGCTGGCCAGCGACCGCATCGCTTTCGCTTCCAACCCGGCGTTCGATGCCAGCACCCTGGAAGTGTGGGGCGCGTTGCTCAATGGCGGGCAGGTGCGGGTGATCGACCACCGCACGCTGGTCGACCCAGCGCTTTTCGCGAAGGCGCTGGCGGAGCAGGGCATCACCGTTCTGTTCTTGACCACGGCGTTGTTCAACCAGTACGTGCAGTTGATCCCCGAGGCCCTGGCCGCGCTTCGCGTGCTGATCAGCGGCGGTGAGCGTGCCGAACCTGCAGCCTTCCGCACGCTGCTGCACAAAGCACCTGGGCTGCGCCTGCTCAATGGCTACGGGCCCACCGAAACCACCACGTTCGCGGTGACTTGCGAGGTGCGTGAATTGGCGCCCGATGCAGCCCAAGTGCCGATTGGCCGGCCGATCGGCAATACCCAGGTGTATGTGCTGGACGCCTGGCAACAGCCCGTGCCGCAAGGCGTGGTCGGTGAACTGTATATCGGCGGCGACGGCGTGGCCCTGGGTTACCTGAACCGCCCAGAACTGACGGCGCAGCGGTTTATCGATGACCCGTTCAGCCCGCAGCCGGGCGCTCGGCTGTACCGCACCGGCGACTTGGTACGCTGGCAGGCCGACGGCCAACTGGAGTGCCTGGGGCGCAATGACGACCAGGTCAAGATTCGCGGTTACCGGATCGAGCTGGGCGAAATCGAGCAGCAGTTGGCACTGGCACCGGGTGTCGGTGAAGTCGTGGTGATGGCTGTGCCGAACGAGCAGGGCCCACTGCGGCTGGTGGCCTGGTTTACCCGGCACGAGGCCCCAGTGGAGGCTGCTGACCTGCGTGCCTTCCTGCGTGGGCGCTTGCCGGATTACATGGTGCCTACCGCATTTGTGGCATTGCCGCGGATGCCACTGAACAACAATGGCAAGGTTGATCGCCAGGCGTTGCCGGCGCCGGCGCCCCAGGACCTGGCGGTGACAGTGTACGAAGCACCGGAAGGCGAGCGCGAGCAGGCGCTGGCCACGTTGTGGGGCGAACTGCTGCACCTGGAACGCGTCGGGCGTCACGACCGCTTCTTCGAATTGGGCGGCCATTCACTGCTGGCGATGCGCATGCTGGCCCAAGTTCGCCAACGCCTGGGGCTGGAGCTGGCATTGGGCGACCTGTTTGCCGATGACAGCCTGGCAGCGGTGGCCGCCTGCCTTGCGCGTGACGGTGATGCCTTGCCGGCCATCCAGCCGGGCACACGTGACGGTGCTTTACCGCTTTCGTTCGCCCAGCAGCGGCTGTGGTTTCTGGCGCAGATGGAGGAGGCCAGCGCGGCCTATCACATTCCCCTGGCCCTGCGCCTGGAGGGCCGTTTGGACTCTGGGGCGCTGGAGCGCGCGTTAAGGCGCCTGGTCGAGCGCCATGAAAGCCTGCGCAGCCATTTTGTCGAACAGGAAGGCGAGCCGCAGGTGGTGTTAGCAACCGGTAGCGAAGGCTTCCTGTTTGGCCGGGACCTTTGCCAGGGCCTGGATGAAACCGCTATTGCGGCGTTGATCCGCCAGGAGGCGAGCCAACCCTTCGTGCTTAGCCGCGACCTGCCGGTGCGTGGGCGCCTGCTGCAGCTGGCCGAGGACCACCACCTGCTACTGCTGACCTTGCACCACCTGGTGGCCGACGGTTGGTCGCTGGGGGTGTTGGTGCGCGAGCTTGGCGAGTTGTACCAAGCCTTCAGTTGCGGTGGCGACGACCCCTTGCCGGCCTTGCCCGTGCAGTACATCGACTATGCCTTGTGGCAGCGGCGCTGGCTGAGCGGCGATGCGCTGCGCCAACAGGCCGATTACTGGGTTGGCCTGCTGGCCGGGGCACCGGCGCTGCTCAGCTTGCCCTGGGATCACCCACGGCCGGAGCGTCAGCAGTATGCCGGTGACAGCGTCGCGCTGAGCCTGGACCCGCGCCTGAGTATCGAGCTCAAAGCCGTGTGCCGGCGCCATGGCGTCACGCCTTACATGCTGTTCATGGCGGCCTGGGCGGTGCTATTGAGCCGGCTGGCCGGCCAGGATGAAGTGGTGATCGGCTCGCCGGTAGCCAACCGCAGGCAGGCTGAAGTGGATGGCCTTGTCGGCATGTTCGTCAATGCCATGGCGTTGCGTGTGGACACCTCGGGGGCACCGGATGTGGCCACGCTGCTGGCCCGGGTAAAGGCCGTGGTGCTGGGCGGGCAGGCGCATCAAGACTTGCCGTTCGAGCAGGTGGTCGAGTTGCTGCGTCCGCGCCGAAGCCTTGCGCATACGCCGCTGTACCAGGCCACCCTGGACTGGGACGCCAGCCCGGAGCGCCAGGCGCTGCAACTGGCCGACCTGTCGGTGAGCGCAGTGAGTGGGCCTGCGTGCATTGCCAAGTTCGACCTGAGCCTGAGCCTGGGTGAGCGCGCCGAAGGTTTTGCCGGCGGTATCGTGTTTGCCACAGCCCTGTTCGAGCGGGCGACCATCGCGCGTTATGCGGGGTATTTCCAACAACTGCTGTGGGCCTTCGTGGAGAGCGATCGGGCCATTCCGGGCCATGTCGGGTTGCCGGATGACGATGAGCGCAAGCGCTTGTTGCAGGGCTTTAACGACACGGCGGTGGATTATGACCTTGAGCAGACCCTGCACGGGATGATCGAGGCGCAGGTGTTGCGTACGCCGGATGCGGTCGCGGTTAAAGCCGAAGAAGGGGTACTGAGCTATTGCCAGCTGAATGAGCAGGCCAACCGATTAGCGCATCACCTGATTGAACTGGGTGTTAAACCTGATGATCGGGTGGCGATCTGCGTTGAACGTGGGCTGTCGATGGTGGTTGGCTTGCTGGCCATTCTTAAGGCGGGCGGCGCGTATGTGCCGGTTGACCCCGATTACCCAGCGGAGCGCGTGCGGCATATGCTGAGCGACAGCGCGCCGGTGGCGGTGCTGGTGCACAGTGCTACGCGGCACGTACCGGATTCGGCCCAGGTTATCGACCTGGATCAGCCGACCTGGAACGCCCAGCCGTCCAGCAACCCAGTTGTCACCGGCTTGACCCCGCGTCACCTGGCCTACGTGATCTACACCTCAGGCTCCACCGGCTTGCCGAAGGGCGTAATGAACGAGCATGCCGGCGTGGTTAACCGCCTGTTGTGGATGCAAGACGCCTATAACCTCGGTGCAGACGACGTGGTCTTGCAGAAGACCCCGTTCAGCTTCGACGTGTCGGTGTGGGAGTTCCTCTGGCCGCTGCAAACCGGCGCACGTCTGGTCATGGCGCGTCCCGGCGGCCATCGCGATCCGGAATACCTGCGTCAAGTGATCCGTAGCGAAAACGTCACCACCTTGCACTTCGTGCCCTCGATGCTGGATGTGTTCCTGGCCCATGGCGACGCGTCGGCCGATGGGCTCAAACGCGTGCTGTGCAGCGGCGAAGCCTTGCCGGGCAGCCTGGTCCGACGCTTCCACGCGCAATTGCCAGCCGTCGAACTGCACAACCTGTACGGCCCGACTGAAGCAGCGGTGGACGTGAGCGCCTGGCACTGCGTGACGGCACCGGACAACACCCCCATCGGCAAACCGATCGCCAACACCACGCTGTATGTACTCGATACGCAGGGTCAACCCGTACCGCAAGGCGTGGCTGGCGAGCTGTTCATCGGCGGCGTGCAAGTCGCCCGAGGCTACCTCAACCGCATCGAACTGACCGCCGAACGCTTCCTCGACGACCCGTTCAGCACCCGCCCTGGTGCACGCCTGTACCGCACCGGCGACCTGGCGCGGCACCAGGCCGATGGCAACATCGAATACCTGGGCCGCAACGATGACCAGGTCAAAATCCACGGCTTGCGCATCGAACTGGGCGAGATCCAGGCCTGCCTGACGCGAATAGAGGGGGTCAAGGAGGCCGTGGTGATCGCTCATGAGCAGCAGTTGCTCGCTTACTACACGGGCGAGTCGTTTCCGGTAGAGGCGCTGCGCTCGGCATTGCTCGGGCGCCTGCCGACCTTCATGGTGCCGGCGCTGTTCGTCCACCTGCAGGCACTGCCCTTGAACCCCAACGGCAAGCTCGACCGCAAGGCTTTGCCATTACCGGATACCGACGCCCTGCAAAGACGCGTGTACCAAGCCCCAGAAGGCGAAACCGAAACCCTGCTGGCCGCGATCTGGGCCGAGCTGCTGGGCGTTGAGCGGGTAGGGCGGCACGACAACTTCTTCGAGCTGGGCGGCCACTCCCTGGCGGCAATCCGGCTGGTCGACAAGATGACCAAGACGGGCCTGAAGGTGGCCATCAACGATGTGTTCCAGCACCCCAGCGTAGCGTTGCTGGCGGCCAGGCTCGGCAGCCCTGACGCTGCGCACCGCGGGGTGATCCGGGTGCGTGCAGGGGGCAGCCAGACGCCGCTGTTCCTGGTTCACGAATTCACCGGCCTGGATTTCTACTTCCCGGTGCTGGGCCAGCACTTGCCCGGTGATTTCGCCCTCTATGGGCTGCCCGGCATCCCGGCCGATCAAGCGCAGCCACAGACGCTCGAGTGCCTGGCCCGCTACCAGATCGATCAGATGCGCAGCGTGCAGCCACACGGGCCGTATCGCCTGGCAGGTTGGTCGTTCGGCGGAGTATTGGCCTTCGAAATGGCTAACCAATTGCTGGGTGTGGACGAGGAGGTCGAATTCCTCGGTTTGATCGACACCTATGTGCCGCGCCTGGCCGACCAGGGCAAGGCGCGCTGGGAGGGGCCACGTGCACTCGAACGGCAATTGTTGTTGAACTGCAGCACGTTCTGGCGCACGCAAGGCCCGGCAGGCGCCGACAAGCTGGCACGCCTGCAGCAACTGGAGGCCGGTCAGGCCGATTTTGCCACGCTGGTCGCCAGCTGCCGCGAGCACCAGTTGCTCTATGGGCTGTGGGCGAGCATGAGCGACGTGCAACTGCTGCACTACTTCACCCGTGAACTGGCACACGGCCATGCGCTGGCACATTACCGCCCTTCACCGTTGAGCGTGCCGGTGCACCTGCTGCGCGCCGAACAGGGCAGTGACAGCCAGTCGACTCTGGGCTGGCGCGAGACGCTGCCGTCCCAGGCCCTGGTGCTCCTGGGCGTGCCGGGGGACCACCGCAGCATGATGCAGGCGCCCCACGTGGCTGCGCTCGGTCAGGCGCTTGGCCAGCTACTGGGCAGTGTGCCTAGCACGAACATCACCAAGGCAGCGGCTTATCAGCCCTTGGTGGCGATCCAGACCGGTCAGCACGGGCATGCACCGTTGTTTTGCGTGCCGGGGGCTGGCGACAGCGTCACCAGTTTCATAGGCCTGGCCGAGGCCCTGGGCCCGGACTGGCCGCTGTACGGCCTTCAGGCGCGGGGGCTGGACGGCTGCTCGGTGCCGCACACTTCGGTGGAGGCTGCTGCCGATTGCCATGTGCAGGCCATCGAGGCGCTTTATCCGCAAGGGCCGCTGAACCTGGTCGGGCATTCGTTTGGTGGCTGGGTGGCACATGCCATGGCTGCCCGGTTCGAGGCCAAGGGGCGGCAGGTGCGTTCATTGACACTGATCGACAGCGAAGCGCCGGGCGAGGGCGGCACCTGTGGCCAGCCCTACACCCTGGGCGAAGCGTTGCAGCGGCTGATCGAGGCGTTGCAGCTGTCTACCGGCAAAACCCTGGGTATTGACCCAGGCGCCTTTGCCGAGGCCAGCGACGACCAGCAGTTGAGCCAGCTGCACGCGGCCATGGTGCGGGTCGGATTACTGCCGGCGCGGTCGCAGCCAGGGGCGCTGGACGGCACCGTACGGACCTTCGCCACGGCGTTGCGCACGGCCTACCGGCCAACGTTGAGCTACCACGGGCCGGTCGGCCTGGTGCTGGTGGATGACCCGGGCCTGGATGCCTTGGGCAATGCCCGCGAGCATGCCGCCATGCAGGCCGGTTGGCAGCAACTGATGCCCAAGCTTGCGCTGTGGCAGGGGCCCGGTGACCACTTCAGCATCCTCAAGGTGCCGGATGTGTTCAGCCTGGCGGCCTGGTGGCACGACGGGCAGGCGCTGCACCACGGCAAGGTTACCCGTTAAAGATGGGCCTTCCCGGCCCCACTGGGGCCGGGTCATGCGAACCCGAAGAGATAGTGAGTGTTCATGGAAAAGTCCAGATTCCGCAAATACAGCCTCGGCATCGCCGTGGCCCTGGTCGCCGGCATCACGCTGTATGCCGTCCAGGCCCCGGCCAAGCCGCCGCAGTACATCACCGCCACGGTCGAGCGTGGCGACATCGAAAACGCCGTGTTGGCCACCGGCACGTTGCAGGGCATCAAGCAGGTGGACGTCGGCGCCCAGGTGTCGGGCCAGTTGCGCTCGTTGAAGGTCAAACTGGGTGACAAGGTCACCGAGGGCCAGTGGCTGGCCGAAATCGACCCGCTGGTGCTGCGCAATACCTTGCGCCAGGCTGAGGTCGACGAGGACAAATTGCAGGCCGAGCGCCGTTCTAGCCTGGCCCAGCTCAAGCAGGCCAGGCGGGTCTATGAGCGCTATCGCGAACTGCAGGCCGACGAGTCGGTGTCGCGCCAGGACTTCGAGAACGCCGAGTCCGAATACGAGGTGCAGCAGGCCGCCGTGCGCTCGCTCGATGCGCAAATCCAGAGTGCCCGGGTCGAGATCGACACGGCCAAGGTCAACCTGGGCTACACCCGTATCAATGCACCGATCAACGGCCATGTGGTGGGCATCGTCACGCAAGAAGGGCAGACCGTGATCGCCAACCAGTTGGCGCCCGTGCTGCTCAAGCTGGCCGACCTCGACACCATGACCGTCAAGGCGCAGGTGTCGGAAGCCGATGTGATCCACATCAGCCCAGGCCAACCGGTGTACTTCACCATCCTCGGTGAAGACAAACGCTACTACGCCAAGCTGCGCGGCACCGAACCGGCCCCGCAGAACTACGCGCAAAGCACCGACAACAGCGATGGCAGCGCTACGAAACCCAATGGCGCGGTGTTTTACAACGCCCTGTTTGAGGTGGCGAACCCCGAGCACCGCCTGCGCATCTCGATGACCGCGCAGGTGCACATCGTGCTCGACACGGCCCAAGGCGTGCTCACTGTGCCGGTGGCCGCCCTGGGCGCGCGCAATGGCGACGGCAGCTTCCCGGTGCGGGTGCTCGATGCCAAGGGCTTCGCTCAGGTGCGCAACGTGCAGGCGGGGATCAACAACAACGTCAAAGTGCAGATCAAGGATGGCCTGGCCGAAGGTGACCGTGTGGTGATCGGCGAACCGGTGTCTGGCGAAGCAGGGGCGTGAGCATGAACATGAATGTCGAGCTGAGCGCACACAGCGCCGTTGCCTGCAGCAACGGCGAGCCGTTGTTGCGCCTGCAGGGGGTCAGCCGCAGTTTTCTGGCCGGCGACCGCGAGTTCTTGGCGCTGAAGGGTATCGACCTGCAGATCCACAGTGGCGAGTTGGTGGCGATCATCGGCGCTTCCGGGTCCGGTAAGTCGACCCTGATGAATATCCTCGGCTGCCTGGACAACGCCAGCAGTGGCAGCTACCAGGTCGGCGGCCAAGAGACGCGCACGCTGGACGACGATGCCTTGGCGGCGCTGCGCCGCGACCATTTTGGCTTCATCTTTCAGCGCTACCACCTGCTGCCGCACCTGGATGCCCTGCACAACGTCGAGATTCCAGCAGTGTATGCCGGCACTGCGCACGGGCAACGCCACGACCGGGCACGTGAGCTGCTCACGCGCTTGGGCCTTGCCGGGCATCTGGAACACCGCCCCAGCCAGTTGTCCGGCGGGCAGCAGCAGCGGGTGAGTATCTGCCGGGCGCTGATGAACGGTGGCCAGGTGATCCTCGCCGACGAGCCGACCGGTGCTCTGGACACGGCCAGCGGCAAAGAGGTGATGAATATTCTGCTGGAGCTGCACGCAGCCGGGCACACGGTGATCCTGGTGACCCACGACCCCAAGGTCGCCGCGCATGCTGAACGGGTCATCGAGGTCAGCGACGGTCAAATCGTCAGCGACCGGCGCACGGGCACCGCAGCCATGCCCACCCCGGTGGCCGAGCCTGCACCGGCCGCTTCGCCAGCAAGGCGCCTGGTCGCTAGCCTGGGGATGTTCCGCGAGGCCTTCAAGATGGCCTGGATCGCTTTGATCTCGCACCGCATGCGCACCTTGTTGACCATGCTCGGGATTGTCATTGGCATCACCTCGGTGGTGTCCATCTCGGCCATCGGCGAAGGGGCCAAGGGCTACGTGCTCAAGGACATCCAGGCAATTGGCAGCAACACCATCGATATCTATTCGGGTAGCAACTTTGGAGACAGCCGGGCGAAGACCATCGAAACCCTGGTGCCCGCCGACGTCACTGCGCTCAACGCGCTGTACTACGTCGACAGCGCCACCCCGGTGATCGGCCAAAGTACCTTGGTGCGCTACCGCAACCTCGATGTCGATGTGCAGCTCAATGGCGTCAGCGAACACTACTTCCAGGTGCGCAACATTCCCCTGGCCGCCGGTATTGTGTTCAGTGCCGAGGACGCACGGCGCCAGGCCCAGGTGGTGGTGATCGACCACAACACCCGCAAGCGCCTGTTCGGCCCCAACGTAGATCCGCTGGGGCAGGTGATCCTGGTGGGGAACCTGCCGTGCACGGTGATCGGCGTTACCGCCGAGAACAAGAACCTGTTCGTCGCCAGCAACCAGCTGAATATATGGGTGCCGTACGAGACTGCTGCCGGCCGCGTGCTTGGCCAACGCCACTTGGACAGCATCAGCGTACGCATCAAGGACGGCGTGCCCAGCAAGCGGGTCGAGGAGGAGGTGACCAAGCTGATGCTGCAACGCCATGGCACCAAGGATTTTTTCACCAACAACCTCGACAGCATCATGCAGACCGTGCAAAAGACCAGCCGCTCGCTGACCCTGCTGCTGTCGCTGATCGCGGTGATTTCGCTGGTGGTGGGCGGTATCGGGGTGATGAACATCATGCTGGTGTCGGTGACCGAGCGTACCCGCGAAATTGGCATTCGCATGGCGGTGGGGGCACGGCAGTCGGACATTCGTCAGCAGTTTCTGGTGGAGGCGGTGATGGTCTGCCTGTTTGGCGGGCTGGTCGGTATTGGCTTGTCGTATGGGATCGGCTACCTGTTCGAGTTGTTCGTCAAACAGTGGGAGATGGTGTTCTCACCGGCGTCGATCGTGATGGCGTTTGCCTGTTCGACGTTGATTGGGGTGGTGTTCGGCTTTGTGCCAGCGCGCAACGCGGCACGGCTTGACCCGATCGAGGCGCTGGCGCGGGATTGAGGTGCCCTGTACCTCAACCCTTGTAGGAGCAGCCTTGTGCTGCGAAGAGGCCGGTAATAGCAACGAAGATTCACGGTGTTATCACCGGCCTCTTCGCAGCACAAGGCTGCTCCTACACGGCGATTCGCGCCCGAGTGGGGATTACAAGATCAAACTGCCGTATACATCCAGCGCATCAAAGAATGCCGCCCGCTGATGCCAAGCTTGATCGCCGCCCGGCGCAAATAGCTTTCGACCGTATTCACCTTCAACTCCAGCCGCTCGGCCTGCTCCGGTGCGGTATGCCCGGCCAGCAGGCCAAGGCACACCTGACGCTCCCGTTCGGACAGCTTCAGCTCCGATTGCGCCAGGCGGTCGAGAAAACGCTGTTCGAGGCTCTCTTGCGTGGCGCGCTCGGCGGCGGGTTGCAGGGCATCGATGTGCTTTTCCAGCATCGGCAGCAGCAGGGGCGAGATGTCGTCCAGGCGGTTGCGTTCGAAGGCGGAGAAGCCGTAGGTGGAGTCAGCGCGCAGCACCTGGATTTCGTAGCGGGCGTCGCCTTTGCGGCGAATCAGGTGCAAGCGCGTCGGGTCGCTGCAGTCCCTGCTTGGCTGCACGTCCGAGGAAAACACGGTCTCGTTGATCACGGGCGCGTTGGCGTCAGGGCCGGCCGGGGCCACGGGCAGCAGGCGTATGTGCGTGGCGTCGATGGTCAGGTGGGCCTGGATCAGGTCGTGCAGCATGCGCGGGAATTGGCGGCTGCCGGTGCTGGCAATGACTTTGCCGATTTGTGGGTAGAGCAGGTGCGAATTCATCGTGTCGTCCATGAGGTCCGGTGGTGCAATTTCCCGTCTGGCTGTAGGCCCGCATCCTGGGCCGCATTCGGGAGGTGATGGGTATCCTAGTACAACGATTGAGTGACGGTTAAATGAAGTAACGATAGTGGCATAATAACGGCCTCCATGGCAGGCGACTGCTGTGGCGCGGGTTGTCGGGTATGATGCTGGCCTCCATCATCTTCAAGAGGCCTGCCCCATGTCCCTGAGTGCTGAACAGATTGGCGAATTCCGCGCCTTTGCCGAGCAGTTGGCCGATGCCGCCGCTGTGGCGATCACGCCGTATTTCCGTGCCAGCCTGGACGTCGAGGACAAAGGCGGGCGGTTGTACGACCCGGTGACGGTGGCCGACAAGGCGGCTGAAGATGCCATGCGCGCGCTGATCCAGGCGCGCTATCCCGAGCACGGCATTTTGGGTGAAGAGCAAGGCGTGGCAGTGGGCACCAGCCCCTTGACCTGGGTACTCGACCCGATCGACGGTACCCGCGCGTTCATCACCGGCCTGCCGCTGTGGGGCACCTTGATTGCCTTGAACGATGGCACGCGTCCGCGGGTAGGGGTGATGAACCAACCCTTTACCGGCGAACGCTTCGTCGGCACCCCGGAAGGTGCCTGGCGCAGTGGCACGCCGCTGAGAACCCGTGCCTGCGCCGACCTGGCCTCGGCCACACTGATGTGCACCACCCCGGACATGTTCGACACCGCAGCGCGCAAGGCAGCGTTCGAGACCGTGGCCGGCAAGGCCCGGCTGATGCGTTACGGCGGCGACTGCTATGCCTATTGCATGCTGGCGTCGGGCTTTGTCGATGTGGTCGTGGAGGCGAGCTTGCAGCCGTATGACGTGCAGGCATTGATTCCGATCATCGAAGGGGCGGGTGGTGTGATCACGGCCTGGGATGGCAGCTCGGCGCAGCATGGCGGGTGTGTGGTGGCTTGTGGTGACCCGGCGTTGCATGCGCAAGTGGTGGAGATGTTGCGTCACGCCATGTGACCATCGCACTTTTTCGGTTTCCTGGGCTCTATGCTTGGCCAGGCTGCACTGATCCCCGGTGCGGCCGCCGAATATCGACCCGGTGCCGATGGTTGCAAGCCCTTTCAGAATAGTCCCCGGCCTGCTGTTGGCAGGCGCCCTGACGTGCCTGTGCGCCTGTACCCAAGAGCAGGGCCGTGACATCGTCAGCCAGTTCGGCAACGGCAAGCCCAGCGAGCTGTTCCAGACCAGCGTCGACCGCCTGGCGACACTGTCGATGCGCGACAACCTGCAGAGCTTGTACCTGCTGATGAACAAGCTGTACCTGCGCAACCCCAACCAGTGGAAGATGTCTGGCTACGTCGATGCCGCCACGGCCGAGCGGCAGATCCGCATCGCCATCGAACAGCGCCAACCGTTGGCGCAACTGGGCAATCGCCGCGACCTTGCCGCCTTGAGTTACGCGCTGAGCCCGGAGTTTCGCGGGGACCGGGTCGGCGCGTTCATCTATGCCATCGGCAGCATGCTGATTACCGCCCATGGCGGGCGCACCGAGTTCTACATGACGGACACCATCGACCCGCTGTTCGTCAACAACGCGGCACGCAATATCGAGAAAGCCACCTGGATGCTGAGCCAGCGGCAGGATGCGAATGGCGTGCTGTTGCTGTTCTCCAACGAGATTTCGGAGGAGGGCAGCAACCTGAGTTTCGCCGTCGAGTTCGGCAAGATCGTGGCGCGGCTGGATTTGCTGGCAGAGCTGCTGGACGAGCGCTATCGCCGGATCGGGCTCAATTATGCGCAAAGCCTGTTGTTGATGAATTTCTTGCCGGTGCAGTGACCCGGGCCTTAAGTGGCGGCCGTCAGCAACGGCTGAAACTCCGCCAACAACCAGTCGCGCAACCGTCGGCAACTGGCGTCATGTTCCTTGTCTTCGTTGAAGGCCAGGAAATGGAAGGTGTCCTTGAGCACCAACTGCTGGTCGACCGGCCGCACCAGCAAGCCTTGCTCCACCAGCGGGCCCACCAGGTGGTGCCAACCCAATGCCACGCCCTGGCTACTCAGGGCAAGCTGCACCAGCAGGTTGTAGTCATTGGCATTGAAGAAATGCGGCGCCGTGCTGGCACGGCTCTTCAGGTCGACATCATGGAACGCCAACCAGACATTCCAGTCGACGTGCTCGGCCACCTGTGAGCGCCCATAGGGGCTGAGGTTGAGCAGCGAGCCGTCGCGAATCCCTTCCAAGGTAGTCAGCTGTGGGTGCTGCGCCAGGTACTGCGGGCTGCATACCGGGTAGACCACATCATGGTTGAGCGGGTGGCAGCTGTAGCCGGCCTGGATCTTGCCCAGCTTGGTGATGTAGATGTCCGGCCGTACGCCAGGCTCCATCGACAGGAAGTTCTGGGTGGTCACCAGGTTGATGTCGATGTCCGGGTTTTGCTCGAAGAACTTCGGCATCCGTGGCCCCAGCCACAGGGCGGCAAACGCTGGCGAGCAGCACAGGGTAACCACGTGTTTGGGGTTGATGTTGCTGCGGATTCGCTCGGCCGCCTGGGAGATGTTGACGAACGATAACTGCACCGCATCGAAGAAGATTGAACCCGCCACGGTCAGCTCTACCGCACGGCCGACACGGGTAAACAGTTCGGCACCCAGGTAGGTTTCCAGCTCACGGATCTGCCGGCTCACGGCGGCCTGGGTGACGCACAGGGCCTCGGCGGCACGGGTGAAATTCTGGTATTTGGCGGCCGCGACGAAGACTTTGACCGCGCGCAGCGAAGGCATCTTGATCAAGGTCTGATCGGGTTCAGAGTGTCTGACCATGTCGGTAGGGTTCAGGTCCTGTGTAGGAGCAGCCTTGTGCTGCGAAAGGGCCCTTACCGGCATCCCATAGCCAGTGTATGAGCGGGCCTCTTCGCAGCACAAGGCTGCTCCTACAAGTGCAGGGTGGGTTCAGGCCTTGATTGATAACTTCAGGTAATGATTAGCGCCCTGCAAATGTCGTTGGACCCACCCTGGGCCAAGGCATAACGTAAATCCCACGGCGCGACATTGAGACATCGATGTCGAATAACTTTTTGAAGCAGGACTTTCTGCGTGCCGGTGTTGACTCACGTTCGCTCTTGAACGGACTGCCAAGCGTACTCGCACTGATCTACTCGCCTTACCGAACAGTGCGATGTTGATAGATTGGTTAATAAGCATAATAACGAGGGTCGTATGAGCCATGCC